>NZ_JAVRFH010000009.1:0-263492 GCF_031845825.1 Streptomyces lancefieldiae | reverse complement strand
ATCACCGAGCCGGTCCGCCGAGCTGTCCGGACCATGCCCGACCGCCTCTGGCATCCCGCCCTGGACCAGGACGGGACACTGCGTGACGGTGCCGAGGTCGCCGAGCTGACCGGCATGGTCGACCTGGCCGGCTACCCGGCCGACACCCGCATCATCGTGCGCCGCGAGCGGCCGCACCCCGGAGCCCAGCTGTCCCTGTTCGATCAGGACGAGGGCCTGCGCCATCAGGTGTTCCTCACCGACACCCCCTACTCCGGGGGCGGATCCGCCCAGTTCCTGGAGGCCCGTCACCGCGGGCATGCCAGCGTTGAGGACCACATCCGGTGCGGCAAGACCACCGGCTTCGGCCGCTTCCCCTCCCGCGATTTCAACGTCAACGCCGTCTGGCTCGAACTCAGCCTCGCGGCGATCGACCTGCTGGCCTGGACGCGCGTCCTGCTGCTGGACGGGGAGCTGGCCACTGCCGAGCCGAAGAAGCTCCGCTACCGGCTGCTGCACGTCGCCGCCCGCCTCACCCGCGGCGGCCGACGCCTGCGCTTGCGGATATCGGCGACCTGGCCCTGGAGAACCGAACTGGCCACGGCCTTCCATCGCCTCGCCGCACTGCCCCGTCCCGCCGGCTGACCGGCAGGCCCCTGACCGCCCACGACCCGAAGGACCTTGGAGAACCCGACCACCGCGCCGGGTCTCCACCATGTCCCAACACCGAAAACGCGTCAGCCACCCGGCAGTTCCCCCTCAACGACACCTCATCGCCCCAACCGAAACGGCGAGGCTAGGGCTCGTCTGACGATTCCCGCCTGCCTCGCGACGCCATGCACGCACTCTCGCCGCACCGGGCGCAGAGCCGAGTACATCCCGTACGAGGCTCTGCGCCCGACACGCCGAGAGCACGCACCTGACGCCGCGAGGCCGTCCTCCGGGCGACGACGGGAATGGTCAGACAGGCCCCAGTCCGCGCGCGTGGACGAGTGGCGAACGTCAGGCCGGGGAACCCAGCAGCCGCGTCGGCGTCATCCGGTGCGTGAGGACCGGCAGCAGCTCGGCGACCCGGTGCGGCCGGTGGGCCGCGATGCCGGGAGGCGTCGGCGCCAGCGGCACCAGCAGGTCGGTGGCGGCGGGGTGGCCGGCGGCGGCGTCCGCGGTGCAGTCGCCGTGCAGCCACAGCGTGAGCATGTACAGGCCGGGAACCGACAGCAGACGCGGCTGGCAGGACTGCGGCATCGTCTCGGCCTGACGCAGCGCGCGCTCCGTCGAGGCGACGTAGGGGCCCTCGAAGAAGTGCGAGAACGCCCAGCCGTCGGGGGTCAGCATGGTCTCCGCCGCAGCCACCGCCCGGTCGCCGCAGCGTATGAGGAACCGCCATCCGGCCAGCCGCGTCGCCGTCACACCGTCGGCCGTCACCCGGTCGAGGACGTGCACGGGCAACGGCAGTTCGGGCGTGGTGGGTCCCTGGGCGCCGAGCAGGGAGGGAGTTCGTGCCTCGCGGACCGCGGTGGGAGAGGAGAGGGCGGTGAGGACGGAGCGCAGTGCGGGCGCGGGGGCCGGGGGAACACGCAGGGGCATGATGGGTCGCCTCTCAATCGAAGGCACGGTGGCGCGAGGGCGGAGCGGGGCGGACGACGCTGTCGGCTCACGGGGTGGTGAGGCAGGGGCCGGCTCCGGGAACCGAGAAGTGGGGTGAGGCCTGCCGCGCGTCAGCTCGACGGCAGGATCCTTCGACCGTGGGCACCGGCCTTCTGCCTCGTCCGCGGAGTTTATACGACATGTGTTCAGACTGTGTTTCAACTAGCCGATTTCGGCAACCCGTACAAGGTTGCATTCGGCCGTCGATATGCGGGAATCATCCGTATTTCGGGCCGGGGGCACGACGATGACCTCGGGAAATGACCACCAAGCGGTCGGCCAATTGTCGTCGGCGTTTTTCACGAGTTCCGGGAACGGAAATTGCGGGACGGGCCATGCCCGGTGAATGTGCCACCGGTCACATCGGCACAGCGTAGCGGCTGCCGAACTCGGTGGGGACGTTATCGATCGCTTGGGCTGGGCATCATCCCACCCACCGGCCACCGGCGGCCGGATCTTCAACCCGCCGCTCCGAGAAGGGACGCTTCCATGGGGGAGAAGGTCGTGGCAGGTCAGTTCGACCTGTCCGATCGCCAGCGATACCGCGAAAAGCTCCAGCGGTGCCTGACGGGGCTGGAGCGACTCCTGGCGGAGAAGCGGTTCGACCGCCCGAAGAACCTGATGGGGCTGGAGCTCGAATTGAATCTCGTCGGTGCTGACGGGATGCCGAGAATGTTGAATGCGCAAGTCCTCGAACGGATCGCGAGTCGCGACTTCCAAACAGAACTCGCCATGTTCAACCTGGAAGTCAACATAGCTCCACACCGCTTGGGCGGCCGGGTATTCGACCGGCTCGCCGAGGAGATTCGTACGTCGCTGGCGTATGCGGACCGCAAGGCCGGGGAAGTCGACGCGGGAATCGCGATGATCGGCATTCTTCCGACGCTGGACCGCGACGACCTGGTCTCGTCCAATCTCTCCGCCGTCGACCGCTACGCCTTGCTCAACGACCAGATCGTGGCCGCCCGCGGCGAGGACTTCACCCTGGACATCGAGGGGGTCGAGCGACTGACCTGCACGTCCAAGTCCATCGCCCCGGAGGCCGCCTGCACCTCGGTGCAACTGCACCTCCAGGTCACCCCGGACCGCTTCGCGGCCGTGTGGAACGCGGCGCAGGCGGTCACCGCCGCGCAGATCGCCGTCGGCGCCAACGCGCCCTTCCTGTTCGGCCGCGAGCTGTGGCGCGAGTCGCGGCCCCCGCTGTTCCAGCAGTCCACCGACACCCGCCCGCCCGAGCTCCAGGCCCAGGGAGTGCGCCCCCGCACCTGGTTCGGTGAGCGGTGGGTGACCTCGGCGTACGACCTGTTCGAGGAGAACCGGCGCTATTTCCCGGCGCTGCTCCCGATCTGCGACGAGGAGGACCCGCTGGAGGTCCTGGACGCGGGCGGCGTGCCCTCGCTCGCCGAACTCGTCCTGCACAACGGCACGGTCTACCGCTGGAACCGTCCCGTCTACGACATCGCCGACGGCGTCCCCCACCTGCGCGTGGAGAACCGCGTCCTGCCCGCCGGCCCGACCGTCACCGACGTCCTCGCCAACGCGGCCTTCTACTACGGTGTCGTGCGCGCGCTCGCCGAGGAGCCCCGGCCGGTGTGGAGCCGGCTGTCGTTCGAGGCCGCCGCCGCCAACTTCGACGCCGCGTGCCGCCACGGCATCGACGCGCGGTTCGCATGGCCCCGGCGTGGCCGGCTGGGCGGCACCACCGAGGTGGACGCCGCAGTGCTCGTCCGGGACGAACTGCTGCCGCTCGCCGAGGCAGGGCTGGACGCGTGGGGCGTGGAGCCCGCCGACCGGGACCTGTACCTCGGTGTGATCGAGGAGCGGTGCCGGCGCCGGGTCAACGGCGCGACGTGGCAGGCGGCCACGTTCCACCGGGCGCTGGAGGCGGGGCTGTCCCGCGAGGCGGCGCTGGCCGCCACGACCCGCCGCTACTGCGAGCTCATGCACGAGGGGGATCCCGTGCACCTGTGGCCCGTGGGCATGCCGGAGCCGGTGCCGACGGGTTGAGCACCGGGGCCGGTCGGCAGTCGTCGGTCCGGCCCCGCCGCGCACCGCCTGATACTGATCGGGCAAGCTGTGACCTCCCAGCTGGAGGCAGGTGCGCATGGCGGAGGCGGGCCCGGTGGACGATTCGTTTTCTCAGCAGCCGATTCCCGGGAAGCCGGTACCCGGGAAGTCGATTCCCCAGGAGTCGTTTGCTCGGGAGTCGTTTCCGCAGGCGCGCCTGACGCGGCGGACCCTCCGTGACGAGACGCTGCTCGTCCTGGCGCTCTCGCTCGGCGCGAGCGGGGTGTCCGCCCTGATCAGTTTCATCGGCTCGGTCACCCGGCCCGGCGGTCTCAAGGACCAGGCGGCCACCCTCAACGCCTCCGCGGCGCCGGGCCGCCCCTGGCTCGACCTGGCCTGGCAGCTCTTCGGGATCACCACGGCCCTGGTCCCGGTCGCCCTCGTCGCGCACTTCCTGCTGCGTGAGGGACGGAGCCTGCGCACGCTCGGCTTCGACCGCTCCCTTCCGTGGCCGGACCTCGGCCGCGGGGCGGTCGTCGCCGCCGTCATCGGCAGCACCGGTATCGCCTTCTACCTGGCCGCCCGGGGACTCGGCTTCAACCTCACCGTGGTGCCCGAGGCACTGCCCGACGTGTGGTGGAAGTACCCCGTACTGATTCTCTCGGCGGTGCAGAACTCCGTCCTCGAGGAAGTCCTCGTCGTCGGCTACCTGCTGCGCCGGCTCGACCAGCTCGGCTGGAGTGCGGGCGCGTCACTGGCGGCCAGTTCGGTGCTGCGCGGGTCGTACCACCTCTACCAGGGCATCGGCGGCTTCATCGGCAACATGGTGATGGGCGTCGTGTTCGTGTACCTGTACCGCCGGTGGGGCCGGGTGGGCCCGCTGGTGGTGGCGCACTCGCTGCTCGACATCGGGGCCTTCGTGGGCTACGCGCTGCTGGCCGGGAAGGTGGACTGGCTCCCGACGGCCTGAAGGGGCATGCGGGGACCCTCCACGCGTCCCCTCGTCAGATCGCGTCCCGCGCACCCGGCGGGGCCAGCAGCTCCCCCTCGATCACCGTCACCGCCCGCCCGCTCAGCAGCGTGCGCCCGTCGCGCAGTTCCGTGCGCACGCGACCGGACCGGGGCGAGGCCTGGAGTCCGGTGAGGTCGAGCCGGCCGAGGCGCTCCGACCAGAAGGGCGCGAGGGCCGTGTGGGCGCTGCCCGTGACCGGGTCCTCGTCGATGCCGACGTTCGGGAAGAAGCAGCGGGAGACGTAGTCGTAGCCACGGGCGGGATCTTCCGCGCGCGCGGTGGCGATGACGCCGCGCGCGGAGTGGGCGGCCAGCGCCTTGTGGTCCGGCGTCAGGCCGCGGACGGTCCTCTCGTCGGCGACCTCGACCAGCAGGTCCCCGACGTTCGGCCCGGTGTCGAGGACGGTGCGGGGTTCGGCGCCCAGGGCCTTGGCGACGCCCGCCGAGGGCTCGACCGGGATGAGCGGTGCGGTCGGGAAGTCCAGGGTGATCGAACCGTCCTCACGGGGAGTCGCGACGAGGACCCCGCTGCGGGTGGCGAACCGCACCGGTCCTCGGTGGGTGCCGGTCGTGGACAGGACGTGGGCCGTGGCGAGCGTCGCGTGGCCGCACATCGCGACCTCGGTGGCCGGGGTGAACCAGCGCAGCGCCCAGTCGGCCTCGGCCCCCTCGGGGAGGCGGTGGGCGAACGCGGTCTCGGCGTGGTTGACCTCCATGGCGACGTGCTGGAGCCAGTCGTCGTCCGGGAAGGCGTCGAGGAGCAGGACCCCTGCGGGGTTGCCGGCGAAGGGGCGGTCGGTGAAGGCGTCGACGATTCGAATGCGCATGGCCCGACGTTAGACAGGCCCTGAAGGCGCAGGCCAAGGCCAATTCGTAGGTTCTGGACCGGATTCCGGCGGGCGGACTGCCGAACGGACCCTCGGAAGGGGGTTGCCGACCGACAGGTCCCGATATATCGTTGAAGCATCGCGTTAGATCAACGACTGAATGGAGTGATGGCAATGCGCAGCCACGGATACGAGCGTGGACACGGTGGGCACGGCCACGGAGAGGGCGGCCCCTTCGGCCGCGGCGGCTTCGAGGGCCTGCGTGCGGCCTTCGGACCCTTCGGGCCGGGCGGGCCCGGTGGTCCCGGCGGCCCCTTCGGGCCGGGCTTCGGTCACGGAGGTCCCTGGGGTGGCCGAGGGCGCGGCGGTCCCAGGGGAAGGGCGCGGCGCGGCGATGTGCGCGCGTCGATCCTGGCCCTCCTGAAGGACCGGCCGATGCACGGCTACGAGATGATCCAGGAGATCGCCGAGCGCAGCTCAGGGGCGTGGAAGCCCAGCCCCGGTTCGGTCTACCCCACCCTCCAGCTGCTGGAGGACGAGGGTCTGATCGTCAGCGAGAGCGAGGGCGGCAAGAAGCTCTTCTCGCTCACCGAGGCGGGCCGCACCGCGGCCGAGGAGGGCCCCGAGGCACCCTGGGAGGAGGCCTCGCGAGGCGTCGACTGGGAGGCGCTGAACGACATCCGCCAGGCCGGCTTCGGGCTGATGGAGGCCTTCGGCCAGGTCTGGAAGACCGGCAGCAAGGAGCAGCGTGAGAAGGCGCTCGCCGTCATCGGTGACGCCCGCAAGAAGCTGTACCTGATCCTCGCCGACGAGGACTGACGGAGGAGGGGCGGCGACCTGAGTCAAGACGACGCGCGCCCGGCGGAGCGAAACGGCGTGATCTCATCCCCAAGGAGGAGATTTCGGTCGCCCGGGTCCACTCTGTGTGGGACGCGGAAATGCTCCCCTTCGGGGATGACCCGGCCCGACGGGACTGGTGAGGTAGGGGATGTGCAACCCCGTATCCCCCGGCAGTCGGCCGGCGAGCAAGGCGGCCGGCGCCCGGACGGCATCGACGGCGATGCCCGGTTCAGCGCGGAACTGGCCACAGTGGTCTCCGGTGCCCGCCGCCGGGCGGTGCGGGACGGGGACCGGCAGGTCGACACGGCCCACCTGCTGCACTCCCTCCTGGAGCACGACCCCGAGGTGCGTGTCGTGCTCGGTGACGGTCCGCAGATCGCCCGGCTGCTCGGCTACCTCGTACAGCGCAGCATCGGCTACGGCCTGCGCTGGCAGAGCGCCGTGGAGGACTCCGGCGCCCTTCCCGTGGTGACCGGCGTGACCGGGTTCTCGCCGCTCGCCGCCGCGGCCATGGCGGACGCCTGCGGGCGTGCCCTCCGGCGCGGGGTGGCGCAGGCCTGCGGCGTCGACCTGCTCGCCGCCCTCGTCGTGGACCCGCAGGCTCGGGCCGTCGAGGTGCTCGGCCGGGCCGCCGTGGACGCGCGCACGGTGCTCGCCCGCGCGGAGAACCATTTCGAGCCGATGCCCTGACCCGGTCGGCGCCGGTCCGCCCCCCGTCGGCCCCGGTCGGCGTGGGCCCGGCCCGGTCCGTGGCCGTCCGGTCGGTGAGACAGGTGCCATTGGGAGTGACGGTCATGTCGTCCCCTGTCATCATGTGCCGGTGCATACGTCTGACAGCGTTCGCGGCAGTCGCGGAAAGGGCGCCGGGCTCGGCCTGGCGCTCACCTCCGCGGTCGCCTTCGGAGGGTCCGGGGTCGCGGCCAAGCCGCTGATCGAGGCGGGGCTCGACCCGCTCCACGTGGTCTGGCTGCGTGTGGCCGGCGCGGCCCTGGTGATGCTGCCGCTCGCCGTGCGCCACCGCGGGCTGCTGCGCCGCCGCCCCGGGCTGCTCGCCGGGTACGGACTGCTCGCCGTGGCCGGTGTCCAGGCCTGCTACTTCGCCGCGCTCTCCCGCATCCCCGTCGGTGTCGCGCTGCTCGTCGAGTACCTGGCGCCCGCGCTGGTCCTCGGCTGGGTGCGGTTCGTGCAGCGACGGCCGGTGACGCGGGCCGCGGCGCTCGGGGTGGTCCTCGCGGTCGGTGGGCTCGCCTGCGTCGTGGAGATCTGGTCGGGGTTGGGCTTCGACGCCCTCGGACTGCTGCTCGCGCTCGGCGCCGCCTGCTGCCAGGTCGGCTACTTCGTCCTCTCCGACCAGGGCAGCGACGCGGGCGACGAGGCGCCCGACCCACTCGGCGTCATCGCCTACGGGCTGCTCGTGGGGGCCGCCGTGCTCACCGTCGTCGCCCGCCCCTGGTCGATGGACTGGTCCGTCCTCACCCGGACCGCCCCCATGAACGGCACACCCGTCGCCGCCGCCCTGCTGCTGGCCTGGATCGTGCTCATCGCCACGGTCCTCGCCTACGTCACCGGCATCGTCGCCGTGCGCCGCCTCTCCCCTCAGGTCGCGGGCGTGGTGGCCTGCCTCGAAGCGGTCATCGCCACCGTCCTGGCCTGGGTGCTGCTCGGTGAACACCTCTCCGCCCCGCAGATCGCCGGCGGCGTCGTGGTCCTGGTGGGCGCCTTCATCGCCCAGTCGTCCACGCCCGCGAAGGGCTCGACGGATCCGGTGGCGAGCGGCGGGCCGGAAAGGGAGTTGTCCAGCCGGGGAACGGCGACCTGAGGTGCCGGCGGGCGAGGCTCGGCCGGTCAGGCCCCGTTCCGCGTGGCAGGTGCCCGCGTGCCGTGGTGTCACGCGGAGCAGAGCGCTTCGCCCGGCCGGAACCGGCCCCGATCCGGTCCCGGACCTGCTCGAGGTGCCGGCCGGCGTCGCGCACGGGCAGCCACCGCCGTCACTTCGCGCCGACGCGCGGTGCGTCCCAGGGGCGGGTCGGCGTCACAGGGCCGCCAGGTAGTCGGGCAGCCCGGTGCCGGCAACCAGGTCCGGGTCGGCGACCGGGGCGTCGTAGCCCTTGCGCAGCGGGACGATGCCGGCCCAGTGGGGAAGGGCCAGGTCCTCGGGCTCCTCGTTCACGCCGCCGGTGCGGACCTTGGCGGAGACCTCGTCCAGGTCGAGGCGGATCACGGCGGTGGCGGCCAGCTCCTTCCGGTTGGCCGGCCGGGAGTCCTGGGAGCGGCCGGGTACGACATGGTCGACCAGGGCGTCCAGGGCCGTGCGCCTCTCCTCCGGGTCCGTCACGTCGTACGCGGTGCCGTGCACCACCACCGACCGGTAGTTGATCGAGTGGTGGAAGGCCGACCGGGCGAGCACCAGCGCGTCCACGTGCGTCACCGTCAGGCAGACCGGAAGTCCGGGGTCGGCCGCGCCCGTCATCCGCAGCGGGCGTGAACCCGTCGAGCCGTGCACGTACAGCCGCTCACCGACGCGGCCGTAGAGCGTCGGCAGCACCACGGGGGCGCCGTCGCGGACGAAACCGAGGTGGCAGACGTAGCCCTCGTCGAGTATCGCGTGCACCAGTTCCTTGTCGTACGAGGCCCGGTCGGGGGAGCGGGTGGGGACGGTGCGGTCCGTGGGCGTGTAGGCGGTGGTGGCGGACTGCGCCGTCGTCCGCGTGGTCCCCTGCATGGTGCGCTCCATTGTACTAGTGCATAATTGTCTTTGTGCTAGGAGAATATCTGATCACCGGGCGGGGCGCAGCGGAGATTTCCGCGAGCGTCGAGCGTGCGGTGGGCTCGGGGGAACTGGAGCCGGGGCAATCGCTGCCGCCGATGCGGGAGCTGGCCGAGCGGCTCGGGGTGAACCCGAACACGGTCGCCGCCGCCTACCGCACCCTGCGGGAGCGCGGAGTCATCGAGACGGCCGGGCGCCGGGGCAGCCGGGTGCGGGCGACACCGGCCACCACCGGGCGCGACTTCATCCGGGTCGAGGTGCCGGAGGGCGTACGCGACGTGTCCGACGGCAATCCGGACCCGACGCTGCTGCCCGCCCTGGGCCCGGCGTTCGCCGCGGCGGCCGAGCAGGGCGACCGGGAGCCGGTGCTGTACGGGAACGAACCCGTGGAGCCGGAGCTGCTGCGGCTCGCGCGCGCCGAACTGGACGCCGACGGCGTCCCGGACGGGCCCGTGGCCGTCACGTCCGGCTCGCTGGACGCCATGGAGCGGGTGCTCGCGGCCCATCTCAAACCGGGTGACGCCGTCGCCGTCGAGGACCCGGGCTGGGGCAGTCTCCTCGACCTCGTCCCCGCACTCGGCCTGCGCACGATCGCCGTGGGTGTCGACGACGAGGGGCCGCTCCCCGAGGAGGTGCGCCGCGCCCTGGCAGCCGGCGCCCGCGCCCTGGTCGTCACGGACCGCGCCCAGAACCCGACGGGCGCCGCGGTGAGCGCCACGCGCGCGCGTGCCCTGTGGTCCGTGCTGCGCGAGCACCCGAGGACGGTGCTGATCGAGGACGACCACGGCCACCGGATCGTCGACCTTCCCCTGCACCCGCTCGCGGGCGCGACGCGCACCTGGGCGTTCGTCCGCTCGGTCGCCAAGGCGTACGGCCCCGACCTGCGACTCGCCGTGCTCACCGGGGACGCCGTCACGCTGGACCGGGTGCGCGGGCGGCAGCGACTGGGGCCCGGCTGGGTCAGCCGCGTCACCCAGCGGGCCGTGGCCCGGCTGTGGGCCGACGGCGCGGTGGACCCGCAGGCGGTGGCGGGGTCCTACGGGCGGCGACGCGACGCGCTGCTCGGCGCGCTCGCCGAGCGCGGGATCCGCGCGCAGGGGCGCAGCGGCATGAACGTGTGGCTCCCGGTGCCGGACGAGACCGGCGCCGTGGCCCGGCTGCTGCACGCCGGCTGGGCCGTGGCACCCGGCGCACGCTTCCGCATGGGCGCCACGCCCGGGATCCGGATCACCGTCTCGACACTGGCGGAGGGTGACATCGGACCGCTGGCGGACGCGGTCGCGGCGGCCGTGGGGCCGGGGCCGGTGCGGAGCTACGTCTGACCCGTGACGTTCCGTTCCGCCGGTCCGCGTCGACGCCTTCCCGTGGTCGGCCAGGCGTGGTCGTCCGCCACGTGCACGGCGGTTCGCTCGCCGACCTGACGCGTGGCGGCCCGGGCGGGGCCCGGCGCCGGCGGCCCGGCCGGGCCGCGACGCGTCAGGTCGGAACTCGGCCGGGTCCCGGTGGGCGGGGGTTCGGCCGCCCGGTTCCTACCCGGTGGGGAGCCGGCCGCCCGGTTCCTGGCCCTGCTCGACCCTCGCCTTCGGGCGTGGGCGCGTCCGGCGGGACGGCTCCGGGGCGATCGTGGCGGACCTGGGCCGTGCCTGGGTGAGTGCCGCGCCCGCGAGGACGATCACCGCGCCGACCGGCGTCGACCAGGACAGTGATTCACCGAGGAGCGCGACGCCCGCGGCCGTGGCGATGACCGGGGTGAAGTACGTGACCATCTGGGCCGTCGTCGGACCGACCTCGGCGACCAGGTCGTACTGGATCAGGAAGGCGAGTCCGGTGCCGAGGATGCCCAGCGCCGCCACCGAGAGCGAGGGCAGCACCGGGAAGCCGGCCGGTGCCGACGTGAACAGCGGGGTCACCACGGCCAGTTGCAGCGTGGCCAGCAGCAGTTGGGCGCCGCTCAGCGAGAGGTGGGAGTGGCTGGAACCGGCCAGCGTGCGACGGACGTAGATCCAGCCGATCGGGTAGCTGAGCGAGGCCAGCAGGGCCAGCGCCGTGCCCGTGACGTCCAGGCCGTGGAAGCCCTGCCAGACGCCCAGCACCGTCAGGACACCGAGGAAGCCGATGCCGAGGCCCGCCACCCGACGCCGCGTCGGCCGGTCCTCGGAGAGGGCGACCAGCGACAGCGCCATGCCCCACAGCGGCGAGGTCGCGTTGCAGATACCCGCGAGCGACGACGGGATCGTCAGTTCCGAGAAGGCGAACAGGGAGAACGGCAGCGCGTTGAGCAGGAACCCGGCGACCGCGAGATGCCCCCAGGTCCGCGCCCCGCGCGGCAGTCGCTCCCGCTTCACGGCCATCGCCACGGCGAGCACCGCCGTGCCGAACGCCAGCCGCCCCAGCGTGACCTGGAACGGGGCGAAGCTCTCGGTGCCCACCTTCATGAAGAGGAAGCTGAAACCCCAGACGAGGGACAGGAGTCCGAAACGCAGCCGCCAGTCGAGAACGCGGCGGGCGGTTGCGGGGGAGGACGTGACGCTGCTGCTCATGGAGGCAACGATGGTGCAGCTGTCCTCGTAGCACAATCGAGAATTTGCACGGAGTATCTCGTAGCATCGCTTACATGTTGAACCTGGAGCGCCTGCGCACCCTCGACGCCCTCGCCCGCCACGGATCGGTCAGCGGCGCCGCCGCGGGCCTGCACATCACCACCTCGGCCGTCTCCCAGCAGATGGCCAAGCTGGAGCGCGAGGCCGGCCAGCGACTGCTCGCCAAGAACGGGCGCGGCGTGCGGCTCACGGACGCGGGCCGGCTGCTCGCCGAGCACGCGGCCCGCATCCTCTCCCAGGTCGAGCTGGCGCAGGCCGACCTCGAGGCGCAGCGCGGGCAGGTGGCCGGCGAGCTGAGGCTGTCGGCGTTCCCGACGGCCGCCCGCGGGCTGTTCCCCGCCGCGCTGGCCGCTCTGCGTTCCGAGCACCCCGCGCTGCGGGTCCGCTCGTGCGAGCTGGAGCCGGAGCGCGGCATCAACGGCGTGGTGCGCGGCGACCTCGACCTGGCCGTCGTGCTCGACTGGTACAACAAGCCGATGCCGCTGCCCGACGGCCTGGTCAAGGCGCCGCTCCTCGACGACCCCGCGGACGTGGCCCTGCCGGTCGGCCACCGGCTCGCGGGCCGGGTCGAGGTGGACCTCGCCGAGTTCGCCGAGGACGAGTGGATCACGTGGGGCGAGGGCGAGTTCTGTCACGAGTGGCTGATGTTCACGCTGCGCTCGAAGGGCATCGAGCCGATCATCGGCCACCGCGCCGCCGAGACCCACACCCAGCTCGGCCTGGTCGCCGCGGGGCTCGGCGTGTGCATCGCCCCGCTGCTCGGGCGCCATCCGATGCCCGCAGAGGTCGTCACCGTGCCGCTGAAGCAGCGGGTGCGCCGGCACGTGTACGTGGTCTGGCGCGCGGACGCCGACCGCCGCCCGTCGATCAGGGCGGCGGTGGGGGCGTTGCGGACGACGGCGGCGGAGGTGGAGCGGGCGGGGCTGAGCGACGGTCATCCGGCCGGCTGAATCGAGTCTCCGCCGACCGTGATCCGCACGGTGGGGGGGGGCAGGGGCTTGGGCGCCGGGCCGCTCCGCACGCTGCCGTCGGCGATCGAGAAGGTGCTGTTGCGGCAGGGGCAGTCGATGACACCGTCGGCAACGCTCCTCACGGCGCAGCCCTGGTGGGTGCGGGTGGCGGCGAACGCCTCGAACTCGCCGGCCGCGGGCTGGGTGACCACCACCTTCCGGGCGGCGAAGACCTTTCCGCCGCCCTCGGGGGTGTCGGAGGTCGCCGCGAGCGCGGGCCCGGCCCCGGCGTTCTCGCCGCCGCCCGACGCGCCGTCGTCCGGGCCTCCGCGGGCGGTCAGGGCGGCGGCGAGCCCCGCCGCTCCGGTCCCGGTGCTTCCGTCCGCGCACACCCGTCCGTGATCGCGAGCGGTCGTGGTCGTGTTGCCGTCCCGCCGATCTCGTGCGGACGCTGGTACCTGGCATGCGTGGAGTTAATTAGGTGTATCATACATCTATATCTTCACGGCACGGAAAGGGGAGTGTGGGCCCATGGCCTGGGCGGCATCACTGAGTCACGCCGTTCGCAAGGGTTTCCGGACGGAGCGCGTCTTCGCCGACCCCTGGACGCTCGCGCGGGCGGTGCTGGCGGTGGCCGTCGGTGCCGTCATCGGGTGGGCCACGGGCAACGTCCTGGCCACCACCATGATGAGTGTCGGCACCTTCATCTGCGGCATCGGCACTCTGCTCACGCCCATGCGGCACCGCTTCGTCAACGCCCTCGTCATGGCCCTGGCCTTCAGCTGCGCGGTCGCGCTGGGCGTCGTCGTCCAGCCGCTCCACTGGTACTTCCTGATCGTCCTGGCCCCCGTGGCCTTCCTCGGCGGTCTGTGGTGGGCGCTGGGCCGGGCGGTCGGCATCCGTGCCTATCTGGTGGTCATCGGCCTGCTGATCACGGCGGACATCTCGCCGGGCCTGTCCGCCGGCTTCGACATGACCAAGTGGATCGCCGCGGGCTGCGCCCTGACCGTCCTCGCGCAGCTGCTCCCCCCGTACGGCCGCCGGTACGCCGCGCAGCGACGCAAGCTCGCGGACGTGTACGGCTTCCTCGCCTCCTACGCCCGCAAGGAAGCCGAAGCGGTGGGCACGGCGCGGCCCGCCTCGGTGTCCTTCTCCGCGGCGCGTTCGGCGCTCGGGCTGCTGCCGCAGTTCGCCCGCCCGGCCGCGGCCCCGCTCTACGGGCTGCTCGGCGAGGCCGAACGCATCCGCCGCACCTTCTACGCCGAGCAGGGCGCCAAGGGGGTGCCGTACCGTGCCGTGGCCGAGGCTCTCGAGGCCATCGCCCGTACGGTCGCCTCGGGCCGTCCGGGCAAGGTGCCGGACGAGTGCCTGCGTGAGCTGGCCGCCTGGCGGGGCCCGCTGGCCGAGAGCCTGCTGCCGAAGATCAGCGAGGCACAGCGGCTGGCGGACCTCTCCGTCGACCTGCGGCGCGGCGACCGGCCGGCGCCGCACGAGGAGGTCTCCGCGCTCTACTCCGGAGCCGGTCCGCTCTCCGGTGGCGTGCGCCGGCTGACCGCCGCGCTCCGGCCCGGCGACCCCCTGTTCCGGCACGCCGTCCGCGTGGGCGTGGGCACCACCGTGGCGGAGGCCGCGGGCCGGGCGGTCGGCGACTTCTGGGGTCACGGCCTGCCCGCGCACGGCTTCTGGGCCGCCCTCACCACCATGCTGGTGCTCTTCCCGGACTACGAGCACACCTTCGCCCGCGGCATCAGCCGGCCGATCGGCACGATCGCCGGCGGATTCGTCGCCTGGGGGCTGCTCCAGTACCACTGGGGCCATGGTGCGCTCGCCGTCGCCGTCGTGGTGTTCGCCGTGCTGTCGTTCACCCTGCTGCGCACCGGGCAGCACGTACTGAACGTCGTCCTCACCGCATGGCTGGTCTTCCTCATCCACAACATCGGCACGCCGGAGGGCCCGGTGGCCTTCGGGCGCCCCGCCGACACCGTGCTCGGCGCCCTCATCGCGATGGTGATCTTCCTGCTGCTGCCCACGTGGCACCACCGGCACGTCCCGGTCCTGCTCGCCCGCTGGCTGCGACTGCAGGCTCGCCTGCTGCCCGTCGTGCTGACCGGCTACTCGGACGTCGCCGCCGTGGACCGGGCCGGCCTGGAGACCCTGCGCACCTCCGTGCGGCGGGTCCACGAAGAGTTGAACGAGGCCATCGGGAAGCTGGCGCACGAGCCCCGGAGCCACCGGGGGCGCTGGTCCGAGGCCGAGCTCCGGCGCATCATGGCGGGCGTCAACGACCTCAACCACGCCACGGCGCTGCTCGCCGAGCATCTGCCGGACCGCGAGGACGAGGTGGTGCCCGAGCTGGCCGAGTTCGCCGCACCGGTGGGCGACCACCTCGCCGCGCTGTCCGACGCGGCCGGCGGGGGAGAGCCCGTACGCCCGGGAGCGCTGCGCGAGGTCTTCGACCTGCTCTCGGTGTCCAGCGGGCTGGCCTGGCTCGGCGACCCGGAGTCGGCCGACGGCGTCTCCCGCGTACGGGCGCGGGCACTCAGCTCCTGCCTGGGACTGGTCACCGCGATCGAATCCCTGACCGGGGGGCTGGACGCGGCAGCCGGCCAGCCCCACGGACGCGGCCGGACACGGCACGCGTCGGGGACGGCCGCGTAGGAGGAGAGTTCCTCTCCCCGCCGGGACCTCGCCCGTACCCGACCAGCCCCATCCGGACCGGACCGGGGGCCCTTGCGGCCCCGCGCGAGCTGCGCCGGTCGGTGGTCCTTGCTACGGTCCTGTGGGGGGTGCCATCCACGGTGTTGGATGTTTCTCCAGGGCAAGGAGTCTCACCCCATGTGCGGAATCTCCGGTTGGGTGTCCTACCAGCGCGACCTGCGAACCGAACGACCCGCCACCGAAGCCATGACCGCCACGATGGCCTGCCGCGGCCCGGACGCACAGGGCCTCTGGCTCGACACGCACGTCGCTCTGGGCCACCGTCGGCTCGCCATCATCGACCTGCCCGGCGGCGTCCAGCCGATGAGCGAGCACACCCCGGACGGCGACGTGGTGCTGGTGTACTCCGGAGAGGCGTACAACTACACGGAGCTGCGCGACGAGCTGCGCCGCCGCGGTCACTCCTTCCACACCGACAGCGACACCGAGGTCGTGCTGCGCGGCTACCTGGAGTGGGGGGCCGACCTCCCCGAACACCTCAACGGCATGTTCGCCTTCGCCGTCTGGGACGGACGGACCGACCTGCTGCTGCTGATCCGCGACCGCATGGGCATCAAGCCCCTGTACCACTTCGCCACCGACGACGGCGTCCTGTTCGGCTCGGAACCCAAAGCCATCCTGGCCAACCCCCTCGTGCCCCGCACCGTCGACGCCGACGGCCTGCGCGAACTGTTCTCCATGGCCAAAACGCCCGGCCACGCCGTCTGGGCGGGGATGCGGGAAGTGGAGCCCGGCACCGTGGTGACCGTCGAGCGCGCGGGCCTGCGCGCCCGACCGTACTGGCGGCTGGGCGCCGCCGTACACACCGACAGCCGGGAGGACACCGTCGCACGGGTACGCGAGCTGCTGGAGGACACCGTCCGCCGCCAGCTGGTCTCGGACGTGCCGCGGTGTGTCCTGCTCTCGGGCGGCCTGGACTCCAGCGCCATCACCGCGCTGGCCGCACAGCAACTGCGTGGAAAGGAAACGGTCCGCAGCTTCGCCGTCGACTTCGTCGGCCAGAGCGAGAACTTCATCGCCGACGACCTGCGCGCGACGCCGGACACACCGTACGTCCACGACGTGGTCCGGCACACGGGAACCGACCACCAGGACATCGTCCTCAACCCCGACGACCTCGCGGATCCGAACGTCCGCGCCGCCGCCGTACGCGCCCGGGACCTGCCGCTGGGCCTGGGAGACCTCGACCAGTCACTGCTGCTGTTGTTCCGGGCGATCCGCGCACACTCCACGGTGGCCCTGTCCGGGGAGTCCGCCGACGAGGTCTTCGGCGGCTACGCGTGGTTCCACGACCCCGCCGCGCGGGACGCCGGCACCTTTCCCTGGCTGGCGGCGCTGGAACGCCAGCACGGCCGGGGCGGCAGTTCGCTGCTCGAGCCGGAGCTGCGGGAACGACTGGACCTGCGCGGCTACCTCGCCCAGCGGTACGAGGAGGCCATGGCCGAGGTACCGCGCCTGGACGGCGAGACGGACCCGCTGGAACGCCGGATGCGGGAAGTGTGCTACCTCCACCTCACCCGTTTCGTCCGCCTGCTCCTGGACCGCAAGGACCGCCTCAGCATGGCCACCGGTCTGGAGGTCCGCGTGCCGTTCTGCGACCACCGCCTGGTCGAGTACGTCTTCAACACCCCGTGGTCGATGAAGACCTTCGACGGCCGCGAGAAGAGCCTCCTGAGGGCAGCCACCTCCGAACTCCTCCCGCAGTCCGTCGTGGAGCGGGTCAAGAGCCCGTACCCCTCCACGCAGGACCCCGCGTACGTGGTCGCACTGCAGACCCAGGTCCGCGACCTGCTGTCCTCGGACAGCAGCCCCGTTCTCGACCTCCTCGACCGCCCCCGGCTGGAGCAGATCACCACCACCGAGCCCGGGGACGTCAGCACCGGCGAGCGCAACGGTCTCGAACGCACCCTCGACCTCGCGGTCTGGGCCGACATCGAGGACCCCACCCTCACCCTCTGAGACGGGGGACGGCCCCCGGGACAGCTCGATACGCGCACTCAAGGGGAGCAGCGATGGCCGAGCACACCGCGCGGACTCCAGCCACTCCAGGCGTTCTGACTGATCCACTCCGCAACCGGGGGGCGGGGTTCACACAGGCGGAGCGGGACGAGTTGGGGCTGACCGGGCGTCTGCCGTCCGGGGTGCTGGGGCTTGGACAGCAGGCGCGGCGCGCCTATCAGCAGTTGCAGGCCCAGGGCAGTGACCTGGCCAAGAACGTGTACCTGGAGCAACTGCACGACCGCAACGAGACCCTGTACTTCAGGGTGCTCACCGATCACCTCGCGGAGCTGCTGCCGATCGTGTACGACCCCACGGTCGGCGAGGCGATCGAGAGGTACTCCCACGAGTACCGACGCCCTCGTGGTGTGTTCCTGTCCATCGACCGGCCCGACGACATCGGGAAGGCGTTCGCCACGCTTCAGCTCGGTCCCGAGGATGTGGACCTCATCGTGTGCAGCGACGCGGAGCAGATCCTCGGCATCGGCGACTGGGGCGTGGGCGGCATTCAGATCGCGGTCGGCAAGCTGGCGGTCTACACCGCGGCGGCCGGCGTCGACCCGGCCCGTGTCGTCCCCGTGTCACTGGACGTGGGAACGGACCGCGAGGCCCTGCTGAAGGATCCGCTGTACCTGGGCAACCGGCATCCCAGGGTGCGGGGTGCCGCCTACGACGCGTTCATCGAGCGGTACCTGCGGACGGCGTCGTCGATGTTTCCGCGTGCGCTGCTGCACTTCGAGGACTTCGGGCCCAGCAACGCCCGCCGGATCCTGGTGACCCACGGCGACGACTACCGGATCTTCAACGACGACATGCAGGGCACCGGCGCGATCACCCTGGCCGCGGCTCTGTCGGCGGTCGAGGTCGGCGGAGTGCCGATGCGCGAGCAGAAGCTGGTGGTCTTCGGCGCCGGCACCGCGGGGGTGGGCATCGCCGACCAGTTGCGCGATGCCATGGTTCGTGACGGTGCCGGCCGCCGGCAGGCCACGGCACAGGTCTGGCTGATCGACAAGCCGGGGCTGCTCACCCGCGACACGAGCGGCCTGCGTGACTTCCAGCAACCCTACGCGCGCGATCCGTCGGAGGTCGCCGGATGGGCGAACGACGGCGGCGGCATCTCCCTGCTGGAAACCGTGAAACAGGTCCAGCCGACGATCCTGCTGGGCACCTCCACCGTGCAGGGGGCGTTCACCCGCGAGGTCGTCGAGGCCATGACCGAGGGCACCGAGCGCCCGGTCATCCTGCCGCTGTCCAACCCGACCTCGCGTATCGAGGCCAGGCCGGCCGACGTCATCGCCTGGTCGCGGGGCAAGGCCCTGGTCGCCGTCGGCATCCCCGTCCCGCCCGTCGAGCACGACGGGGTGACCTACCGGATCGCGCAGGCCAACAACGCGCTGCTCTATCCGGGACTGGGCCTGGGCACGATCGTCTCCGGCGCGTCGAAGGTGACCGACGGAATGCTCCTCGCGGCCGCCCGGGCGGTGGCCGGCCAGGTCGACGCCGGCGCACCGGGAGCCTCCCTGCTGCCACCGGTGGAGAACCTGCGCGAGTCGTCCGCGATCACCGCGACGGCGGTGGTCGAGGCGGCGGTCGACGAGGGCGTCGCCACCCGCAAGCCGGCCGATGCCGGCCAGGCCGTCCGACAGGCCATGTGGGAGCCCGTCTACGGCGACGGAAGTCCCGCACCGTAGACATGCCCCCCGGGGGCCGGGGAGTTGAAGGCGGATCGGGCTTCCGGGCGGCGGAACGATGAATCGATCGACGGCATATGTCGGTCGCTGATATATATCGGTGACATGAATGAGCGACCGCTTCAGGAGCCGACGCTGCTTTTGCTCACTGCCCTGACCGACGAGCCCAGGCACGGCTATGGACTGATTCAGGAGATCGACGCGATCTCCCAGGGCCGTGTGCGGATGCGCACCGGTACTCTCTACGGCGCGCTGGACCGGCTGGTCCAGCAGGGCCTGATCCGGGTCGAGCGCGAGGAGGTCGTGGACGGTCGGGCGCGCAAGGTCTACGCCCTCGCCGAGGCCGGCCGGGACGTGCTGGCCGCCGAGACGGAGCGGCTGCGTGCTGTCGTCGCCGAGGCGGAGCGTCGACTGGCCGCCCGTCGTGCCCCCGCCATCCGCCCGAAGGGGGCCCTGGCATGACGCGGCAGCACAGCTCACTCGCGTTCCGCTGGGCGCTGCGCCTCCATCCGGCCGCCTACCGCGCTGAGCACGAGGCCGAGTTGACCGCGATCTATACCGAGGCGACGCAGGATGCCGGCCCGCTCGGTCGGCTGCGCGAGGCGCTCGATGTCGCCGGCCATGGCCTGCGGCGTCGCACCGGCCTGGGCTCCGACCGGATGGCGGGTCAGGTCCTGGCGCAGGCGGCCCCGCTGGCCGTCGCCGTGGCGACGGGTAGCTTCCTGGCGGGCCTGTTGTGGCTCTTCGCCCCCGGTGCCCGGACCTTGCCGGCGTCCTCGCTCCCGAATGTGCTGAGCCTGGCCAACACGGGCCTCACGCCGCTGCTCTGGCTGGCGGCGCTCGCGGCTGTCTGGACCGGGCGCTGGACCGTGGCCCGTGCACTGGTCGTGCCGGCGATGGTGCTGTGCCTGGCCGACGTCCTGCTGGCCGCGTTCTCCTCCTCCGGCTTCCACGGCACCCCCTCGATCGCAGTGATCCGACTGGCGGTGCCGCTGCTCACCGGCGCCGTCGTCCTCGCCGCACCCAGGGATCTGCTCGGCCCCTCCCTGTCACAACGCCGCACGATCACGGGAACCACCGCCCTGGCGGCCGTCCTGCTGTCAGGCGTGCAGCTCGTCGAAACGTACTACCCCTTTGCGCTGGGCGTTCTCGGCGTCGTCGGCCCGCTGTGGGCCGGGGTCCTCGCGATCGTCCTGCTCTTGGGCACGCGTAACCGGTTGACCGTCGCGGGAGTGGCGGTGGCCGTGCTGCCCACCACGCTGCAGGTGACGGTCCAGCTCACCCCCGTGGGCGTGGTTGTCCTGCTCCTGGTCCTGCTCAGCAGCACGGTGCCCTTCCTCCGCGCGCGCCGCCGCCACTTCCAGTCAACCCCGCCGAGCGCGGCATAGCCGGCTCCGGGACCCCCGGGCCGCACCCGGGATGAGGGCGGTCCGGGGCGCGGGCGGCGGTCGGCGGGTGTCCTGCAGGGCAGCATGAGCCTCGGTGAGTCTGTCGACCGCAGTGTCGATGACCTCGGGCGGGAGGGTGAAGGGAAGCCGCAGGTAGCGGTCCAGGGTGCCGTCGGGGGAGAAGTGGAAGCCCGGCGTGAGGGCCGGGTTGCGCGGTGGCTGCCAGGTCGGCCAGCCGCCGGGAGTCGGCGTCGAGGAGTTCGAGCCACAGGAAACAGTCCGCCTTGTGGTACTTGGAAGCGGCACCACGGCAGCGCCGACAGTCGCGCGGCCAAGTGGTCCCGCTGGTGCACCAGTTGTGCGCGTCGGCGGTCGAGGACCGCTTGCCTGCGTTCCAGGAGCCGGGTGGCGACGAGCCGGTCGATCGGCGAGGGGGCGAGCGCGGCCGCGAGCGGGAGCGCCGCCAGTCGGCGGACGATGTCCGGGTGGGCGCGGATCCAGCCCACGCGCGGGCCCGGCCACAGTGACTTGCTCAAGGAGCCCACGTACACGAGATGCCGGTCACCGGCGCGTGCCGCGACGCCGGGTGGCGGGGCGGCGGCCTCGCGCAGGTCCAGGTCCCGCATGGTCTCGTCGAAGACGACCAGGGTGTCGTGGGAGTGCAGCCGCCGCCTGAGTTCAACGCGGTCCTCGTCCCGCATCAGCAGGCCGGCGGGGTTGTGGAAGTCCGTGACCAGGTAGGTCAGGGCCGGCCGGGCTGTCGTGAGGGTGCGGTCCAGGGCGGGGACGTCCCAGCCGATGGGGGTGAGGGGCTGGGAGACGAGGCGGGCGCCCGCGCTCCGGAACAGGGTGAGCGCCCCAGGGTAGGTGGGGGAGTCCAGGACGACCCTGCTGTTGGGCCGCAGGTACGCCGTGCTGAGCAGGGTCAGCACGGCGTCGCCGCCGCTGGTCAACAGGAGGTGCCCACTGCCGGTCGCGAGCCCCTGGGCTTCGTAGGCATCGGCGACGGCTGTGTGCAGCGCCGACGGACCACTGCCCCCGGAGGATTCCCCCAGCAGCGCGGCGGGCAGCGCGTCGGTCGCTTCCCGCACGGCTTGGAGCAGTTCGGCGAAGGGGGCCGCGGGCTCCGCGACGGTGAGGTCCAGGGGCGGCCCCGTTCCTGCCCGCCTCGCCCCGGACTGCGGCATCTGCCCGCGGGGACCGTGGGTCTGCTCGGACTGCTCAATCCCGTCACAGGCGTACTGATAGGCACCGTGATCGCTTCCGAGGTACTGACCGTTCAGCAACTGGGCGGACTGACACTGGTCCTGGCGGGAGTCGTTCTCGGCAGGACCACCTCCGGGGAACGAAACGGCAGCGGACGAGGACCCGCCGGCTCTGACACCGACAGCCGATCCGCACGAGAGCCGTCTGCCCGAAATACCTCATGAGTCCGCCGGAATGCCCAGCGGCCCCGTGCGCCCGGGACACTGTTGGCGAATCCACCGCAGGTCGACGACTGGCCAGGACGGGCACCCGACGGCTGTCCGGCCGATTCGCCAACAGCGTCCGCCCGGCTCGGGGCCGCGTGGGCGGGGACGGCACCCCGGCTGAGACTGGTCGCGCTACCGGATGACCGTGTCGCCGGGCCGCGGCCATGTCGTGGAAACGGCAGAGGCCCGTTGAGGCCGGCGGTGGCAGTGCGGCAGGCGGCACTGGCCGTGGACGCGGCGGGCGCAGGTGAGAACGGAGGCCGTGAGCGCGGCCGGGACCGCCGGCGTCCCGAGCGGGACCGGTCCCACACGTGGGCCGGGGCGCGGCCCGCGATGAAACTCCATGACGTGATGTGGCACCGCCGCGGCCAGGCAGAGGACGCGTTCACAGGGGTGCACCGGAGCCGAGGCCGCATCTCCTGGGGGCTGCGTGGTCCAGCTTCGGACCGGAGGCACGCCTCACGATCTCCTTGTCCGTGGCGGTGGGATGGTCGCAGCCCTGGCCGGGGGCGCGGGTTCCGTCTCGGTGCGGGCGGGCCGGGTGGCCGGTCGACCGGCCGCTCCGCGGTCGGCTCCACGGTCGTCAGCCGGCCGTCAGCACTTCGACCCCGTTCGCCGTGAGCTGCTCGATCACCGGGTCGTGCGGGGACGTGTCCGTGATCAGTCCGCAGATCTCTTCCCAGGGCAGGACGCGGTACCGGGAAGCGGTGCCGGTCTTCTCGGAGGAGGCGAGGACGTAGGTGTCCGCAGCCCGTGCCGCGAGGGCGTTTCATCGCCGCGTCCTCGGCGTCGCCGGTGGTGAGGCCCGCCTCGGGGTGCACGCCGGTGACGCCGAGGAGGAAGGGGTCGGCGGAGACGTTCTGCGCGGCCTCGACCGCCGCCGCGCCGCAGGCGACCGCCGAGTGCTGGAACAGGCGGCCCCCGAGCATGAAGACCTCGGCCTGCGCATGGCCGAGCAGAGCGACGGCGATCGTCGGGCTGTGGGTGATCACGGTGCAGGCCAGATCCCTCGGGAGCGCGTGGGCGACAGCCAGCGCGGTGGTACCGCCGTCGACGATCACCACGCCACCGGGCCGCACCAGCCCGGCGGCCACCGAGGCGACCTTCCGTTTTCCGTCCGGGGCCACAGTCTGCGGGCACCGTAGTCCGCCACAGCCGGCGAAACGGGAAGCGCCCCGCCGTAGACCCGCCCTACGACACCGCACGCGGCCGCGTCCTGCTCGCCCGCCAGTTCCGCTACCCGGCCTATGTCACCGACCACCCCGACGGCATGCTCGCCGAAGCCGCGGCCGGACTGCTCGACGCGGACGACCCGCACACCGGGATCCGCCGCGAGGCGGCCGAAGAACTCGGCGTCACCCTCGGCCCGCTCACCCACGTCCTCGACGCCTACATGAGCCCGGGCTCCGTCACCGAACGCCTCCACTTCTTCGCCGCTCCCTACACTCCCGCCGACCGCGCCGGAACCGGCGGCGGGGTGGAAGAGGAAGGCGAGGACATCGAGGTCCTCGAACTGCCCTTCACCGAAGCCCTCGCCATGACCCGCGACGGACGCGTCACCGACGGCAAGACCGTCCTGCTCCTCCGATGGGCAGCCCTGCACGGCCCGTTCGCCCCGCACCGGCCGGCACAGACACCACCGCCCACGCTCACCGCTGACGACCGCAAGACCGCCGGCGCTGGACGATGACGTCCGGCGCCGGCCGACAGCCGGGCTCCTCGGCGTCCGCGACCGCGCGGAAGACCAAGGCGACGGACAATTGTGGTCCGGGAGGATGCTCCCGGACCGCCCTCGCCTTCGAGGACGAGGCACCACGCTCTCGGATGCGCCGAGAACAGCACGGGCTCCAGGCGGGCGGGGAGAGCAGCCGGCACGGGGTCGGCGCGCTCGAAGGCAGCGTGGGCGGCGCACGGGCGGGCTGTCGCCGGCAGGTCGGCCGAGGTGGCCGGACGGATCGTGCCCCTCGGCCGTGGTTACTATGCTCACTTCATGCCGGAAGCCGGCAGCAAGGGGCGCGGCACCATCGACGGTCTGCTTGGGGAGCGGGGAGACCGGCTCGGCGACCAAAACTCCCCAGATTCTCCCCAGCGCCGTTGACCGGTGATTCCTGCCTCCACACCCCGGAGAAGGTATCCGCGGATTGTAAGGCTGAAGAGATGGGTGGCCTGGGAAAGTGCTGAAAGAGGTCGTAGCGACCCGCTACATCACGCCCCTGCGTGAGGGAGGTTCGCTGCCGGGACTGATCGAGGCCGACGACCTCGGGACCTACGTCCTGAAGTTCACCGGCGCGGGGCAGGGGCGCAAGACGCTCGTCGCCGAGGTGGTCTGCGGTGAACTCGCCCGCCGGCTGGGTTTCAGGGTGCCGCGGCTGGTGACGGTCGACCTCGACCCGGTGCTCGGGCTCGGCGAACCCGACCAGCAGGTGCAGGAGCTGCTCAAGGCCAGCGGCGGCACCAACCTCGGCATGGATTTCCTCTCCGGCGCCCTCGGCTTCGACCCGCTCGCCTTCGAGGTGAGCCCCGAAGACGCCGGGCGGATCGTCTGGTTCGACGCCCTGGTGAACAACGTCGACCGGTCCTGGCGCAACCCCAACCTGCTGCGGTGGCGGGGCGAGGTGTGGCTCATCGACCACGGCGCGACCATGATCTGGCACCACAACTGGCCCGGCGCCGAGACCTCCGCCGCCCGGCCGTACGACGCCTCGGACCACGCCCTCGCACGCTTCGCGCCGGACGTCCGCTCGGCCGCCGCCGCGCTCGCGCCCCTGGTCACCGAGGAACTCCTCGCCGAGGTCACCGCCGAGATCCCGGACAGCTGGCTGCTGGACGAGCCCGGTTTCGCCACGCCCGACGACCTCCGGCGCGCCTACGCCCGGCCCCTGCTCGCCCGGGCCGCCACCATCCACGAGCACGTCAAGGGGGAGCGGTGAGCGACCGCCATGTCTTCGAGTACGCACTGCTGCGCGTCGTGCCCCGCGTCGAACGCGGTGAGTGTGTGAACGCCGGGGTGCTCGTGTACTGCCGGGCCAAGGCCTACGTCGGTGCCCTCACCCACCTCGACGAGACCAGGCTGCTGGCCCTCGACCCGCACGTGGACCTGCCCGGTGTGCGCGCGGCCCTGCGCGCCGTCGAAGGCGTGTGCACCGGCGGGGACGCGGCGGGCCAGGCGGCCCACGACGACCCCGGCCGCCGCTTCCGCTGGCTGATCGCCCCCCGCTCCACGATCGTCCAGCCGGGCCCCGTCCACACCGGCCTCACGGCGGACCCGGCGGCAGAGACGGAACGACTTCTCGGCCTGCTCGTGCGGTAGTGCCTGTCCGGCCGCCGGCCGGGCCCCGAGCGAGGCGTGCCTCGGGTGCGCCGGCGGCGCCGCATCCTCCTTTCCGCCCATGAACGGTTCGCGCTTCGACGTCAGGGGTGCCTCGGCGTGGGCCCCGCAGGGCTGGGCCGTTCGGGCGCCCGGGGTGAGGGCGCGCCCCCCCCGGGGAGCCCGGGTAATGAATCACACCGGCCCGGTGTCCCGTTGACACCGCGTGCCAGGGCTTCTAGCGTCACGTCTGCGGAAGGTACTAAGCGGTCGCTCACCCAAAGGGCGTACCGAAGGGCCCCGCACGGGCCGCATCCCCAGGACGAGGAGAAGCAGCAATGTCCACCACTGAGCAGCGGGTCGCCGTAGTCACCGGAGCCGCGCGCGGCATCGGTGCCGCCACCGCCGTACGACTGGCCGCCGAGGGCCGTGCCGTCGCCGTCATCGACCTCGACGAGACCGCCTGCAAGGACACCGTGGGGAAGATCACGGAGGCCGGCGGCAAGGCGATCGCGGTCGGCTGCGACGTCTCCGACGAGGCGCAGGTCGAGGCGGCCGTGGCGAGGATCGCCGAGGAGCTGGGCGCGCCGACGATCCTCGTCAACAACGCGGGCGTGCTGCGCGACAACCTGCTGTTCAAGATGAGCGTCTCCGACTGGGACACCGTCATGAACGTGCACCTGCGCGGTGCGTTCCTGATGTCGAAGGCCTGCCAGAAGCACATGGTGGACGCCGGCTTCGGCCGCATCGTCAACCTGTCCTCGTCCTCCGCGCTCGGCAACCGCGGCCAGGTCAACTACTCCGCCGCCAAGGCCGGTCTGCAGGGCTTCACCAAGACCCTCGCCAAGGAGCTCGGCAAGTTCGGCGTCACCGCCAACGCCGTTGCCCCCGGCTTCATCGCCACCGAGATGACCAAGGCCACCGCCGACCGCGTCGGCATGGGCTTCGACGACTTCAAGGCGGCCGCCGCCACCCAGATCCCGGTCGCCCGCGTCGGCGAGCCCGACGACATCGCCAACGCCATCGCCTTCTTCACCGGCGAGGCCGCCGGCTTCGTCTCCGGCCAGGTGCTGTACGTGGCCGGCGGACCGCTCGACTAGGGATCACGGACATGACTGAACTCCCCGCACTCTCCGGCAAGGCCGCGCTCGTCACGGGCGCGAGCCGCGGCATCGGCTACGGCGTCGCCGAGGCGCTCGTCGCGCGCGGCGACCGCGTCTGCATCACCGGTCGCAACGAGGAGGCCCTGAAGGAGGCCGTCGAGAAGCTCGGCGCCGACCGTGTCATCGGCGTCGCAGGCAAGGCGCACGACGAGGCCCACCAGGCCGTCGCCGTCGAGCGCGCGATGGAGGCCTTCGGGCGCGTCGACTTCCTGGTCAACAACGCGGGCACCAACCCGGTGTTCGGGCCGATCGCCGACCTCGACCTGAACGTCGCGCGCAAGGTCTTCGAGACCAACGTCATCTCGGCGCTCGGCTTCGCCCAGCGCACCTGGCACGCCTGGCAGAAGGACAACGGGGGTGCGATCGTCAACATCGCCTCCGTGGCGGGACTGTCGCCCTCGCCCTTCATCGCCGCCTACGGCGTCAGCAAGGCAGCGCTGATCAACCTCACCGCGCAGCTGGCGCACGAGTTCGCGCCCAAGGTGCGGGTCAACGCGATCGCCCCGGCCGTCGTGAAGACGAAGTTCGCCGCGGCTCTGTACGAGGGCCGCGAGGAGGAGGCCGCCGCGGGATACCCGCTCGGCCGGCTCGGTGAGCCCGCCGACATCGGCGGCGCGGCCGCGTTCCTCACCTCGGCGCAGTCCGACTGGGTCACCGGTCAGACGCTCGTGGTCGACGGCGGCATCTTCCTGAACGCCGGCGTGGCCTGACGTCCGATCCCGCCGGGCGCGCGCTCGGACACGGGCACCGTTGCGGAAAACGGTGCCCGTGTCCGCGTTTCGAGACCGCGGGGTCATGACAACGTAGTCATCGTAAAATGATCAAACCCCCTGATCAGAAGGGGGGTTCAGGGAGCATGGCGCTGCGGTATGGTCTGCCGACCCTTGGTACGGCGGATCGAGGAGCGTGCGCGTGTTCAACCGGAACCGAGGCCTGCGGCGGGTGGCGGCCATCGTGTCCATGTCCTCGCTGGTCACCGGATGCGGCATCCTGTCGTCCGACGATGCGCAGAATGAGGGGCCGATCGTCGTGGGGACGACCAGTGCCCCCAGCACGCTGGATCCGGCCGCGTCCTGGGACGGTTCCTGGGAGCTGTTCCGCAACGTCTACCAGACGCTGCTCAGCTACCCCGACGGCGCGAGCGCGCCCGAGCCCGACGCCGCCGAGGAGTGCGCGTTCACCGACTCCACGAACCAGGTGTACCGCTGCGAGCTGCGCGAGGGCCTGACCTTCTCCAACGGGGACCGGCTGGACGCCCGGGCCGTCAAGCACTCGATCGACCGGATCAAGGACATCAACGTCAACGGCGGCCCCGCCGGTCTGCTGGGCAGCCTGGACCGCGTCCGAGTGCCCAGCGAGCGCGAAGTGGTCTTCCACCTCAACAAACCCGACGCCACCTTCCCCTTCGTCCTCGCCACGCCCGCCATGTCGATCGTCGAACCCGGCGGCTACCCCGCCGACTCCCTGCGCGAGGACGGCAAGGTCGTCGGCTCCGGCCCGTACACGCTTCAGTCGTACGAGGACGGCGAGCGGGCCGAACTCGCCCGCAACGACCGCTACAAGGGCTTCGCCGAACGCCACAACGACGCGGTGACCATCCGCTACTTCAAGGACTCCGCCGGCATGGTGAAGGCCCTGCGCGACGGGGAGATCCAGGTCACCTACCGCGGTCTCGCGGCCGACGACGTCGTCACGCTGCAGGGCGAGGCCGGCAAGGAGAAGGACCTCCAGCTGGTCGAGGGCAGCGGTACGGAGATCCGCTACCTCGTCTTCAACCCCGACGACCCGTGGGCGGGCCGGAAGGAAGTGCGCCAGGCCGTCGCCCAGGTCGTCGACCGGGTCGCGATCGCCCACGAGATCTACCAGGACACCGTCGACCCGCTGTACTCGATGGTCCCCAAGGGCCTGATCGGCCACACCACGGGCTTCTTCGACGACTACGGAGACCCGAACGTCTCCAAGGCCCGCGCGATCCTCACCGACGCCGGCATCACCGAGCCCGTCCCGCTCACCCTCTGGTACACCACCGACCGCTACGGTTCCGAGACGGCGCGGGAGTTCCAGGAGATCAAGCGCCAGCTGGACGCCTCGGGCCTGTTCACGGTCACCCTCGAGAGCCGCCCGTGGAAGACGTACGTCACGGGTTACCAGAAGGGCGAGTACCCGGTGTTCGGGCGCGGCTGGTCCCCCGACTTCCCGGACGCCGAGAACTTCATCGCCCCCTTCGTCGGCGAGCAGAACGCCCTCGGCACGCCCTACCCCGCCCCCGAGATCACCGGCGAGCTGCTGCCGCGCTCGCGCCGGGAGAGCGACCGCGGCAACGCGGAGCGGGAGTTCGAGCGGGCGCAGCAGATCCTCGTGAACGACGTACGGCTGCTGCCGCTGTGGCAGGGCAAGCAGTACGTGGCCGCCGGCGCGGACATCTCGGGCGCCGAAGGGGCCCTGGACCCCTCGACGATCATGACGATGTGGGAGCTGCACCGGAAGACGAGCTGGTAGCCGCTCCGATTGTCAGTGGTCGCGGGTAGGTTCTGAGGACCGGAAGCGACCGCACAGTGTAAGGAAGTTGACGTGACCGACATCGCCATGCTGCCCGAGTCCTGGCGCGAGGTGCTGGGCGGCGAACTGCAGCAGCCCTATTTCAAGGAGCTGACGGCGTTCGTCGAGGAGGAGCGGGCGAACGGCCCCGTCTACCCCCCGCGCGAGGAGGTCTTCGCCGCGCTGGAGGCCACGCCGTACGACCAGGTGAAGGTGCTGGTCCTCGGGCAGGATCCGTACCACGGCGAGGGGCAGGGCCACGGGCTGTGCTTCTCGGTGCGGCCGGGCGTGAAGGTCCCGCCGTCCCTGCGGAACATCTACAAGGAGATGCACGCGGAGCTGGACGTCCCGATCCCGGACAACGGCTATCTGATGCCGTGGGCTAAGCAGGGCGTGCTGCTGCTCAACGCGGTGCTCACGGTCCGGGCCGGCGAGGCGAACTCGCACAAGGCCCGCGGCTGGGAGCTGTTCACCGACGCGGTGATCCGCGCGGTGGCCGACCGGCCCGACCCGGCGGTGTTCGTGCTGTGGGGCAACTACGCGCAGAAGAAGCTTCCGCTGATCGACGCGACGCGGCACGTGGTGGTCAAGGGCGCGCACCCCTCGCCCCTGTCGGCGAAGAAGTTCTTCGGCTCGCGCCCGTTCACACAGATCAACGAGGCGGTCGCCGCGCAGGGACACGAGCCGATCGACTGGACCATCCCGAACCTGGGCTGACCCGGGCGCCTGGGCCGGTCCGCCACCGACCGGCCCGCGCGCGTATCGGAGCCGCCTGACGTGGAATGCGGGTGCGTGCGGTTAGCGTCGTCGGGACAGCCGACGACGGGCACGGAGGACGCGGTGGCCAAGGGACAGGAGCAGGCGGCGCCGGATGCCGTGCTGACGCGGATCGGACAGGTCGTCATGCTGCACCACGCGGGCGACCGGGAAGAGGCCCGGCGCCGCTTCCTCGGCCTGTGGGCGGAGATCGGCGAGCACGGCGATCCCCTGCACCGCTGCACCCTGGCCCACTACCTGGCCGACACCCAGGACGACCCGGGGGACGAACTGGCCTGGGACCTGCGGGCGTTGTCGGCCGCCGAGGAACTCACCCAGGACCGGCCCGCCGGCGGGCGCGAGGGCGCGCTCGCCGCGCGTGCCCTCTACCCCTCGCTGCATCTGAACCTGGCCGCAGACTACGAACGGCTCGGCCACCGCGAGGCGGCCCGGGTGCATCTGCGTCGGGCCCGGAGCGCGGCCGAGTACCTCGCCCACGACCGCTACGGCGAGGGCGTGCGCGAGGCGATCGGCCGGCTGGAGTCGCGGCTGGGCGGCGGCGGGCCGGACGGGTCCGGCGGGCGGTGGGGCCCACCGCGGCAGCAACGGCCGTAGGACTCGCCCGCCGCGGCCGTACCCTCAGCGGCGGTGTGTCCGCTCGCAGATGACCGCCTCGGGACTGCCGGGCCGCCAGCCGCCGTACTGCTTGCCGAGTGCGCACACGTCCGCCTTGTTGCCGGCGTCCTTGCCGACGCCCCCGCCGTCCGGCAGCGGAACGTCGGGAACGCCGGTGGGAGGCCGCTCGGGCGCCCGTTCACGCACCGGCGCCTCGGGACGGTCGGGCCGCGGCCGCTGTTTCGAGCGGTCGGCCGGCTGCTTCTTCCGCTGCTGCGCGGGTGCCGTACGGCGTGGTTTGCCGGAGGCGCGGCCCGGGTCCCGGGAGGAGCCGGTCCTCTCCAGCGCCTCACGGGCGGGTGCCTGGGCGGCGGCAGGTGCGGCCGGGCCCTCGGCGCGCGGCGCGGACGAGTGGGCGCCGGCCGCCGAAGGGTCGGCCACGATCGGACCCTGGACCGTCGTACAGCCGGTGAGGGCCGAGATGGCCATGGTCACCAGGAGCGTTGCGGTGGTCGTCGTTCGATGCACCCGCGCCACTCTGCCCTGGGTGGGGACTCCTCCACGATGCCAGGCCGGTGGAGATTGCCCCACACGGGTGATCTCCGGCCCCTTACGGAGGTGGCGGCGCCGCCGAGGGTGACGTCACTCGCCGGTGGCGCCGTCGAGGCACTCACGGATCAGATCGGCGTGGCCGTTGTGGCGCGCGTACTCCTCGATCATGTGGGTGTGGATCCAGCGCAGGGTGAACCGTTCACCGGTGCGCCGGTGCTTCCCCTGGGACGGGTCGTCGAGCCGGAAGCGTGCGGCGTTGCGCCGTGCCACCTCGATCTCCGCACGCCAGGTGGCGTGGGCCTCCTGCCAGGTGTCCGCCTCGGTGAGGAGGAACTCGCCGTCCGGCTCCTCGTCGCTGTAGTAGATCGGGGGCGCGTCCTCGTCCGCCAGCACCTGGCGGTACCAGCCCCGTTCCACCTCGGCCATGTGCCGCACCAGACCCATCAGGGACAACACGGACGGGGCCACGGAGGCGGTCCTGAGCTGGGCGTCGGTGAGGCCCTCGCACTTCCACGCGAGGGTCTGCCGGTGATACTCCAGCCAGCCCTCCAGCATGGTGCGTTCGTCGGCGTCTGTGGCGGGTTCGCGGCGCTCGGTCGTCATGTCGGCATCCTCGCCCATGCCTGCCCGGTCCCACCAGGGGTTTTCACCGCCCGGCACGCCGTCCAGCACCTCGCGCCCGTGCCCGCGTACCACCGCGGACAGGTCGTCCCTCCGCGGCGTGCGCGGCTTGGAGGGCATCGCCGACCGGCGGCCCGCGCGGCCCCCGTATGCTTCCCAGCGGACCAGGTCGGCGAGCGTCAGAGGAGCACATCCCGTGAAGGTCGGCTGCATCGGACTCGGCGACATCGCGCAGAAGGCCTATCTGCCGGTGCTCGCCTTCCTGCCCGGGGTCGACCTGCACCTGCAGACCCGCACCCCCGCGACGCTCACCCGGGTCGCCGACGGACTGCGCCTTCCGCAGGCCCGGCGCCACGCCGACCTCGACTCACTGCTCGCCCAGGACCTCGACGCCGCGTTCGTGCACGCGCCGACGGACGTGCACCCGCAGATCGTGACCCGGTTGCTGGAGGCCGGCGTCCCCACCTACGTCGACAAGCCGCTCGCCTACGAACTCGCCGACTCCGAGCGCCTGGTGGCTCTCGCCGAGCAGCGGGGGACGAGTCTCGCCGTCGGCTTCAACCGTCGCCACGCCCCCGGGTACGCGCAGTGCGCCGAGCACCCGCGCGAGCTGATCCTCATGCAGAAGAACCGCACCGGGATGCCCGAGGACCCGCGCACGATGATCCTCGACGACTTCATCCACGTCGTCGACACGCTGCGCTTCCTGGTGCCCGGCACGGTCGACGACGTCACCGTGCGCGCCCGCGTCGAGGACGGTCTGCTCCACCACGTGGTGCTCCAGCTCGCCGGGGACGGCTTCACCGCGCTCGGCGTCATGAACCGGCTCAGCGGCTCGGCGGAGGAGATCCTCGAGGTCTCCGGTCAGGACACCAAGCGCCAGGTCGTCAACCTCGCCGAGGTGATCGACCACAAGGGCCGGCCGACCGTGCGGCGGCGCGGTGACTGGGTCCCGGTGGCCCGGCAGCGCGGCATCGAACAGGCGGTGCTCGCCTTCCTCGACGCGGTCCGCTCCGGCGAGGTGCTCAGTGCCCGGGACGCGTTGGAGACCCATGAGCTGTGCGAGCGGGTGGTACGTGCGGTGGAGGAGCGCCCCGCCTGATCCGCACCGCCCGTACGCTCTCGGTGCCGGCCCAGGCCGCGAGGACCAGCAGCGCCGCGAGCACCGTCCAGTCGCCGTACCGGACGTAGGGTGTGCCGCCGTGGGTGAGCGGGACGTCGTACACGCGTGACGTGCTCGCGCCGGTGCCCAGCCACGACCCGATGCGCGCGCCGTTCGCGTCGTAGACCGCGGAGACCCCCGTCAGTGTCGCGTGCACCATCGGGCGGCCGGTCTCGGCGGCGCGCAGTGCGGCCAGCGAGGCGTGCTGTTCGGGGGCCCAGCTGTGCTGGAAGGTCGAGGTCGACGACTGGGCGAGCAGCACATCGGCGCCGTCGGCGGCCAGGCGGCGGCTCATGTCGGGAAACGCGCTCTCGAAGCAGACCATCGGCCCGATCCGCAGCCCGTCGCCGACGTCCATCACCACCTGCCGGGTGCCCCGCCTGCGGTCCTCGCCCGCCGCCTCACCGACGGAGGTGGCCCAGCCGAGCAGGGAGCGGGCCGGGATGTACTCCCCGAAGGGGACGAGCCGCATCTTGTCGTACCGGGCGCCGGTCGGTCCCTCCGGGCCGACGAGCACCGAGCTCTTGTAGATGCCGGGCTTGTCGGAGCGCCGCGCGTCCACGTTGACCAGGATGTTCGCGCCGGTCTCGCGGGACAGCGCCGCGAGTCGCCGCGCCAGGTCGGGCCGGTCGTCGAGGTCGAAGCCGACGCTGCTCTCGCCCCAGACGACCAGGTCGGGGTTCCGGTCGGCGAGCCGGCGTGTCAGCTCTTCCTCGCGGTCGAAGCGCCGGTCGGCACTGTCCCGGCCGGCGACGACGCCGGGCTGCACCACGGCGATCGCGACCCGCTCGTCGGCGTCGGGGCGCGGCGACCAGACCCAGGCCGCGGAGGTGGCGGCGGCGGTGGCGACCAGCCCGGCCACGGCGGGCACCCGGGCCCGGCGGACGGCGACGAGCACGGCGACGGCGACGTTGACGGCCACCACCAGGAAGCTCAGCAGCCACACCCCGCCCACCGAGGCGAGCCGCAACGCCGGCGCCACCTGCCACTGGCTCGCGCCGATCATCCCCCAGGGCCCGCCGAGCCCCTGCCAGGAGCGGACCAGCTCCACCGCCAGCCAGCCCGACGGCAGCACCACGAGCGCCGCCGCCACCCGGCCGGCCGGGGGCGCCCCGCCCAGCAGCCGCCGCACCAGCCATCCCCACGGCGCCCACAGCGCGCCGAGCAGCGCGGCGATGACGAACGTGAACACGTGCAGGTTGGGCAGCAGCCAGTGATGCATCGCCAGCATGAACCCGAACCCGCCGCACCACCCGTCGTAGGCAGCCCGTCCGCCGCTCGGCGCGGTCCGGGACAGCAGCAGCCACGGCACCAGGGCGACCCAGGCCCACCACCACAGGGCCGGGCCCGGGAAGGCGAGGACGGGAAGCGCGCCGGCGAGCACGGCGGCCGTCGAGCGGCGCCAGGGGGAGGCGAGCCAGTGGCCGAGCGTCTTCATAGGCGCCTCCCTACCCTGTGGTTCCCTCAGTGTGCGCTCTCGACGAGGGAGAATTCAGTTGATCACACCGGGTGTCCGTCGTCGGCGAGTGGCCACCATCGACGCGACGGGACGGTGGTTGTGCGGTGGTTGTGCTTCGCGAGCGTTTGATCGATGATCGATCAAACGCCCCCGATGTGCCTGCCGGGGCTGCGTTCGCGCTGTTCTCGTTCGTTCCGTTGGAGGTATTCATGGCTCGTCCCCTCACTGTGGTCACCGGCGGCAGCCGGGGAATCGGCGCGGCGACCTGTCGGCGCCTCGCGGCCGACGGGCACGACGTCGTCGTGGGCTGGGTACGGGACTCGGCGGCCGCGGAGGCGGTCGTGGCGGGCGTGCGCGGGGCGGGTGGGCGCGGTGTCGCGGTGCGGGCGGACACGTCGGTCGAGGCCGACGTCGAGCGGCTCTTCGACGTGGCGGAGGAGCGGCTCGGGCCGGTGACGGGGTTGGTGAACAACGCGGCGGTGACCGGACCGCTGGGCCGGCTCGCCGACAGCGACACCGCGGACCTGCGCCGGGTCGTCGACGTCAACCTGCTGGGCACGCTGCTGTGCGCGCGGCGCGCCGCGCAGTTGATGGCCGCGCGGGGGAGCGGTGTGATCGTGAACGTGTCGTCGGGCGCCGCGACCCTCGGCAGCCCGGGGGAGTACGTCCACTACGCGGCGACCAAGGCGGGCGTCGACGCCCTGACCGTGGGGCTGGCCAAGGAGCTCGGTCCGGACGGTATCCGCGTCAACGCGGTCGCGCCGGGGGTCGTCGACACGGAGATGCACGCCGCGATGGGCGACCCCGACCGTGCGCGGCGGATGGGAGCGGACGTGCCGCTGGGCCGTGCGGGCCGGGCGGAGGAGATCGCCGCGGCGATCTCCTGGCTGATGTCGCCGGACGCGTCGTACACGACGGGTACGGTGCTGCGGGTGGCCGGCGGACGCTGAGGCGCAAGGGCGCTCGGTGTCGGTGAAGCCGGCCGGGCAGGGGGCGCCCCGGCCCTCAGGCCGCCTTGATGACCTCGCAGCGGATCGCGGTCGCCCACTCGACCACCAACAGCTCGTACTCCACACGCTCCTGCGCCGACAGGGACCCGCCCGCACGCCGCCACAGGGCACGGATCTGATCGTTCAGCTCCGCGGCGGAGCGCGCGGAACCAGGAGTCACGGAATCGGGGGACATGCGGACAAGCCTAGGGGCATGCACTGACAGTGCGCTACCGGACGGCTACGGATGCGAAGGTGCGCGCGTGGGTGTAGGGGCGGTCAGCCCGACGACTCCGCGGCGTGCGGGCTGAGGGCACCCGTCGCGACCAGCGCGATGATGACGATGCCGAGCGCGATGCGGTACCAGACGAACGGCATGAAGCTCTTGGTCGAGATGAACTTCATGAACCAGGCGATGACCGCGTACCCGGTGCCGAAGGCGATGACCGTCGCGAACAGCGTCGGTCCCCAGGAGACGTGGTCGCTCTCCATCGCGTCCTTGAGCTCGAACACGCCCGAGGCGAGCACCGCGGGGACCGCGAGCAGGAACGAGTACCGGGCGGCCGCCTCGCGCCGGTAGCCCATGAAGAGTCCGCCGCTGATGGTGGCGCCGGAGCGCGAGACGCCGGGGATGAGGGCCGCCGCCTGGCACAGCCCGTAGATCAGGCCGTCCCGCACGCCCAGGTTCTCCAACTCCTTGCGCTGCTGGGGCGCGCGGTGCCGGCCGCCCTTCTCGTCGCGCGCGGCCATCCGGTCCGCGACACCGATGATCACGCCGACGACGATCAGCATGGTCGCGGTGATCCGCAGGTCGCGGAAGGGCCCCTCGATCTGGTCCTTCAGCGTCAGGCCGAGGACACCGATCGGGATGGATCCGACGATCACGAGCCAGCCCATGCGCGCGTCGGGGTCGTGGCGCATCGACTTGTTCGTGAGTGAGCGGCTCCACGCCGAGATGATCCGACCGATGTCCTTGCGGAAGTAGATGAGCACGGCCGCCTCGGTGCCGATCTGCGTGATCGCCGTGAACGCCGCGCCCGGGTCGTGCCAGCCGGAGAACGCCGCGGTCAGGCGCAGGTGCGCGCTGGAGGACACGGGGAGGAACTCGGTCAGCCCCTGGACGAGTCCGAGGACGAGGGATTCAAACCAAGACATGAAGTTACGGAGTCCAAGTGCCGATCGAGAAACGGTCGATGGGCACACCGAACCGCCGTGTGCGGTGACCAGGAACAGGCGTGCCGTGGGGCAGCGTAGCGCCCTTGGGTGAATACCGGACCACAGGGGTGGAGGCGGCTCCTACACCGCCGCCGGGCCCGTCACCGTCCAGCCGGGGACCTGCGGATGAGCGGTCAGATCCTCGTGCCGGACGCTCTCGCCGCACGCCCGGCAGGTGACCTGCGGGACGAGTTCGTTGCCGCAGACGTGCTCGATCACCATGGGCCGGTCGTCGTCCGTGCGCAGGTGCCGGTCGCCCCACGCCATGAGGGTCATCAGGACCGGCTCCAGTTCCAGCCCCGCCCGGGTCGGCCGGTACTCGAAGCGCTGCGGGCGCTCGCTGTACGGCTGCCTGGTCAGGATTCCCGCTTCGACGAGCCGGCGCAGCCTGGTGGCGAGGATGTCGCGCGGTGCGCCGATGTTGCGCACCAGCTGGTCGAAGCGGCCGTTGCCGAGGCACACCTCCCGCAGGACGAGCAGGGAGTACTTCTCGCCGACGAGTGCCAGGGCGTCGGCGATGGAGCAGGGGCGCGGGTTCTTGGGGGCGGCGGCCATGGCGCCAGTCTAATTGAGGGTTTGTTTTTCCAACTCGTAGAGTTACGGTGAGTTCGGATTTCCTACTCACTGGTAGCCCTCGCAGTCGCCTCGGCCGTACTGGCGTCATACCCGCCACCGAGAAGGTGCTGCGCAGGGCGTCGCTCTCGCTCGGCGACATCGACCTGTTCGAGGTCAACGAGGCGTTCGCGAGCGTGGTGCCGGCCTGGCAGCAGGAGACCGGTGCCGGCCTCGACCGGGTCAACGTGCACGGCGGGGCCATCGCCCTCGGCCACCCTCTGGGCGCCGGCGGCACCCGGTTGACCACGGACCTCGTCCACGCCATGCGCGAGCGCGGCGCCCGCTACGCCCTTCAGACGATGTGCGAGGCGGGCGGCCTCGCCAACGCGATGATCCTCGAAGCCGTGTGACGCCGAAGCCGTGTGACGCCGTAACTGTGTGACGCCGTAACTGTATGACGCGAAACCGCCGCTCCGGAAAGACGGAGGTGATCGCCCGTCAGCGTCCGCGCAGCTGGTGGCGCTTGCGCCAGGCCACCACCGCGCCCGCCAGCCCCGGCAGGGCGATGCAGGCCATGGCGATCAGGAACGCCGGTGACGTCGGCGTCGAGGCGCGGGCGCCGGCGACGACGTAGGCGGCGGTGTTGGGGATCGACCCGAGCCCGGTCGCCAGCAGGAAGGGCAGCAGGCCCATGCGGGAGACGGCCGCGCAGTAGTTGGCGGCGGCGAACGGCACCCCCGGGAACAGCCGCGCCGCCAGCATCGAGCGGAAGCCGTGGCGGCTGAGCTGCCCGTCCGCGGCCTTCAGCCACTTGCCCCGCAGCAGCGGACGCAGCGCCTCCTGGCCCAGCACCCGGCCCAGGCAGAAGGCGAGCCCGGCACCGAGCACCGTCCCCGCCAACGCCGAGGCCAGGCCCAGCTGAGATCCGAACAGGGCGCCGGCGGCCAGGTTCAGCAGCGGACGCGGCACGAAGGCGACGGTGCACAGCCCGTACGCCAGCGCGTAGGCGACCGCTGCGGCGGCTCCCCCGAGCTGTGGCGGCCAGCCGTTCGTCAGCAACCGCTGCGGCTGGAACAGCACGACCGCGGTCGCGGCCGAGGCCAGCAGGGCGACGAGCAGGGAGAATCGGGACCACGGCGAGAGCAGGACTCTCGTGACGCGGGCGGCGAAGCCGGTCGGAGCGGCCGGTGGGACCGGTCCGGCGGCTGTGGCGACGGCGAGCTCCGTCGCGGCGGTCCGGGGAGAGACCGTGGCGGTGCCCCCAGAGCGGGTGGTGGCATCGAGCATCCGGTGACACTAACCGACAAATGTGTGTGATCGCCGTATGGTGCGTCTCATGAGCGTCACGAACACGGGAATTCTGGACGCGCCGCACAGCTCCTTCGCCGACACCGTACTGGAGCGGCTGACCGCCGTGTACACCGCCGCCGCCGATCCCGAACAGGCAGTGGCCATGCGGGCGTACATGAAGGACGTTGCTCCGTTCCTGGGTCTGACCAGGCCCGTTCGCCGTGCTCTGTCCCGCACGGTCCTGGACGGCCTGCCCCGCCCCGGCGAGGCGGACTGCGCCGCGGTCGCGCTGCGCTGCTGGCGGTTGCCCGAGCGCGAGTACCACTACTTCGCCGTCGATCTCCTGCGCCGACATGTGACGCACTGCTCTTCCGGTTTCCTGCCCGTGGTCCGGCATCTGCTCACCACCGTCCCCTGGTGGGACACCGTCGACCTGCTCGCCGCGCACGTGGTCGGAGGGCTGGTCGCGGCCGACCGCGCCCTCACGGCCGACATGGACGCGTGGATCGCGGAGGAGGACCTCTGGCTGGTCCGCACCGCCCTGCTCCACCAACTGCGCCACAAGGAACGCACCGACACCGACCGCCTCTTCGGCTACTGCCTGCGCCGCTGCGGCCACGCCGACTTCTTCGTTCGCAAGGCCATCGGCTGGTGCCTGCGCGAGTACGCCAAGACCGACCCGGACGCCGTGCGCGGCTTCGTGGCCGAACACAGGGAACGACTCGCGCCGCTGTCCGTGCGGGAGGCGCTGCGGAACACCGGCCCGTAGTGGACCGGGGCAACCTTCGAACTCCTGTGCCATAAAAAACCATTCGACGTGGGGCAGGGCGTCGGCAAGGATCGGCGTCATGTTCCGGTACGCCTTCCACCTCGCAGCATCCGCGGTCGCGGATGCCCCGAAGGCTGCCGTCCCCTTCTTCCCGGCCGCCGCCGACGGCGCCCGAAGCTGACCCTCCCCGGATCGTCCGGCGGACCCCGCAGGGGGAGGGTCGGCCGGCCCCCGGGGTCCCCACCACCGCCACGAGGCTTCGAGGTACCGCCATGTCCAAGACGGCGTACGTCCGCACCAAACCACATCTGAACATCGGCACGATGGGCCATGTCGACCACGGCAAGACCACCCTGACCGCCGCCATCACCAAGGTCCTCGCCGAGCGCGGCGCCGGCACGTTCGTGCCGTTCGACCGCATCGACCGTGCCCCGGAGGAGGCGGCGCGCGGCATCACCATCAACCTCGCGCACGTCGAGTACGAGACCGACACCCGGCACTACGCGCACGTGGACATGCCGGGCCACGCCGACTACGTCAAGAACATGGTCACCGGCGCCGCCCAGCTCGACGGGGCGATCCTCGTCGTCTCCGCGCTGGACGGGATCATGCCGCAGACCGCCGAACACGTCCTGCTCGCCCGGCAGGTGGGCGTCGACCACATCGTCGTCGCGCTGAACAAGGCCGACGCGGGTGACGAGGAGCTCACCGACCTCGTCGAGCTGGAGGTCCGCGAGCTGCTCACCGCGCACGGCTACGGCGGAGACACCGTGCCCGTCGTACGGGTCTCGGGGCTGAAGGCCCTGGAGGGCGACCCGCGGTGGACGGCGTCCGTCGAGGCGCTGCTCGACGCCGTGGACACCTATGTGCCCATGCCCGAGCGGTATCTGGACGCGCCGTTCCTGTTGTCCGTGGAGAACGTGCTCACCATCACCGGCCGGGGCACGGTCGTCACCGGCGCCATCGAGCGCGGCACCGTCCGCGTCGGCGACCGGGTCGACGTGCTCGGGGCATCCGTCGAGACGGTCGTCACCGGCCTGGAGACCTTCGGCAAGCCGATGGATCAGGCGCAGGCCGGGGACAACGTGGCGCTGCTGCTGCGCGGTGTCGCCCGCGACACGGTGCGCCGCGGCCACGTGGTCGCCGCGCCCGGCAGTGTCGTGCCCGGGCGGCGCTTCTCCGCCCGGGTGTACGTGCTGTCGGCGCGCGAGGGCGGTCGCTCGACGCCGGTCGCCACCGGATACCGGCCGCAGTTCTACATCCGGACCGCGGACGTGGTCGGGGACGTCGACCTCGGTGCGACGGCCGTCGCCCGGCCCGGGGACACGGTCACGATGACGGTGGAGCTGGGGCGGGACGTGCCGCTGGAGCCCGGTCTCGGGTTCGCCGTCCGTGAGGGCGGGCGGACCGTGGGGGCGGGGACCGTGACCGCCGTCGAATGAGCGGTTCCGGGTAAGGGCAGGGGGAGCGCGGACCGGCCGACGGGGCCGGGCCGCACTCCCTCACCCGGCACAATGGCGGGGTGAACGAAGCCATACCGGTCAGCCGCGTCACCGACCACGGCACCGCCAAGCTCATGCCCGACGTCGACCGGAGGCGGGCCTGGCTGCTCACCGTCGACGGGGCGCCGCAGTCGTACGTCGACCTGGACGAGCCGACGCACCTGGAGTTCGAGTACACGCGCCGGCTCGGCCACGTCCTGGACACGGTGGCCGAGCCGGGGCGCGCGCTGGACGTGCTGCACCTCGGCGGGGGCGCGTTCACCCTGCCGCGTTACCTGGCCGCCACCCGGCCCGGCTCGCGGCAGGACGTCGTGGAGGCCGACCGGGGCCTGCTGGACCTGGTCGCCGAACACCTGCCGCTGCCGGACGGCGCGGGCATCACCGCGCACGGTACCGATGCCCGCGCCTGGCTGGAGGCCGCCCCCGCGGACTCGGCCGACCTGCTGGTCGCCGACGTCTTCGGGGGGTCGCGGGTGCCCGCGCACCTGACCTCCGTGGACTACGTGCGCGAGGCCGCACGGGTCCTGCGGGCCGACGGCGTCTACGTGGCCAACCTGGCCGACGCGGCGCCGTTCCCGTTCCTGCGCCCCCAACTGGCTGGGTTCGCCACGCTCTTCGAGGAGTTGGCGCTGATCGCCGAACCGGGTGTCCTGCGCGGACGCCGCTTCGGCAACGCGGTGCTCGTCGCCGCGCACCGGCCCCTCGACACGGCGGCGCTGGCCCGGCGCACCGCCGCCGACGCCTTCCCGGCCAGGGTCGAGCACGGGCCCGCCCTGCTCGAGCTCATCGGCGACGCGCTGCCGGTGCGGGACGCGGACGCCGTACCGTCGCCCGAGCCTCCCGCGGGGGCGTTCGGCATCGGCTGAGCGGCGCGCGCGGCGCCGCCCGGCGGGGTGCCTACGACTCGGTCGGCGGCTCCTCGGTGAGGCGCACGGTGCTCAGGATCTTCTGGATCGTCGCCTCGGGGAGCTCGTCCTTGACGCCCTTGGCGCCGTAGAGGTTCCAGGTGACGAAGTCGCCCGCGCTGTTCTGGAAGGCGAAGGTGATCGCCTTGCCCTCGGTGTCGCACTTCCCCTTCTGGGGCGTGCCCTGGGAGTACGCCGTGATGACGCTGCCCTGGATGCCGGACGTCGTGGTGTACGGCTTGGGCTTGCCGTACTTCACGCTCTTCTTGTCCGGCTCCGTGTAACCGCCGTAGATCCACCACGGCACCCGCGTCTCGGCCGCCATGTCCGTGTCCTTGGCGCCGCTCTCACCGCGGGTGCCGGTGGTGGCGAGAGCGGTGCTCTCCTTGCGGCCGTCCTTGTTCTCGTCCGAGGTGCACCATTCGGACTTCAGGTAGGCGGGGGCGGTGACGGTGGTGCGCTCGATCTTGCCGTCCTTCTCCTCCCACTCGAAGCCGACGCTGGTGTCGGTGCTGTCGATCTCCCACTCGGCGGGCACGTCGAACAGGGTGCCGAACCGGGGGTTGGCGACGACCTTCCAGCCCTCGACGGTCGCCTTCAGCTCGCCGTCGTCGCGCGGGTTGTCGTCGGAGCCGGACACGCTCGGGTCGGCGGTCGGGGACCCGGACTTGTCCGCGGACGCGCTCGCGGACGGCTTCTTGTCCTTGCCGTCGTCCGCCTGGTCGTCCTTGTCACCGCCCAGGACGAGAAACCCGGTGACACCGGCGGCCACCACCACGGCGAGGGACGCGACGATCGCGACCAGCTTGGTCCGGTTTCCGCCACCGCCACCGCCACCGCCCGAAGCCGGCTGAGGGGCCCCGGGGGGCTGCGGAGTCCCCCACTGCTGCTGCCCATAGGGATTGGGCTGCTGCTGGTAGCCGGGCTGCTGATACGGATTCGGCTGCTGGTACCCCGGCTGCTGGTACGGATTGTCCTGCGGGTTCTGCTCGCCCCCGGGCGGCTGCTGTCCTGGCCACATGAGCAGTCACCCTAATGCCGCCCAGGACACGATTCGGTCACCAGCCTTTGTCAGGGACGTACCGAAGTCGGAAACACGCCGAGCCTGGCCCGTTGATGCTACTCGCGGGTAACCTGCTGCCATGAGCGCAGATCAGATGTCGATCGGCGAGTTGCTCGCCGCCACGGTGCCGATGGTCCGGACCCTGAACCTCGAGTACCTGGAGACCACTCCGGAAAAGGCGGTGCTGGCCCTTCCTGATCAGAGCGAGTACCGCAACCACGTCGGCGGGCCGCACGCCGGAGCCATGTTCACGCTGGGTGAGTCGGCCAGCGGGGCGATCGTGCTGGCCGCCTTCGGGGACCAGCTCTCCCGGGCGGTGCCGCTGCCGGTCACCGCCGAGATCGCCTTCAAGAAGATCGCGCTCGGACCGGTCACGGCCACCGCGACACTCGGCCGCCCCATCGCCGAGGTCGTCGCGGAACTGGACGAGGGCAGCCGCCCCGAGTTCCCGGTGAGCGTCGCCATCCAGCGGGAGGACGGCGCCGTCACCGGCGAGATGACCGTCACGTGGACCCTGCGACCCAGCGGCTGACCGCCGGCGACCCGGTAGGCTTCCCGGTGCGCCTCGGTCGAGGCGCACCGGGAAGCGGCGAGTCCCACCCGGAACGCAGCAGGTACGCGAAGCGGAGGGTGGGCGTTGCACGTCCAGGAATGGCTCGACACGGTGCCCGCGGCGGCCGTCTACGCCGTGGTCGGACTGGTCATCGGTCTGGAAAGCCTGGGCATTCCGTTGCCCGGCGAGATCATCCTGGTGTCGGCGGCCCTGCTGTCGTCACAGCACGGCGGGATCGACCCGCTGGTCCTCGGCGCCTGCGCCAGCGCGGGCGCGGTGATCGGCGACTCCATCGGATACGCCATCGGCCGCAAGGGCGGCCGACCGCTGCTGGCCTGGCTGGGCGGGAAGTTCCCCAAGCACTTCGGCGAGGGACACATCGCCACGGCCGAGCGGTCCTTCCAGAAGTGGGGCATGTGGGCCGTCTTCTTCGGCCGTTTCGTCGCCCTGCTGCGCATCTTCGCGGGACCGCTGGCCGGCGTACTGCGGATGCCGTACTGGAAGTTCCTGATCGCCAACGTCCTCGGCGGCATCGTCTGGGCGGGCGGCACCACCGCCGTCATCTACTACGTCGGTGTCGTCGCCGAGTCCTGGCTCAAGCGCTTCTCGTGGCTGGGCCTGGTGGTGGCGGTCCTGATCGGCATCGCCTCGATGCTGATCGTCAAGCGCAAGGCGGGCAAGGCCCGGACGGAGACCCAGGCGGAGGCCCAGCCGGTGACCGCCGAGGAGTGAGGCGCCCCGCCAAGGGGCGCGGGGCGACGTCGATCCGCGCCTTCGCCGCGCGGGCGCGACCGGACTCGACCGGTGCCCGCCGCTGACCCGAGGACCACAGTCCCCCCCGCTCACCCCCCCCGCTCACCCCCCGAGCCGAGCGTGCTCCACAGCCAGCGCCGCGTACATCGTCCCGTTCAGCGTGACGCCCTGGCGCTCCTCCTCCGTCAGCTCCCGCTTCACCTTCGCCGGGACCCCCGCGACCAGCGAGCCGGGGGGCACCCGCATCCCCTGCGGGACCAGGGCCTGGGCGGCGACGAGCGAGCCGGCACCGATCACCGCGCCGTTGAGCACCGTGGCGCCCATGCCGATCAGGCAGTCGTCCTCGACGGTCGCGCCGTGCACCACGGCGTTGTGGCCGATGGAAACGCGTTCGCCGACGGTGACGGGGAAGCCGGGGTCGGCGTGGAGCGTGCAGTTGTCCTGGACGTTGCTGTCGGCGCCGACGGAGATCCGCTCGACGTCGCCGCGCAGCACCGCCCCGTACCAGACGCTCGCCCCCGCGTGCAGCGTCACGTCCCCGATGACCGAGGACGTCGGTGCCACGAAGGCCTCCACGTCCACCCTCGGGTCCTTGCCGCCGATGCCCGTGATCAGCGCCTTCTGCGTCATCATCGCCTCCTGCTCGGGTGATGTACGGCACCGTACGCCACCCGGTGGGGTGAAGATCACAGGCCTCCGCGGTCATGGCCGCACCGCACGCCGACTACCGTGAGCGGGTGCCGAAGCGCAAGAACACGTTCTCGTCCTGGCGAAGCCGCCTCGCGCAGCGGGCCGTCCACGCGGGCTGGGCCTGGGTGCAGCGCACCGGCTCGGTCACCGCCGCACACCCCGGACGCTTCCGCTTCGGCGCGATGGGCACGGGCACCCGGCTCGCCTTCCCGCTCGGCACGGTCTTCGGCGAGCCCTGGATCCACGTCGGCGACCACTGCATCGTCGGCGAACAGGTCACCCTCACCGCCGGACTCATGCCCGACCTCGACCTCGGACCCGAGCCGATCCTGCGCATCGGCGACGGAGTCGTCCTCGGCCGCGGCAGCCACGTCATCGCGGACACCACGGTCACCATCGGCAGCGACTGCTACTTCGGCCCGTACGTCTACGTCACCTCCACCAATCACTCCTACGACGACCCGCACCAGCCCATCGGCAAGCAGTGGCCCCGGATGGACCCGGTGGAGATCGGTTCCGGCTGCTGGATCGGCACCGGCGCGGTGATCCTGCCCGGAGCACGGATCGGGCGGAACGTGGTGGTGGCCGCCGGTGCCGTGGTCCGGGGCACGGTCCCCGACCACGCCGTGGTGGCCGGCGCGCCGGCCCGTGTCGTACGGCGCTGGACGCCCGCCGAGGGCTGGCAGCCGCCGCTGCGGACCCCGGCCCCGGTGCCGATCCCCGACGGGGTCACGCCGGGGCAGTTGCGGGCGCTGTCCGAGCTGGACGACGATGCGGTGGCCGGGCTCGCCGCACTGGACGACCGGACGGGGCCGGCGGGCAGGCTCGCGGAGCCGGCCGCCGAGGGCTGAGCGTCCGCCGCCTCAGCCCGTGGCCGGCGGCCGCGTACCCGGACAGGGCGCGTGAGCGCGGGTCCGCGCCGGATCGGCACCCGTCGCCGAGGCCGGCGGACTCCGCAGCACGCGGGCGGCAGAGGAGGACAGCGCTGTCACGGCCCGATGCGCGCAGTACAGTTCGGTGGACGTTCAGGTGCAGTAGACGGTGGTTCGGTGAACCCGCACCGCGTCATCCACGACATGGGACAAGCAAGGGACGGAACGTGGCGGACCTCGACCTGCTGACCCGGTCCCTGGCGCGCAACGTCAAACGCCGGCGCGCCGAGCGCGGCTTCACCCTGGACGCGCTCGCCGCACGGGCCGGGGTCAGCCGCGGCATGCTGATCCAGATCGAACAGGCCCGCACCAACCCCAGCATCGGCACCGTCGTCAAGATCGGCGACGCGCTCGGTGTCAGCCTCGCCACCCTGCTCGACCGGGAGCAGGGTCCCGCGGTCCGCGTCGTCCCCGCCGAACAGGCGGTAAGGCTCTGGCACACGGACGCGGGCAGTTTCAGCCGACTGCTCGCCGGGGTGGAGGCGCCCGGCCCGCTGGAGATGTGGGAGTGGCGGCTCATGCCGGGCGAGAGCAGCCCGTCCGACCCGCACCCCACCGGCACGGTGGAACTGGTGCACGTCACGGCCGGGGAACTGACGCTCACCGTCGACGGCGTGACCCACCGCGTCCCGACGGGCGCGAGCGCCTCCTTCGAGGCCGACGCCCCGCACACGTACGGCAACGAGGGCGACGGACCAACGGAGATGATCATGGCGGTCTCGGTGCCGCCCGTCCGCTGAGACGACCGTTCACCGTGCCGCGCGCTGTTGTTAGCGTGCCGCCATGCACGCACCCCTCGGGAACTTCGACAACGCCACCCCCGCCCCGGACTGCCTCGACGCACTGACCCGCCCGGTCGCCGACGCCGTGCGCCACTGGCGCGGCAGCCTCCCCGCCGAGCAGATCGTCTACGTCGACACCGATCCGGAGTGGGCCGACACCGCCACCTTCGTCGAGCACTACGGGCGTGAGCTGCTGGAGCAGTCGGCCAACTGCGTGGTGGTCACCGGCAAGCGGGGCGGCGACACGACGACGGCCGCCTGTGTGGTGCTCTCCACCACCCGGGTCGACGTCAACGGCGTCGTGCGCCGCCACCTCGGCGCCCGGAAGGCGTCGTTCGCCTCGATGGACACCGCCACGAGCGAGACCGGCATGGAGTACGGCGGCATCACCCCGGTCGGCCTGCCCGGCGACTGGCCCGTGCTGGTGGACTCGGCCGTCGTCGACCTGCCGTACGTCCTCGTCGGCAGCGGACGCCGGCGCGGCAAGCTGCTGGTGCCCGGCAAGGCCTTCGCGGAACTGCCCGGGGCGGTGGTCCTGGAGGGGCTCGGCGTCGTCTGACCGCTCACGCCGTGGCGTGAGGGGCCGGCGCCGGCGCCGGGTAGGCGTGGACCAGGGCGGCGGCGCGCCGCGGCACGGCGTGCAGCAGCGCGTGCTCGGCCTCGACGACGATGTGACGGCCCTGACGGACGGTCGGCCTCGCCGTCCACGACCAGGACGACCTCGGCGCGCAGCCGGTGCCCGATCCGGCGCAGCCGCAGCTCACCCGCCCCGCGGACGCCGACCACCTCGCCCAGTACGTGCTTCGCCCGGTCCACCGGCGCCGGAACGACGGCGTCCATCAGCCGCCGGAACACCTCGCGCGCCGCGTTCCGCAGGACCAGGACGATCGCCAGGAGGCAGTAGCGGGCCACCTCGGGGCTGCGCGCCATGTGACCGGCGAGACCGAGCGGAGGCATGCCGAACACGACGCGGTCGCAGGACGGCGGCGCCTCGGCGGGCGACGCCGGCCGGCCGAGGCCGTAGTCGTGGCGGGCGACGCGGGCGCGCCCGGGCGGTGGCGCCGTGCGGGTCACCCCGCGCGCACCGGGTCAGCCGAGCCGCGGTATCTCGATCGCCGGGCAGCGGTCCATCACCATCTCCAGGTCCGCGGCGCGGGTCCGCTCGTACGCCGCCTCGTCGATGACGCCGAGCTGGAACCAGACGGCCCCGGCGCCCTTCGCCACCGCATCTTCGGCGACCGCTCCGGCCAGGTCGCTGTTGACGAAGACGTCGACGACGTCCACGTCGAAGGGGATGTCCGCGAGGGAGGCGTAACCGGGCTCGCCGTGCACCGTCTCCGCCTTGGGGTGCACGGGCACGACGCGCTTGCCGAAGCGCTGCAGCACCTCGGCGACGCCGTACGCCGCGCGCTGCCGATTGGACGACAGGCCGACCACGGCCCAGGTGTCGCCGAGCTCGGTGAGGATCTTGCGGACGGTTGCCTCGTCGCCGTACACCGGCGGCCTCCTTGGACTCCTGGACGACTCGTGTCGCATCTTCCCGGACCGACAACGGACGGCGGCCCGCAGGGATTCCCCGTACGGCGAGGGGCGTGCGGTGAGCGCGCCCCTGTGCACCGTCGCCCCGCCCCGCCTACGCTCACCCCGTGCTGCGCATCATCGACGCCCGGACCGCAGAGCCCGTCCCCGCCGCCCCCGCACGCCGGGGCCCGACCCGTGTCGAGGTGCACGCGCCGGGCCACGACACCACCGGCCTGCGCGTGCTGCTCGTCGCCGACCTGCTGGTCCGAGCCCTGGAGCTCGACGGCACGCCCGCGTGGCCCCTGCTGACCGGCGCGGAGGACCGGGCGCGGCTGAGGGAGGACGCCGCGGCCCTCGGCATCCGGCCCTTCGAGGACGGCCGCGTCGGTGGCGCCGGCCAGGCCGTGCACGTGGTGTGCGAGGGCGGGGCCGCTCCGGACGGTGCAACGGTCGCCGTCGCCCCCGTGACCCCGGCCGAACAGGGCCCCGCCGACCCCGATGCGCTGCGACTCGCCCTGCTGGAGCGTCATCACCACGCGCGCGTGGAGCTCGGCGCGACCGCGTTGGACGAGGCCCGGGACACGCTCGCGCGCTGGCGCCGCGCGGTCGCCGCCTGGGCGCGGCAGCCGTCGCGTCCCGTCCCGGGCGAGGTGCGCGATCGGCTGCGGGCCGCCTGGGAGGACGACCTGGACGCCCCGGGCGTGCTGCGTGTCCTGCGCGACGTGGAGACCGATCCGGGCCTTCCGGACGGGGCCCGGTTCGAGACCTACGCCTACGCCGACCGGTTCCTCGGCCTCGAACTCACCCGCGACCTCGGCTCCCCGGTGTGATCGCGCGCCCGGGGCCCGGTCCGCCGCACCGCCTGGAGGAGCTGATCCTCGCCGCCGGCCGGGACGCGCTGGACGACGCCCTGGACCGGGTCGGGCCGGAGGGCCCCGCCGGCCTGGGTGACCGCGCCGAGGGGCGGATGACGGTGAGCGCATAGGCTGGCCGGATGCAGGACGAGTACCGCACGGTCGCCCGCGCGGGTGTGCACGAGACCGAGATCAACCGCTCCCGTTTCCTGTGCGCCCTCGCCCCGGCGGCCACCGAGCAGGAGGCCCAGGAGTTCATCGCGGGCGTACGCAAGGAGCACGCGGACGCCACCCACAACTGCTGGGCGTACGTCATCGGAGCCGACGCCGCCGTCCAGAAGGCCAGCGACGACGGTGAACCCGGCGGCACCGCCGGCGTCCCGATGCTCCAGATGCTGCTGCGCCGCGACATGCGGTACGTCGTCGCCGTCGTCACCCGTTACTACGGCGGCGTCAAGCTCGGCGCGGGCGGCCTCATCCGCGCCTACGGCGGAGCGGTCGGCGAGGCCCTGGACGACCTCGGCACGCTCACCCGGCGCCGGTTCCGCCTGGCCACGGTGACCGTCGACCACCAGCGCGCCGGCAAGCTCCAGAACGAACTGCGCACCGCGGGACGCGCGGTGCGCGACGTGCGGTACGACGAAGTCGTCACCCTGGAGATCGGCCTGCCGGAGGCCGACGTGGAGGCCTTCCGGTCCTGGCTCGCGGACGCCACCGCCGGGTCGGCCGGGTTCCAGCTGGGCGGGGAGGCGTACGCGGACGCCTGACCGAGCGTGGACGTCCATCATGCTGTCCCGGTCCTCCGCGGTGATGTGCGTGACGGGCTTGTCCGGGTCTCCCTGCCGGTGTCCAGCGTGGTGACGGACGACCTCGTGGCGGAGCGAGGGGCTGCGTGGTCAGCGGTCCGGGCTGTCGGTCCGGTGCCGGATGAGGAGGGTGCCGCCCAGGCCGGCGAGCACGGCGGCGACGATGACGCCGGTACCGAAGCCGTAGCCCGCCAGAGGGTCACCTTGGTTCGCCCGCTGTCCCGCTTCGACGACCGCGGTGACCAGGGCGAGGACGACGGCACCGCCGATCTGCATGAAGGTGTTGAGCAAGGCCCCCGCCAGTCCTTGGTCCCGGTCGGGCACCCGGGCCACCGCGGCCATGTTCAGCGCGGGAAACGTCGCCGCGGTGCCGATCCCGTTGACGACCATGACGGGCAGGACCACCGTGAGGAAGGGGCTGTCGGGGCCGATCCGGAAGAACAGGGCGTAGGACAACGCGAGGAGCAGCATCCCGGCGGCGATCATCCTGTGCACGCCGAACCGGGCGGCGAGCCGTCCCGCGAACGGTGCCAGCGCGCCGTTGGCGAGGCCCAGTGGGACGAAGGCACCGGCGGTCTGCAGCGGTGTCCAGTCCAGCACGTTCTGCAGGTAGAGCGTGGCGAGGAACGCGAACGACGTGTAGGCGCCCCACATGGCGAAGATCGTCAGGTTGGTGCCCGCGGTCGCGCGCCGGGTGAGGAAGGACAGCGGGACCAGGGGCCTGCGCGAGCGGGACTCGACACGGAGGAACAGGACGAGCAGGCCGGCCGCGACGACGAAGAGGACGAGGGTGCGGGCGGAGAGCCAGCCGTGCGACGGAGCCTGCGTGAGGGCGTAGACCAGGAGCACCAGTGCTCCGGTGGCCGTCAGCGCACCCGGGACATCGATCCTCTCGCGGGCGCTGCCCCGGGGGTCCGCCGGGAGCAGGCGCAGCCCTGCGAGCAGTGCCGCCACGGCGATGGGCACGGGGAGCGCGAAGACCAGCCGCCACGACAGCTCGGTCAATACGCCGCCGAGGACCAGCCCTCCGATGAAGCCGCTGGCGCCGGCGGTGGCGTACCACCCGAGAGCACGGCCACGCTGCGGTCCTTCCTGCCAGTTGGTCGTGATCAGGGAGAGGGCCGCCGGGGCCAGGAAGCCCGCGGCGACGCCCTTCACCAGCCGCGCCGCGATCAGCAGGTCACCGGTCGGAGCGAGCGCTCCCAGCACGCTCACCACGCCGAAGACGGCGACCGCGGTCAGGAAGGCGCGTCGTCGGCCGAACAGATCGGCGACCCGGCCCCCCAGCAGGAGAAACCCGCCGTAGCCGAGGGCATAGGCGGACACGACCCACTGCAGGGAGCCCGATGCCATGTCGAGGTCACGCTGGATGGCCGGCAGGGCCACGCCGACGTCGGACAGGTCGATGGCGTCCATGAAATGAGCCGCGCACAACACCAGCAGGGCAGGCGTGCCGGGTGCCGAGGAAACCTCCGCGACGGTCCCGGTTCCGCCGGCGTTGCCGGTGGCGGGTTGGTCGGTCCGCTTCACTGTTCTGCCTTCCTCCAGTGACTTTCGGGCGGGGCAGGGCCCGCGCCGCGACCCGGTGGGGCCCAGATGTCATGCCCGACCGAGTCTGCGCAGGTCAGCGTGGGGGTACCAGGGTGCTCTCCGCCTGGGTGCGGCACACCCAGGTAGTGCGAGCAGCCACCGTCCGGCCATGGAGGCCATGGGCGCCATGGGTGCCGTGGGCACAAGCACCTCGGGGGGCGCAGAGTCGCCGGACTACGCCGCGAGGAGGTCGCCGGGGGTGAAGCCGAAGGGGCCGCCGCAGGCCGGCCTCACCCATCCCGTCGATCAACGAATGGTCGTCTCCTGGTGACGTCCGCCGACGTCCGCTGGGTAGTCGTGCTTCATCGGCCGTTCACAAGTCGTCGCCTGCGGCTGGACGGGCGGCTGCCGCATAGATGAACGCGCACGTGAGCGGGGCCGGGACATGGCAGACGTGAGCACTCGGGCACACGACGACGGGGCCGACGGCCAGAGCACGGGCACTGGCGTGGTGACGTTGTTCCTGTGCGGTGACGTCATGCTCGGGCGCGGTGTCGACCAGATCCTCCCGCATCCCGGCGCTCCGGAGCTACGGGAGGAGTACGTGCGCGACGCGCGGTCCTACGTGGAACTGGCGGAACGGGTCGGCGGCCCGATTCCCGCGCCGGTCGGCTGGGCATGGCCGTGGGGCGAGGCTCTGGACGTGCTGGAGCGGAGCGCCCCGGACGTCCGGATCATGAATCTGGAGACAGCGATCACCGGCGACGGAGAGTTCGCGCACGGCAAGGCGGTGCACTACCGGATGCACCCGGCCAACCTGCCCGCCCTCTTGGTGGCCCGGCCCGATGTCTGCGTGCTGGCCAACAACCACGTCCTGGACTTCGGCCGTCGCGGCCTGGAGGAGACCCTCGACACCTTGGCCCGCTCCGGCCTGCGGGTGGCCGGAGCCGGGCGCGATGCCGCGGCTGCGTACGCGCCGGCCGTGGTTCCCGTGGGGGGCGCCGCCCGCGTTCTGGTGTTCGCCATCGGTATGTCGTCCAGCGGCATCCCACCCAGCTGGGCGGCGACCGCGGAACGGGCCGGGATCGCCTACGTTCCCGAGTCGGTCCCGGCGGCCGAAGCCGTGGTCCGGCGCGTGCAACAGGCCAAACGAGCGGGTGACGTCGCGGTCGTGTCCGTGCACTGGGGCTCCAACTGGGGCTATCACGTGCCGCTGGGCCAGGTCCGGTTCGCGCATGCCCTGGTGGACGGCGGTGTCGACGTCGTCCACGGACACTCCTCGCACCACCCCCGCCCCGTCGAGGTGTACCGGGACCGGCTGATCCTGCACGGCTGCGGCGACTTCATCGACGACTACGAAGGCATCCGGGGGTACGAGGAATACCGTGACGACCTCCGCCTCGCCCACCTCGCCTCTGTGGCGGCCGGTACGGGACGGCTGGCCTCCCTGCGCATGGTGCCCCTGCGGGCCCGGCGGATGCGGCTGGAACACCCGCCGGAGGAGGACTGTGCGTGGCTGAGCGCCACGCTCGCCAGGATCAGCGACGGCGTGGGCGTGGCCCTGGAGCCCACCGGAACACTCGTCCTGTCCCACGGACCGCAGACCGCCCGGTAAGCGCCCCGCGGCCGTGTCAGGGGCGTCGCCGTCGTCAGTCGGTGCGGTCGGCGAACCCCTTGGGCAGATCGTTCGGGCCCACCGCGACGACGCTCTCGTCGTCCTCGCCGACGTACTCGAACAGGGTGATGCGGGCGAATTCCGGGACGACGTAGATCGGGTAGGTGGGGCCGGCGTCCCGGTAGGCGCGCATCTCCTCCAGGTGGTCGTTCTGGTAGAGCACGGTCTTGCTTCCGTCCTGCTCGATCCACTGCGGGAAGAAGATGGTGCCGTGCAGGACGCGCCGGCCGGGCAGCACGTTGACGACGACGCAGGTGCCGGTCGGCTCGGTCCAGGAGACCTTGTAGGTGTCCTCGGCGAGCTGCACCAGGTCGACTTCCTGGTCCTTGACCCAGCGGCCGCCGACCATGCCGCTGTGGATGCGGTAGTCGATGGTCGTGGCGTTCTTCACGTACATCTCGTACTGCCAGCCGTTGGCGTAGGTGTAGATGAACCGGTGCCCGGAGATCGTGGACAGATCCTGCGGTGGGACGGGGTTCTCGACGGTGGTGGGGGTCCCGTGTCCGGTGGCCATGGTGGTGCTCCTTGCTGTGGTGCCGGAGGTGCCGGCCTGTCGCGCACCTCCGACCGGTTCTTCACTTCCCCTCCCGCCGTAAGTTTGCCACAAAATATGTTTGACACAAAAATCTATCCCTCCGGTCACAATGGAGGCATGCCAGGCATACACAGCGGACTCGGTGCGGCGGACACGAACGGGGGCGGTGGACCGCCGGAGCCGGCGGACACGGCTCGGGTGGCTACCGGGTTGGGCGGACTGCTGGGACCCCTGCGGCGCGCCGTGCTGCGCGCCACCCGGAACGCCGACGGGCTTCCGGACCTGCCGGAAGCCCAGATCGAGCTGCTGCGGACCCTGTCCACATCGCCCGAGGGACTGTCCCCCGGCGCGGTGGCCGCCCGGCTGCGGATGGCTCCGTCCACCGTGAGCAACCTCGTCCGCAGCATGTCCGCCGAGCAACTGGTGGAGCGCGTCCGGCCCGCACACGACCAGCGGACCGTGGTCCTCACCGCGTCCCGGGAGGCGCTCGAGCTGCTGGAACGCTACGACCGGGCCAGTACCGCGGCGCTCACCCGGGTCGTCGACGAGCTGCCGGCCGCCGACCGGCTCGCACTCGCCCGGGCGCTGCCCGCACTGGACCGGCTCGTGACCACACTGGAGACCACGGACGACGCCGCAACCGGCGCACCCAGGCCGTGACGCCGTCCGCCCGGCGGAGGACCGCGGCAGACGTGTCGCCGCACACGGGCGAGTCGGCGCGCGTGAATCAGACAGGGGTGGCAGCGGTGAGAGCGCTGCAAGAGCGGGCCGAACAGGAGGTGTTCGGCGTCCGGCTCCATGGCCGGCACCGGGCGTCCGTCCGTCACCTTCGGTAGCGGCACGCCCACCGCGAGCGCCCTTTGCCGGCCGGCCCCGCGGAACGGCTCCGGTGTGCCCCGGGAACATGCCGAGGAAGCGCGGGCGGGAGGGGGTGAGGCGCGCCATCTTCGGCCGCTTCTTCCGAGGTCCGTGGCAGACCAAAGGGCGACAGGCGATAGCGTGATGGGCGGTGGCGGCGAGCCCGTACCGGTTCGTGCTGGTTCATGAGGCGTAATAGGGGTTAAACATGCAGGTCACAGCGGTTTCATGAAATTGCTGCACACGTCCGACTGGCATCTCGGCCGGACGTTCCACCGGGTGAACGTGCTCGGCGCCCAGGCCGGGTTCATCGGCCACCTCGTGGCGACCGTGCGTGAGCACGGCGTCGACGCCGTGGTCGTGTCGGGGGACGTGTACGACCGCGCGGTGCCGCCGCTCGCCGCGGTCGAGCTGTTCGACGACGCCCTGCACCGCCTCGCCGACCTCGGCGTGCCGACGGTGATGATCTCCGGCAACCACGACTCGGCCCGCCGCCTCGGCGTCGGCGCCGGACTCATCGACCGCGCCGGCATCCACCTGCGCACCGACCCGGCCGGGTGCGGAACCCCGGTGGTGCTGGAGGACGCCCACGGAGAGGTTGCCTTCTACGGGCTGCCCTATCTCGAACCCGCCCTGGTGAAGACCGAGTTCGGGGTGGAGAAGGCGGGCCACGAGACCGTGCTGGCCGCCGCCATGGACCGGGTCCGCGCCGACCTCGCCACCCGCGCGCGGGGAACGCGTTCCGTGGTCCTCGCGCACGCCTTCGTCACCGGCGGCGAGCAGAGCGACAGCGAGCGGGACATCACCGTCGGCGGGGTCGCCGCCGTGCCCTCCGGCGTCTTCGACGGCGTCGACTACGTGGCGCTCGGGCATCTGCACGGCTGCCAGACCCTCACCGAGCGCGTCCGCTACTCCGGCTCCCCGCTGCCGTACTCCTTCTCGGAGGCCGCGCACCGCAAGAGCATGTGGCTCGTCGACCTCGACGCCGACGGCTCGGTCACCGCCGAGCGCGTCGACTGCCCGGTGCCGCGCCCGCTGGCCCGGCTGCGGGGCACCCTGGAGGACCTGCTCGCCGACCCCGAGCTGAGCCGGCACGAGGAGGCGTGGGTGGAGGTGACCCTCACCGACCCGGTCCGCCCGGCCGACCCCATGGCCCGGCTCACCGACCGCTTCCCGCACACGCTCAGCCTCGTCTTCGCCCCCGAGCGTGCCCCGGACGACCCGGCCGTCTCCTACGCCCGGCGCGTCGCGGGCCGCAGCGACCAGCAGATAGCGGAGGACTTCGTGACGCACGTGCGCGGCGCCGGTCCCGACGACCACGAACAGATCGTGCTGCGTGACGCCTTCGACGCGGTGCGCGCGGACGAGACCGTGCGAGAGGTGGCCCGGTGAGGCTTCACCGGCTGGTCATCACCGCCTTTGGTCCCTTCGGAGCCGCGCAGAGCGTCGACTTCGACGAGTTGTCGGCGGCCGGACTGTTCCTCCTGCACGGACCGACCGGCGCCGGCAAGACCTCCGTCCTCGACGCCGTCTGCTACGCGCTGTACGGCTCGGTGCCGGGCGCCCGGCAGAGCGGGCAGGGCATGACGCTGCGCAGCGACCACGCGCCCGTCAGCACCCGCACCGAGGTCCGCCTCGAACTCACCGTGGCGGGACGCCGGCTGGAGATCACCCGGCAGCCGCCCTGGGAACGCCCCAAGCTGCGCGGCAAGGGCACGACCGTCGACAAGGCCCAGACCTGGCTGCGCGAGTACGACGCGACGGCCGGTGCCTGGAAGGACCTCAGCCGCTCCCACCAGGAGATCGGCGAGGAGATCACCCAGCTGCTCGGCATGAGCCGCGAGCAGTTCTGCCAGGTCGTGCTGCTGCCCCAGGGCGACTTCGCGCGCTTCCTGCGCGCCGACGCCGAGGCCCGCGGCAAACTGCTCGGCCGGCTCTTCGACACCCGGCGCTTCGCCGAGGCCGAGAAGCGCCTCGCCGAGCGGCGCCGCACGACCGAGGCCCAGGTGCGCGAGGGCGACGCCGCGCTGCTGGCCGACGCCCACCGGATGCAGCAGGCCGCCGGTGACGCCATGGTGCTGCCGGAGCTCGCGCCGGGCGAGCCGGGGCTGGCCGAAGCCGTCCTCGGAGCCGCGGCCGTCGCCCGCAGCACGGCCCGTGAGCTGCTGACCATCGCCGACTGTCGCCTCGCGGCCACCGAGTCCGCCCAGGCCGCCGCCGAACGCGAACTGGCCGAGGCACGGGAACTGGACCGGCTGCAGCGGCGGTTCGCCGAGGCGCGGGAGCGAGCCGGGCGACTGGCCCAGCGGGCCGACGCCCACCGTGCGGCGCAGCACCGCATGGAGCGGGCCCGCAAGGCCGAAGCGGTGGCGCCCGCACTGGAGTTGAGGGACGCCGCCGATACCGAACACCGGCGGGCGGCGGCCTTGGAGGCGCGCGCGCGGGACCTGCTGCCCGACGCCCTCGCGGACGCCGGCGCCGCCGGGCTGGCCGCCGCCGCGCGCCGGGCCGCCGAGGAACTCGGCGGCCTGGCGTCGGCCCGGCGGGCCGAACGGCGCCTCGCCGAACTGGTCGAGGAGCGGGCCGGGCTGGACCGCCAGGAGCGCGCCGACCAGGACGCCCTGCTCGAGGCGGACACCTGGCTCGCCGACTGGGAGGCCACCCGCACCCGGCTGCAGGCCCGCGTCGACTCCGCGCAGGAGGCCGCGACCCGTGCCGAACAGCTCGCCGGACAGCGCGACCCGGCGCAGCGGCGGCTGAGTGCCGCCCGGCAACGGGACCGGTTCGCCATGGACACGCAGGAGGCACAGCGGCAGGCCGTCGCCGCGGCCGAACGCGCCGTCGGGGCCCGCGTCCACTGGCTCGACCTCAAGGAACAGCGGCTGAACGGCATCGCCGCCGAACTCGCCGCGAACCTCACCGACGGCGCACCGTGCGCCGTGTGCGGCGCCACCGAGCACCCCGCCCCCGCCCGCAAGATCGCCGGGCACGTCGACCGAGCGGCGGAGGAGCGCGCCCTCGCCGCCCACCAGGACGCCGACGAGCGGCGCGCCGAAGCGGAACGGCACCTCGCCGCCGTACGGGAGGCACTCTCCGCCGCCACGGCGGAGGCGGGAGAGACGCCCACCGCCCGGCTGGCCGAGGAGGCCGAGGAACTGGAGCGGTCGTACGCCCGGGCCCGATCCGGTGCCTCCGGGCTGCACGCCGCGCAGGAGGAGTTGCGCCGGGCGGAGCAGGAGCGCGAGCGGCGGATCGCCGCTCAGCAGCAGGCAGCCGTCCGGGCCGCCTCCAGGGTCGGCAACCGGGAACGACTGGAGCGCGAACGTGTCGCGCTGGAGGAGGAGTTGACGCGGGCCCGCGGCACCGCGGACAGCGTGGCGGCGCGGGCCGCCCAGCTGGAGCACCGGGCCGCGCTGCTGACGGAGGCCGCCGACGCCGCCCGCGTCGCCGAGGACACCGCCCAGCGGCTCAAGGCCGCCGACGCACGCCTCGCCGACGCCGCCTTCCGCGCCGGCTTCGACACGCCGCGGGACGCGGCCGCCGCGCTGCTCGACGACGCCGCCCACCGCGAACTGCAACGCCGGCTCGACGCATGGGACGTGGAGGAGTCCGCCGTCCGCGCGGTCCTCACCGAGGCCGACACCGCCGCCGCGGCCCAGCGGCCACCCGCCGACCTGGCCACGGCGGAACACACCGCCGCCGACGTGGGCCGCCGGCTGCGCGACGCCTCCTCGGTGCGGGACGCCGCCGCCCGGCGCTGCGCCGAACTCGACCGGCTGTCCGCACACGCCACCACCGCCGTACGGCGGCTCGCCCCGCTGCGCGAGGAGCACGACCGCGTCGCCCGCCTCGCCTCCCTCACCGCGGGCACCTCGGCGGACAACGAACGCAAGATGCGCCTGGAGTCGTACGTGCTCGCGGCCCGCCTCGAACAGGTCGCCGCCGCCGCGACCGCGCGGCTGCAGCGCATGTCCTCCGGCCGCTACACCCTCGTCCACTCCGACGACCGCACCGGACGCGGGCGCAGTGGCCTCGGGCTGCACGTGGTCGACGCCTGGACCGGCCGCGAGCGCGACACGGCGACGCTGTCCGGCGGTGAGACGTTCTTCGCCTCGCTCGCCCTCGCACTCGGCCTCGCCGACGTCGTCACGGACGAGGCCGGCGGCGTCCGCCTGGACACCCTCTTCATCGACGAGGGCTTCGGCAGCCTCGACGACCAGACCCTCGACGAGGTCCTCGACGTCCTCGACTCGCTGCGCGAACGGGACCGCAGCGTCGGCATCGTCAGCCACGTCGCCGACCTGAGGCGGAGGATCCACGCCCAACTGGAGGTGGTGAAGGGACGGACGGGCTCGGTGCTGCGGCAGCGGGGCGCCGGCTGAGAGGCCCCGGCGGCCTCAGCGGCTCAGGGGCCGGCGGGGGAGCGGCGAGGAGTAGACGACGCTCGTCGTGACCGAGCCCAGCGTGCCGATCCGGCCCGACACCTCCTCCAGATGCCGCATCGAACGCGCCGCGACCTTGATGACGAAGCAGTCGTCCCCCGTCACGTGGTGCGCCTCGAGGATCTCGGGCGTGACCGCGACCAGGTCGTGGAACGGCTTGTAGTTGCCCGTCGGATGGCGCAGCCGGACGAAGGCCAGGATCGGCAGCCCCAGCCGGTCCGGTTCGACGACCGCCGCGTACCCCTGGATCACCCCCGCCTCCTCCAGTCGGCGCACCCGCTCGGTCACCGCGCTCGCGGACATGGAGACGGCACGGGCCAGCTCGGCGAAGCTGGCCCGCCCGTCCCGCTGGAGGACATCGAGGATGCGCCAGTCGGTGGCGTCCGGGGAATGCGTGGTCATCCAGGATGGATAGCAGGCAATCCCCGGCGGAACAAGGTCGTGACCGCGGAATCTCCCTTCAGGGGAGGTGCCCGCGGACCGTAGATTTCTGGCTAGAAGATCCACCGAGGAAAGGCCGGACCATGAGCGTCACCACCACGAACCCCGTTCTGCGCGTCGCCCCCGCGGACCCCGCCGAAGCCGCTGCGTACTTCCGGGCGAGCCTCGCCTTCCACGCGGACGTCTCCGACGTCGCGGCCGCGCTCGCGGCCGACGGCGACCCCGGGTTCGTCCTCGTGGACACCCGCTCCACCGAGTCCTGGGACCAGGGCCACGTCCCCGGCGCCGTCCACCTGCCCACCGCGCTCGTCCCCGAACAGGCCGGCCGCCTCCTCGACCCGGCCGTGCCCGTCGTGACGTACTGCTGGGGCCCCGGCTGCAACGGCGCGACCCGGGCGGCCCTGGCCTTGGCCGAACTCGGCTACCGCGTCAAGGAGATGCTCGGCGGCTTCGAGTACTGGGTGCGCGAGGGCTTCGCGTACGAGACCTGGCAGGGCGGCGAACGCCGCGCCGCCGACCCCCTGACCGCCCCGCTGGACGCGGCCGACTGCGGCTGCTGAGGCGCGTGCGGGTTCCGCCGCAGGGTGCGACACGCGGAGCCGGGCGCGGTGGAACGGGCGGAGTCGGGCGGCGGACCGCTCACAGCGGTTCCGGAGACGGTCCTGCCGTTGTGGACCGGCCCGACGGCGAGGAGACGGCCTCCGGCCACGACCGGGGCTGTGAGGCCGACGGCCATGTCGGTCTCCTCCCGGTCGGCGACTCCACGGCCCTGATGCTCGGCGACGAACCCGTCTCCACCGCCTGCCTGTCCGGCCAGGGCACCTTTGTCCGCCCGTGGGCCGCGGACTCGCGGGTGAGGTGTTCGCGGGTGTCCCGGCGGCCCCCGACACGGCCGAGTGGCAGCGCGCGCTGTCCGGGCAGGTGCCCGGCCCCGTGCCGGTGTTCGACGTCGCCCGGCCCGGCTCCGCTCGCGACCGGGACGGGCCACGTGCGGGTCGCCCTCGATCCCGGTCGGTGCACGGTGCACGGTGCACGGTGCGCGCGGCCGAGGCTCGCCTGGGCCCGCGGCCTGGCTGAACGCCGTACGACTGCGGCGGCTCACGGGCCACCGGACCGGCCACCGGGTTAATCGGGTGCGTCGCGGCCGCCGGCCGCCCATCATGGCTGCCCATGCCACGACTTCCGCACCCCGCCCCCGAAGACCTGCGCCGCGACCCCCTGCCCCTGCGCGGCCGGACCGCCCTCGTCACCGGAGCCAGCCGGCGCGGCGGCATCGGCCACGCCGTGGCCCGACGGCTCGCCGCCTACGGGGCGAGCGTCCACCTGCACCACCACGTCCCGCACGACGCCGCCATGCCGTGGGGTGCCGACCGGATCGAGGACGTGGTCGCCTCCGTGCGGGCGGCGCTCGGCGACCCGGACGCCACCGTGACGGCGGGCCCCAAAGACCTCGCCGACCCGGCCGCACCCGGTGAACTCGTCGCCACCGCCCGCGAAGCGCTGGGCGGGCGACTGGACATCCTGGTCGCCAACCACGCCCTCAACGGCTTTGACGGCACCCTCGACACGATCGACGCCGCCATGCTCGACGCGCACTGGCAGGTCGACACCCGCTCGGTCCTGCTGCTCGTCCAGGCGTACGCCCGGCTGCGCGCCGCGCTGCCGCCCCGCACACCCGGCGGACGCGTCGTGCTGATGACCTCCGGCCAGGACATCGCGGGCGGCATGCCCGGCGAGATCGCCTACGCGCTGCAGAAGGGCGCGCTCGCCTCCGTCACGCGCTCCCTGTCGACGACGCTCGCCGAGCACGCCGTCACCGTGAACGCGGTCAACCCCGGCCCCGTGGACACCGGTTACCTGACCGGCGACGCCTACGAGGCCGTCGCCGCGTGCTTCCCCGGCGGACGGTGGGGCATGCCCGACGACCCGGCCCGGCTCATCGCCTGGCTCGCCACGGACGAGGCCGAGTGGGTCACCGGTCAGGTCGTCGACTCGGAGGGCGGCTTCAGGAGGTGACCCGGACTCAGAGCCGGGACAGCTCGTCCACCAGGTCGTCCAGGCCCAGCGAGCCCTGGGAGAGGGCCGCCATGTGCCAGGCCTTCGGGTCGAAGGCGTCACCGTGCCGCGCGCGGGCGTTCTCCCGGCCCAGCAGCCATGCCCGCTCGCCGAGCTTGTAGCCGATCGCCTGGCCCGGGATCGTCAGGTACCGGGTCAGCTCGCTCTCCACGAAGTCCGCCGGGCGGCTGCTGTGGGCGCCGAAGAACTCCTGCGCCAGCTCCGGCGTCCAGCGCTCACCGGGGTGGAACGGGGAGTCCGCGGGGATCTCCAGCTCCAGGTGCATGCCGATGTCCACGATGACCCGGACGGCACGCATCATCTGCGCGTCCAGGTAGCCGAGCCGCTGCTCCGCGTCCGTGAGGAAGCCCAGCTCGTCCATCAGCCGCTCCGCGTACAGCGCCCAGCCCTCGGCGTTGGCGCTGACCATGCCGACCGAGGCCTGGTAGCGGGAGAGGTCCTGAGCGACGTGCGCCCACTGGGCGAGCTGGAGGTGGTGGCCCGGGACACCCTCGTGGTACCAGGTGGAGACCAGGTCGTAGACCGGGAAGCGGGTGAGTCCCATCGTCGGCAGCCAGGTGCGGCCGGGGCGTGAGAAGTCCTCCGACGGGGGCGTGTAGTAGGGGGCCGCCGCGCTGCCGGGCGGGGCGATCCGCGACTCCACCTTCCGCACCCGCTCGGCGAGTTCGAAGTGCGTGCCGTCCAGCGCGTCGATCGCCTGGTCCATCAGGCCCTGCAGCCAGTCGCGGACCTCGTCGACGCCCTCGATGTGCTTGCCGTGCTCGTCCAGGTGCGCCAGCGCCACCCAGGGCGTCTCGGCACCCGGCAGGATCTTCTCCGCCTCCTGCTTCATCTCGCCGAGCAGCCGGTGGTACTCCGCCCAGCCGTACGCGTACGCCTCGTCCAGGTCCAGATCCGTGCCGTTGTAGTAGCGCGACCAGCGGGCGTAGCGCTCCCGGCCCACCGTGTTCGGGGCGCCCTCGATCGTCGGCGCGTACACGTCGCGCAACCACTCCCGCAGCTCCGCCACGGCCGTGGTCGCGCCCCGGGCCGCCTCGTCCAGTTCGGCGCGCAGCGCGTCGGGGCCACCCGACGCGAAGTCCTCGAACCAGCCGCGGCCCTCACCCGTGTCCGCCCACTCGCCGAGTTGTTCGACGAAGGTGGCGGTCGGCCGCGGAGCCGCGTACACCTTCCGGTCCAGACCGAGGGCCAGGGACTGGCGGTAGCCCGCGAGCGCGGCCGGTACCGCGCGCAGCCGCTCGGCGATCCTGGACCAGTCCTCGTCCGTCCGTGCCGGCGTCACCGTGAAGACCTCGCGCACCGAGTGCGCGGCGGTGCCCATGTTGCCGACCGAGCGCAGGCCCTCCGCCGCCTCGTGCACCGCGAGTTCGGCGGTGAGCCGCTCGCGCAGCAGCCGGGCGCAGCGCCGCTCCACGTCGCTGTCCCCGCCGGGCCTGCGCTCCGCCTCGTCGAGCCGGGCGAGCGTGGCCCGCGCCAGCTCCGCGAGGGCCTCCTGACCCGCGGGTGAGAAGTCGGGCAGGCGGCTGGAACTCTCGGCCACGCCGAGGTACGTACCCGTGACCGGGTCGAGGGCGATGAGCTCGTCGACGTAGGCGTCGGCGACCTCGCGGGGCAGCGGGCTCTTGGTCTCTGACATGCGGACATCCTCGTACGGATACCGGTGCCGCGTCAGCCCGGTCGGCGCCGCCCGGTACCGCGTGCGGCCGGATTTCGCTCAGGGCGTGGCCTCGGGTGCCGCGGGCGGGAGCAGGGGCCCGCACTCCCACTGCTGGAAGATCAGCCGTGTCTCGACGCGCGCCACCTCCCGCCGGGACGTGAACTCGTCCAGGACCAGCCGCTGCAGATCCGTCATGTCCGCGACCGCGACATGGACGAGGTAGTCGTCCGGGCCGGTGAGATGGAAGACGGTGCGCGACTCGGCGAGCGCCCGGATCCGCTCCACGAACGGGCCGACCAACTCCCGCCGGTGCGGGCGCACCTGGACCGACAGCAGCGCCTGCAGGCCGCGCCCCAGCTTCGCCGGGTCCAGTTCGAGCCGATGGCCGAGGATCACCCCGGCACGTCGCAGCCGGGTCACCCGGTCCAGGCAGGTCGAGGGGGCGACGCCGACCTGGGCGGCGAGATCGCGGTAGGTGGTCCGGGCGTCGTTCTGCAGCAGCCGCAGCAGATGAAGATCCACCGGATCCAGTACGACAGATGCGGCCATGGGCCGAACGTAACACGGGCCGCGGCCCCGGCGACCCGGTCGGTGTTCACCCTTCGGTCCATGGAACCCGCGCGCACGCCCACGTCACCGTCCGACGACGTACGCACCACCGCACCCACGGGCAGGGCACTGGCCACCGAGGCCGTGCACGCCGGCCGCGACGACCTCGCCGGCCTGGGACTGCACGCCCCGCCCATCGACCTGTCCACGACCTACCCGTCGTACGACAGCCGCGGCGAGGCCGCCCGCATCGACGCGTTCGCCACCACCGGCGCCGACCCGCAGGGCCCGCCGGTCTACGGCCGCCTCGGCAATCCGACCGTCGCCCGCTTCGAGACGGCGCTGGCCCGCCTGGAGGGCACCGAGGCCGCCGTCGCCTTCGCCAGCGGCATGGCCGCACTCAGCGCCGTCCTGCTGGTCCGCGGTTCGGTGGGGCTGCGGCACGTGGTCGCCGTACGGCCCCTGTACGGCTGCAGCGACCATCTGCTGACCGCGGGGCTGCTCGGCTCGGAGGTCACCTGGACCGACCCGGCGGGGATCGCCGACGCGCTGCGCCCGGACACCGGCCTGGTGCTCGTGGAGTCACCGGCCAATCCCACGCTGGCCGAGGTGGACCTGCGGGCCGTCGCCCACGCCTGCGGGTCGGTGCCGCTGCTGGTGGACAACACCTTCGCCACGCCCGTCCTCCAGCGTCCCGCCGGGCAGGGCGCCCGGCTGGTGCTGCACAGCGCCACCAAGTACCTCGGCGGGCACGGGGACGTGCTGGCCGGTGTGGTGGCCTGCGACGAGGAGTTCGCGGGGCGGCTGCGGCAGGTCCGGTTCGCCACGGGCGGCGTGCTGCACCCACTGGCCGGCTATCTCCTGCTGCGCGGGCTGTCGACCCTGCCCGTGCGGGTACGGGCCGCCTCCGCGAACGCCGCTGCACTCGCCGAGCGGCTCGCCGCCGATCCGCGCGTGGCCCGCGTCCACTATCCGCGCATCGGCGGCGCGATGGTCTCCTTCGAGGTCCGCGGCGACCCGCACGAGGTCATAGGCCGCGTCCGTCTGATCACCCCGGCCGTGAGCCTCGGCAGCGTCGACACGCTCATCCAGCACCCGGCGTCCATCAGCCACCGCATCGTGGACGCCGACGACCGCAAGGGCGCCGGCGTCGGCGACCGGCTGCTGCGGCTGTCGGTCGGCCTGGAGGACGTCGACGACCTGTGGGCCGACCTGGACCGGGCGCTGGGGGAGCGGGCGGCCGAGGCGATCCCGCCGCGGGAGGCGCTGTCGCGGGCCGACTGACCGCGACACCGCCCGCCCGCTCACTCCGTGCCGATCCGCTCCCCGTGTGTCAGCCGCGCCGCGGCCCGGGCCGCGGCGTCCAGGCGGGCCGTGATGACCAGGGTCCCCTCCTCGATCTGGTAGTCGAGGGGGAGGCCCAGGCCGCGCATCGCGGCGACCATGCCGGTGTTGGAGGCCTGCGTCACCGCGTACACGCTCTCGCACCCCGTCTCCGCCGCCATCGCGACGAGGCGGCCGAGGAGTTCGCCGCCGATGCCGCGACGCTGCCACGCGTCCTCGACGAGCAGCGCCACCTCCGTCTCGTCCCCGTCCCACATCAGATGACCCAGGCCGACGATCCGCCCGGAGGCGCTCTGCACGGCGAGGGTGCGGCCGAAGCGTGGGCTGAGCAGGTGGTTCAGATACCGGTCGGCGTCCTTGACCGGTCCGTGGTACCGCAGGGCGAGCGTCTGCGCCGAGCACCGCTCGTGCATCGCCTTCGCCGCCGGAACGTCACGGGTGTCGGCCCTGCGGACCGTGATGTCGCTCCCCTCGGGCAGCGTCAGCACGTCCTGGCCGCGGGGGACGCGGGGGCCGAGCCGGGCGTCCAGCTCGACCAGCGCCCGCGCCCTGGCGAACTCGGCCGGGGTGAAGGGCAGATACGGCCGCTCCACGCTGATCACTCCGCCCTCCGGCGCGCGCAGCCGCAGCACGGTGTCCTCCAGGGCGCCCTCCGGCGGCACGTCGTCCGTCGTACGTCCTCGGACCGCCGCGGGCAGTGACCGGATGGTGCACCGGCCCAGCAACTGCCGCAGCACCAGCGGAAGTTCCGCCGGGTCCAGGGCGGTCCGGGTCGCCAGCCCCAGTGCCCGGGTCGGCGCGTCCACCAGATCGTGGGCGTCCGCCCGCTCGGTCCAGGTGTCGGCGCCGCCCGCCGTCGACACCACGTCGGCCAGTTCGGACCCGGTCAGCTCACCCGGGGCGCGGAGCAGGAACTCGTCCACCGTGCCCTCGGCGAGCGGGTGCGTCTGCAGGCTCAGGATGTCGACCCGCCGGTCGGCGAGGGCCGCGCACAGCACGGCCAGCGATCCCGGAGCGTCCCGCACCGTCGTCCGCATCCGCCACAGCGCGCTGTCCCCGGCGTCGGTGCCGGCCGTGGACCCGGCCCCGGCTTCCGCCGCCGTCCCCGGCACTGGCCCGTCGTTCCGGTCGGACGGCCCGGCCCGCTCCCCGGTGGTCGGCGGCCGGGCGCCGGTATCGTCCGCCGGTGGGGCGTGTCCGTGGCGCCGTGACCACCGGGTGTGGAAGCCCGCCGTGGCGATCAGGGCGGCCACCGGGGCCAGCAGCATGGCGGGCACCGCGGGGCCGTGCTCGACGAGGCGCGCCACGGCATCCGTCACATCAGACATGTCTCGACTCATGCGGCCACTGTGAAGGAACGGTGTTGCGTGGTCGCGAACGCTCTGTGACCGATGGGTAAAGAAGGCTTCTGGGACATTTGTTGCTCTTTTTACCAGTGAGGAGGCAGCCGACCGGAGGAGCCGCGCACCGGGGGATGACGCCGGTGCGCGGCCACACCCGACAGGTTACTGAACTACTGGCCGACCCGGCCCGGCCGGAGCACCTTCGTGAAGAGCACCGTGCCGTCCTGCTCCCGCAGCCGCACCGTCATCTCGGCGCTGTCGCCGTCGATCTCGACCTCGCCGAAGAACTGGTAACCCCCCGCGGGAGAGACGTTCGAGGCGGTCGGCGCCTTCACGAACACCCGCTCCGGGCCGAAGGTGCCGTCGAGGGCGCTGGCCGGGAACGCGCCCGCGTTGAGCGGCCCGGAGACGAACTCCCAGAACGGCTCGAAATCGGTGAACGCCGCGCGGGCGGGCTGGTAGTGCTGTGCCGAGGTGTGGTGCACGTCGGCCGTCAGCCACACCGTGCCGGTGATCCGCCGGTGCTTGACGAAGCGCAGCAGCTCGGCGATCTGCAGCTCGCGGCCCAGCGGTGCCCCGGGATCACCCTGCGCCACCGCCTCGACGTTCGCCCTCCCCTCGGTGGTGTCGGGCACGACCAGCCCGATGGGCATGTCGGCGGCGATCACCTTCCACACCGCGCGCGAGCGCGACAACTCCCTCTTGAGCCACTCCAGTTGCTCACGGCCCAGGATGCCCTGCGGGTCCACGGTCTGGTCGCCGGGCGAGTTGGCGTCGCGGTATGTCCGCATGTCCAGCACGAACACGTCCAGCAGCGGGCCCTGGTGGAGGACCCGGTGCACGCGCCCCTCCCGCGCGCCGGGGCGCAGCGTGGAGATCGGGAAGTACTCGCCGAACGCCCGCCGCGCCCGGGCGGCCAGTACGTCCACGCTCTTCTCGGTGTAGCGGCTGTCGGTCTCCGCGATCACCTGGCCCGGGTACCAGTTGTTGCGCACCTCGTGGTCGTCCCACTGGACGACCGACGGGACCTGGGCGTTGAAGCGGCGCAGGTTCTCGTCGAGCAGGTTGTAGCGGAAGTTGCCGCGGAACTCGGCCAGGGTCTCGGCGACCTTGGACTTCTCCTCGGTGGTGATGTTCCGCCACGTGCTGCCGTCGGGCAGGGCGGCCGTCGACGGGATGGGGCCGTCGGCGTAGATGTTGTCGCCGCTGCACAGGAAGAAGTCCGGGTCCAGCGCGCCCATCGCGTCGTAGATGCGGTAGCCGCCGAGGTCGGGGTTGATGCCCCAGCCCTGGCCCGCCAGGTCGCCGGACCACACGAACCGCACGCCGTCGCGCCGGCGGACCGGCACCGTGCGGAAGGTGCCGGGCACCGGTTCGCCGGTGCGGCGCGGATCGTCCGGGTCGGCGAGGAGGACGCGGTAGTGGATCTGCTCGCCCGGGGGCAGGCCGCGCAGCCGGGTGGTGCCGGTGAAGTCCGTGTCCCGGCCGAGCAAGGGGCCGTGCCAGCGGCGCGGGTTGCGGAACGACTCGGTCGCGGACGTCTCGACGATCATCCGGGCCGGCCGGTCGGAGCGCACCCACACCAGACCCGAGTGGGAGGTCACGTCTCCCGTCTGCACGCCCCAGCCCGCTCCCGGCCGCCCGGAGCGGGCGAACGCCGGCGCCGCCCCGAGGGCCGTGGGCATGGTCAGGGCCGCCGACGCGGCGAGGGAGCCGCGCAGCACGCTGCGGCGACCGGGCAACGGATGGTGTGACATGGATGCGCCTCCAGGGACGGGATCCGGCCAGTGGTGCGGCCGGTGTGCAGAGCCAGACCTACTGGCGCGGCGCGGCGGCCACGGAAACACCCGGTGAACAACGGGACGCCCGCGCCCGGGCCACACGTGGTGTGCGGTGGCGAAGCCACGTCCGCCGCCGCCGACAACCGGACGCCCGCGCACGGGGCACCTCACCCGCCCGGTCACACGGCCCGTGCCATCAGCTCCACCCCCGACCGGATCCGCCCCGGCGTCAGGTGCGCGTACCCCAGCACCAGCCGCACCTCCTTCCCCGCCTCCTCGCCGCCCACCGCGTGCCCGTACTCCGCCAGCGAACGCACCGCGACCCCGGCCTCCGCCACGCGCGCCAGGAAGCGCCCCTGGGGGCCGTACCGCTCGGGAAGCGCGGCGATGGCGTGCAGGCCGGCGGCGATGCCGGAGACCTCCGCGCCGGGAAAGTGTTCCTCGAGCGCGGCGACCAGCGCGTCGCGCCGCTCACGGTAGGCGCGCTGGCAGACGCGCAACTGGCGGTCGTAGTCGCCGCGCTCCACGAACCGGGCGAAGAGGGCCTGGTCGAGGGCCGGATGCCCGAGGTCCATGGTGCGTTTGCGCTCGACGACGTCGTCCGCCAGCCACTCCGGTACCAGCAGCCAGCCCAGTCGCAGCCCCGGGGCGAGGGACTTGCTGACCGAACCCGTGTAGGCGACGTGTTCCGGATCGAGCCCCTGGAGCGCGCCCACGGGAGCGCGGTCGTAGCGGAAGTCGCCGTCGTAGTCGTCCTCGAGGAGGAGACCGTCCACGGACCGCGCCCAGTCCAGCAGTTCGGCGCGCCGCCGCGCGGAGTAGGCGATCCCCGTCGGGAACTGGTGCGCGGGCGTCGTCACGACGGCCCGTACCCCCGAGGCGCGCAGCGGGCCGACGGCGAGTCCCTCGGCGTCCAGGGGCAGCGGCACGGTGCTGACGCCCGCCGACGCGTACAGGGCCTCGTGCTGCGGACTGCCGGGGTCCTCCACGCCGACGCGGCGTGTCCCGCGCGCGTGGAGGACGCTTCCGAGCAGCGCCGACGCCTGCGCCACCCCGGAGACCACCACGATCCGCTCCGGGTCCGCCGCCACACCGCGGCGCCGTGCGAGCAGCTCGGCCAGCGCGGTCCGCAGCCGGGGCAGTCCACGCGGGTCGGGATAGCCGAGGCCCTCGTGGGGCAGCTCCGTCAGCACGCCCCGCTGCGCCGCCGCCCACGCCGCACGCGGGAAGAGCGACAGGTCCGGCGTCCCCGGCACGAAGTCGGCCCGGGCGCCCGGGGAGCGCGGGGCGAGGTCACGCGCGCGTGGGCGGGCCGCCCGTACCGCGTCGCCCACCCAGGTCCCCGCGCCCAGCCCGCTGCGCAGGTATCCCTCGGCGGTCAACTGCTCGTACGCATCCGTCACCAGCCCACGCGACACCCCGAGGTCGGCGGCGAGGTCCCGGCTCGACGGCAGGCGCGTGCCCGGCGTCAGCCTGCCCGAGCGGACCGCCTCCCGCAGCGCCGCCTGGAGGGCGCGGCCACGTGCGCGTGCCGGTGCGGAGGCGGCGGGCAGCAGCAGTTCCCACGCGGCACTGCGGTCGGTGGAGCCCGGCGGGCCGCCCGCACCGGTCGGCACGGATGTCATGAAGGCGCCCCCCGAGCGTCGCGTCTGCCCAATCGTCCCCACTTTACGGCGGGTTGGAGGGGGCCGGGCGTCAGTGGGAGTGGCGGACGCCGCGGCCCGGGGTTCCACGGAGGACCCGTGCGCCCTGGAGCAGGTGCAGGGCCGCTACCTGGCCGGCGTCGCCCTGCGGAGCGTCCATCCGGAGACCGTGCGCATGCTTCACCACCCGACCGCGGTGACGGAGGTCCTCAGGGCGCTCGCCTCCTGGGCGCGACTGCCGTCCAGGAGGACGCGGGCGACCAGGGCCGGGTCGTCGTTCATCGGGACGTGGCCGCAGCCGGGCAGCCGCACCAGCCGGGCCCGCGGAATGGTGTGCTTGGCGCGTACCCCCTGCCGGGGCAGGAGCAGCCGGTCCCGGTTGCCCCATGCCACGGTGACGGGGATGCCGGGGACGTCGTCGGTGAACAGCACGCTCCGTCCGGCCCGCAGCGTCTCGTGGAACCCCTCGGCGTGGGCCAGGGCGAGGGTCTCGGCGACCACGGCCTCGGGGGAGCGGCGGCCGGGGCGGGCGTAGATCGTGCTGGTCAGGGCGGTCCGGCCGGCCGCGGTGCGGGAGAGCCGCTCGACCAGCGGGAGGGGCAGTCCGCGCGCGGTCCGGTGCATCCCCCGCAGGACGCCGAAGGCGTAGCGCCGCTCGGCCTGCGTCCAGAACCCGGCCGGAGACAGGGCGGTGACCGACCGCACGAGGTTCCGGCGGCCCAGTTCCAGGGCCAGCAGGCCGCCCAGCGAGTTGCCGGCCACGTGCGGCCGGTCGATTCCCAGCGCCGCGCAGAAGGCGCTCAGCACCTCGGTGGTCGTCGGCAGGTCGTGCGGCAGTCCGCGCGGCAGTGCGGACGACTGTCCGAACCCCGGCAGATCCACCGCGATCACCTCGCGCTCGGTCGCGAGGATGTCGACCACGGGGCCCCAGGCCTGCCAGTGGTGACCTATGCCGTGCAGCAGGAGCAGCGGCTCGCCGGTGCCCACGCGCGTGTGGGCGAGGGTGACGTCCAGCGGACCGTGCCCGGTGGGGGCCGTGAAGGAGAGCGTGGCGGTCATGGGGCTCCTTGTCGGGAACACACGAACGTTTCGGGAACACGCGAACGATGACGTCGTTGCGTAGACAGCCTGTCAGTAAGAGCTACCGACGGGTAGCCCCCGGTCGCTGTTCGTCCCGGGGCGGCCCCGGCGCCCTGTGGGGTCGTGGTGCGGGCCCGGGCGATTCCGCCTGGACACGGCCGGACGCGTCGGCTGGGATGGAGCGGTGGCCACCGAAACCGCGACCGACGTCTTCGAAGAGCACCGTCCCGTCCTCCTGGGTGTCGCCTACCGCATGCTGGGCCGTCTGGCCGACGCGGAGGACGTGGTCCAGGAGGCCTGGCTGCGCTGGTCCGGGGGCGACCGGTCCGGCGTCCGTGAGCCCCGCGGCTACCTGGTGCGCGTCACCACCCGCCTCGCCGTCGACCGGCTGCGCCAGATCAAGTCCCGGGGCGAGACGTACGTCGGCCCGTGGCTGCCCGAGCCCTGTGTCACCGACTTCGGCGACACCGTGCCGGACACGGCCGAGCGGGCCGTGCTCGCCGACACGGTCTCCTTCGCCGTCCTCGTCGTCCTGGAGTCGCTGTCACCGCTGGAGCGGGCGGTGTTCGTCCTCAGGGAGGCGTTCGGCTACCCGTACGCGGAGATCGCCGCCATGCTGGAGCGGGGCGAGGCCGCCGTGCGCCAGCTCGCCGGGCGGGCCCGCAAACACCTCGACGAGCGACGGCCCCGCTTCGACGTCGACCCGGTGCAGCGCCGGGACCTCACCGAACGGTTCCTCGCCGCCGCGACCGACGGCGACCTCGAAGGTCTGATGGCGATGCTCGCGCCCGACGTCCGGCTGGTGGGTGACAGCGGTGGGAAGTCCAGGGCACCGCTGCGCGTGCTGGAGAGCCCCGCCAAGGTGGGCCCCTTCCTGCTCGGCGCCGCGCGCAAGAGCGTCCCGGACCTCTCCTTCCGCTTCCTTGAGGTCAACGGCGGCCCGGCAGTCCTGGTCCTGTCCGGAGGCAAGCCCGACTCCGTCTTCCAGCTGGACGTCGCCGACGGGCGCATCCAGTCGCTCTACATCATCCGCAACCCGGACAAACTGCGATCCCTGGCCGACGCCTGACCGCTCGCCCCTGCTCCCGCCGAAGCCTCCGTCCCGCGACGGGGGCTTCGCCGTCCAGTCACGAAGCCGGTCCCTCGTGGTCCCTCGCGATCACCCGGGGGGTCACCTGGGGGATCGAGGATTGGTCTTGACCAAGGGTGTGGGCCGTTTTATGGTCGCAGAGAACTGCAACAACCTTTAATAAACAAGGGCGTCAAAACGCCGCCGGACCACGGCGATTGCGGAGGACAGGGTGGGGACCACGCAGTTGGACTCGGTGCCGGAACCGAAGTACTGGCACCTCAGGACCGTGCTCAGCGAGGCCCTGGACTCGGAGTTCTCGGTGGGCGAGGTCCTGCCCAACGAGCGCGACCTCGCCGCTCGGTTCGGCGTCGCCCGCGCCACGCTCCGCCAGGCCCTGGAGCAGCTCGAACTGGAAGGCAGGCTCCAACGCCGCCGCGGTGTCGGTACGACCGTCGCCCCGCCGCGCGTGGGCGTGGCCGTCGGCACCCGGCAGCATGCCTGGCCCGGGACGGCCGACGACGCCTGGCAGCCGGCCGACTGCGTCCTCACGGCCCCGCCCGCGGCCGTCGCCGACGCCCTGGAGACCGGGCGGGACGAGCCCGTGCACACCGTCCGCCGCTCCCGCGTGACGCACGGCCGGCCGGTCGCGGCGGAGCTGCTGTACATCCCGTCGGCCTCGGTGCCCGACCTCACCGCCATCGACGCGCCCTCCGGCGCCGCACGCGCGCGTGCCGTGCTGCGCGAACTGCAGCGCGGCGAGCTGGTGGGGCAGGAGAGCGCCGTGGAGCTGGGATCGGCCGGCGCCGAGGACGCGAAGGAGCTGGACCGCCTCCCGGGAGCGCCCGTCCTCGTGGTCACCACCCGGTACCTCGCCGAGGGCCGCACCGCCGCACTCTCCGTCGCCACCTACCGCGCGGACACCTGCCGGCTGACGTTCGGGGACTTCGGCGACGTGGAGATCCACCACGGCCCACAGACCCGGGCCTCCTGAACCGGCCGCCGACCGAGCCTCGCCGGGACCGTCCCGAGACGTGATCGCGCGCATCCCGGGCGCCACCGGCACCCGCGGTATCGAGCCGGCCGGCGCCGTTACCGGTGCGGCGCCGCGGGTGCCGCGAGGTGCTGGACCGTGTCCGGCCGTGCGGTGAGCGAAGTGTGCCGGGCCGGGCCCCGGGGGCGGCTCCGTGGGGTGCGCGGCCGGGGTCGTGAGCCGGTACGGCCGGGACGCACGGGGTGCTGGATCGTTGTGTGGTTCGTGTGGTTCGAGCGGGTCGCGCGCGGGTCGGTGCCCGGGGGGTCCGTGGGCCTCGTGGGGCGTCGTGATGCCGGGCCCTGGGGGGTAGCTCCGTGGGGTGCGCGGCCGGGGTCGGTGCCCGGGGTGGGGCCGTGGGTCGTGGGACACCGTGGTGCCGGGCCCTGCGGCCGGCGTCCTGACGGGGTGGGCGTCGATCCGGGGCCGCGCCGACCGGTCTTCGGCGCCCGGGTCAGCGGCGGGCCGTCGCGCCCTCCACCGCGAACAACTGCTCCTCCACGTGGTCGAGGGCCAGCCGCAGCGAGCCCGTCGCGACGGCGGCCTCGCCGAGGAGCGACAGGGCGACCTTCGGCGGCCGCAGACAGTAGCGGGCCAGCTCCCGCCGCAACGGCTCCAGTACGCCGTCCAGCCCGGCCGCCCAGCCGCCGATGACGACCAGCTCCGGGTCCAGGGCCAGCACCAGCGCCGCCACGTCGTGCACCAGCCGCTGGATGAAGCGCTCGACGGCCGCGCGGGCCCGCCGGTCGCCCTCGCGGGCCTCGGCGAAGACCCTGGCGACCGCCTGCTCGTCCAGCGGGTGCAGGGGCTGGTCCGTGGTGGACAGCAGCGTCTCCGGAGTCACGTCCCGGCCCAGCAGGTGCAGCGCGCCGATCTCACCGGCCGCGCCCCCGTACCCGCGGTGCAGCCGCCCGCCGATCAGCGCCCCGGCCCCCGGGCTCAGCCCGGCCAGCACGAACACGACGTCGTCGGACTCGGTCGCGGCACCCTTCCAGTGCTCGGCGACCGCCGCCGCGTTCGCGTCGTTCTCCACCAGCACCGGGCACTTGAAGGAACGGCTCAGCCGCTCGCCCAGGCGCAACCCCGTCCACTGCGGCAGAGCGGTACTCAGCCGGACCGTGCCGTCCGCCTCGACGATCCCGGGCGTGGCGGCCCCCACGGCCCGCAGTGAGCCACGCGCGACACCGGCCCGGCGCAGCAGCTCGGCGACCGCGGTGCGCAGCCGCTCCAGACGCTCGTCGGCCGGGGCGGACTCGTCGACGTCCTTGGCCTGGGCGCCGATCACCCGGCCGTCCAGGTCGGACAGGAGCGCGGCGACACGGTGCGGCCCGATCTCCAGACCCAGAAGGTGCCCGGCCTCCGCCCGGAACCGGAAACGCCGCGCGGGCCGCCCCTGCCGCCGGGCCGCACCCTCGTCGGCGGCCGTCTCCACGACCAGACCGGCCTCGATCAGCCCCTCGACGACACCCTCGACGGTCGGCCGGGACAGCCCCGTCACCCGGGTGATCTCGGTCAGCGTCGCACAGTCCGTGGCACGCAGCGCGTGCAGCACCACCGCGGAGTTGATCCTCCGCAGCAGCGACGGATCCCCGCCGGTCAGCCCTCCCAACGTCCGTCCTCCCAGCTCGTGCGCGTGTTGGCCGGATCGTACTCGGCCCGCTCCGCCCCGGCGAGAGCCGGTCCGCCCGATCCCGGACCGCAGGGGTGCCTCATCCGGGCGCCACGAACCCCGACTCGTACGCCGTGATCACCGCCTGGGTGCGGTCGCGTGCCCCCAGCTTCGCCAGGACCGCGCTCACGTGCGACTTCACCGTCTCCGTGCCGACCACCAGCCGGGCGGCGATCTCCGCGTTCGACAGCCCGCGCGCCATCAGCCGCAGCACCTCGCCCTCCCGCTCGGTCAGCCGCGCCCGCTCCAACTCGGCGCGGGCCGCGCGGTTCCCGCCACCGTCGCCGTACTCGGCGGCGAGCCGCCGCACCGAGGCGGGGAACAGCAGGGACTCCCCCTCGGCGATCAGCCGTACCGCGTGCACGATCTCGGCCGGCCGGGCCCGCTTCAGCAGGAACCCGTCGGCGCCCGCGCGCAGCGCCTCGTACACGTACTCGTCGTTCTCGAAGGTCGTCACCACGAGGATCTTCGGCGGGTCGGCCACCGTCCGCAGCAGCGCGCGGGTGGCCTCGATGCCGTCCAGCAGCGGCATGCGGACGTCCATGGCGACCACGTCCGGCCGTACCTGACGCACCAGCGGAATGACCGCCGCCCCGTCGGCCGCCTCCCCGACCACCTCGATGTCCGGCTGCGCCTCCAGCACGGCCCGCAGACCGGCGCGTACGAGGGGTTCGTCGTCGACGAGGAGCACTCTGACCGGCATCCGCCCAGCGTAGATCAGCCGAGCGGCAGCTCGACCCGCACCAGCCAGTCACCCGCGCCGTCGGGCCCCGTGTGCGCACGCCCGCCCAGCAGCGCGGCCCGCTCGCGTATGCCGCGCAGCCCGCTGCCGCGCCCGGTCCCGGCCCTCCCGTCCGGCAGCGGATTGCGCACCGTCAGGCTGAGCGCACCGTCCGCCACCTCGACGCGGACCCGCGTCGGCACCGCACCCGCGTGCCGCAGCACGTTGGTCAGCGCCTCCTGGAGAATGCGGTAGCCCTCCCGGGAGACCGGGCCCGGCAGGGTCTCCAACGGACCCGTGACCTCGGCGTCGACCTCGGCCCCGGAGGCGCGGGCGGACTCCAGCAGACGGTCGGCGTCCGTGAGCGTCGGTCTGGCGCTCACGGGCCGCTCCGCCTCCCGCAGCACGCCGAGCACCCGCTCCAGATCCTCCAGGGCGGCCCTGCCGGTCTCCTCGATCGCGGTCAGGGCCCGTTCGGTGAAGTCGGGACTGCCGGCCGCGCGGGCGGCCCCCGCCTGCACGACGGCGACGGTCAGCGCGTGACCGATGGAGTCGTGCAGCTCGCGGGCGATGCGGGTGCGCTCCAGGAGCTGCTCGGTGCGCTCCTCGAGGGCCTCGAGTCGCTCGGCGGCGGACGGGCCGAGGAGCGCGCGGGCCCCCGCCGTCGCGAGGATGCCGAGGCCCACCACGGCGCCGTACAGCGCGAGGAGGGGAAGCAGCGCGAGAAGCGCGTACGCCGAGTGCGGCTCGGCGTCCCGCAGCACCGGTATGTCGGCGATCCGGTGCCCCAGGGCGAGCCGGACCAGCTCGACGGTGAGAACCGGCAGCCAGACGCAGGCGACCGCGGTCAAACCGCCCAGCGCCATGCGCAACTCCAGCCACGCCACCGTGCGCAGCCGGTCGCGCCAGGTCGCCGAGGGTGCGACCGAGAAGGCTGAGTCCTCATGGCCGGGGGAGAGGAGCAGACGGGCCTGCACGCCCTCGCCGGTCCGCACCGCCGGGACGAACCCGAGGGGGATCAGCACTGCCGCGGGCACCCACAGGCTTTCGTCGTCGATGAACACCCACACGCTCACCACGAGCATGGGCACCCACAGGTGCAGCAGCCGTGTGTAGGTCGTCCCCCGGAACAGCGGGCGCAGCAGGCGGGCCATTGCGCCATGGTGCCAGCCGCCACTGACAGCGGGCCTCCCCCGCACGGGGGAGACGATCTCCACCGGCGGGGGAGGACCTGCCCCGTACGAACCGGCACGCTGCTGCCATGACCAGCATCGACGTCCAGAACCTCATCAAGGAGTACGGCACCCGGCGAGCGGTCGACGACCTCACCTTCACCGTGCGCCCCGGCCGCGTCACAGGCTTCCTCGGCCCCAACGGCGCCGGGAAGTCCACCACCATGCGGCTCGTCCTCGGCCTCGACCGGCCCACCTCCGGGACCGCGACGGTCGGCGGCCGCCCCTACACCGCCCTCCACGAGCCGTTGCGGCACGTCGGTGCCCTGCTCGACGCGCACTCGGCCCACGGTTCGCGCACCGCGCGGGACCACCTGCGCGTCCTGGCGGCGAGCAACCGCATTCCGGCGCGCCGGGTCGACGCGGTGATGGAGGAGACGGGCATCGCGTCGGTGGCCCGCCGCCGGGTACGGACGTACTCCCTGGGCATGCGCCAACGCCTGGGGATCGCCGCCGCCCTGCTGGGCGATCCCGAAGTGGTGATGCTGGACGAGCCCTCCAACGGACTGGATCCCGAAGGCATCATCTGGATCCGCGAGCTGCTGCGCCGGCTCGCCGCCGAGGGGCGCACGGTGCTGGTCTCCAGCCACCTGATGAACGAGACCGCGTCCTTCGCCGACCACCTGGTCGTCCTCGGCCGGGGCCGGCTGCTCGCCGACACTCCGATGCGGGAGTTCATCGACGCGCGCGTGCAACCCCGCGTACGGGTCCGCACGTCGGACGCCACCGCGCTGAAGGCCGTCCTCGCCCGGCACGGCCACGACGCCGTGGAACACGACGGGTACTGGACCGTGCACCACGCGCGCGTGGACGACATCGGCCGCGTCATGTCCGACGCGGGCGTACCGGTACTCGAACTCACCGCGGACGAGGGCACCTTGGAACAGGCCTATCTCGACCTGACGGCCGACGAGACCGAGTTCACCGCACAACACCAGGAGGCCTGATCATGCAGTTCACGCCCGTACTCCGCGCGGAGGCGCTCAAGGTCCGCACCCTGCGCTCGCTGTACGGCACCCTGCTGGCCGTGTTCGCCGTCACCACGGCGTTCTCCGCGCTGGCAGGGGTCTCCGAGACCTCCGACCCGGATTTCGACCCGCTGTTCACGGCCCTGTCCGGCGTGCTGCCCGGCCAGATCGCCGCGATCGCCTTCGGGGCCCTGGTCGTGTCGTCCGAGTACCACGGCAACGGGATCCGGCTCTCGCTGGCCGCCGTTCCGCAGCGCGGCCGGTGGTTCGCGGCGAAGCTGACGGTCGTCGCCGTACCGGCCCTCGTCGTGGGGCTGGTCACCGCGTTCGCCGCCCTCGTCGCGGCCCGCTCGGGTCTCGGCCCGGCGGCGGACGGCCTCACCGCCGGCGAGCAGGTGCGCGGCGTCGTGGGCTGCGGGATCTACTTCATGCTGATCGCCCTGTTCGCGGCCGGCCTCACCACCCTGTTCCGCAGCGGTGTGGCCACCCTGTCCACCCTGATCCCGTTCATCCTCGTCGTCTCCTTCGTGATCGGGGACACGGCGGGCGGTGCCGCCGACTTCCTGCCGGACAAGGCAGGGCAGATCGTCCTGTACCAGACGCACGACGGAAGTCTGGGGCCCTGGACGGGGCTCGCGGTGACCGCGCTGTGGGCGGCGGCCGCGCTCCTCGCGGGAGCCTGGCGGCTGCGCCGCCGGGACGCCTGACCGCCGCCGGTCGGCTGACGCCCCGCCAATTGTCAGTGGTGGCCGCTTTACTGGACGGCATGAACATCGCCCAGCACTTCGCCCTCATCGACGAGCTGTGCTTCCGTCCCTTTCCGGCGGAGCACGGCCCGTCGGCCGGGGGCACAGGGGGACCCGGCCACTTCGTGGCGGTGCTGGCGAGCAGCCACGGCCTGCGCGTCGGCGATCCGGCGGAGCGGGCGGTGACGGTGGGGCAGTACGAGAAGTTCCGGGACGCCCTCTACGAGTGCCTCGCCCCGCGCTGGGGGGAGACGGACCCCTGGAACCTGGAGACGGTCCTGCTGCGGACCGAGGGGGAGGACATACCCGAGCCGTGGGCCGGCCTCGGCGCCCGGGCCCGCGTGGCGTACCTCTGGGAGGCGCAGGGCACCGGCCGCTGGGTCGCGGTGGCCGTCGCCGACCGGGACGAGACGGACGAGGTGCAGCTGCTGGCCGTCGTCACGGAGACCGCCCCGCCCTGACCGCCGGCTACGCCTGAGCCGCGACCCGCAGCCGCGCGAACTCCTCCGCCATCGTCTGCGTCGTCCAGTGCGCGTTGAGCCCGCTGGGGTTGGGCAGTACCCACACGCGGGTGTCGCCGATCGTCCGCTCCTGCGGTCCCACCCGGGCACCGCGGTCGTCGAACGCCGACCGGTAGGCGGTGACACCGACCACGGCCAGCCAACGGGGCCGCAAACGCGCCACCTTCAGCGCCAGCAGCCGCCCGCCCTCCCGGTACTCCTCGGCGCTCAGCTCGTCCGCCCGCGCGCTGGCACGCGCGACGACGTTGGTGATGCCGAGCCCGTACGACGGCAACTCGTCCTGCTCCGACGGCTTCAGCAACCGCGGTGTGAACCCGGACAGGTGCAGCACCGGCCAGAAGCGGTTGCCGGGACGGGCGAAGTGGTGCCCCGTCGCCGCCGACAGCAGGCCGGGGTTGATACCGCAGAACAGCACGCTGAGACCGTCCGCGACGACGTCCGGTACGAGACGGTCGCGGGCGGCCTCCAGCTCGGCCCGGGTGAAGCGCGTCAGAGGATCGCTCCCGGGGTGTAGCCCGCGGCCTGCGGGTGCTGCTTGACGATCTCCTCGATCCGGCCGACGACGACGCCGACCTGGTCGGCCGCGGCGCCCGTGAAGGACAGCTTGTCGGCCATCAGCGCGTCCAGTCCGGCGCGGTCGAGCGGGATGCGCTCGTCGGCGGCGAGCTTGTCCAGGAGCTCGTTGCGCTCGGCGCCCTGCTCGCGCATCGCCAGCGCGGAGGCGACGGCGTTCTCCTTGATCGCCTCGTGCGCGACCTCACGGCCGACACCGGCCCGCACCGCGGCCATCAGCACCTTGGTGGTGGCGAGGAACGGCAGGTAGCGGTCCAGCTCCCGGGCCACGACCGCCGGGAAGGCGCCGAACTCGTCGAGCACCGTCAGGAACGTCTCCAGCAGCCCGTCCAGCGCGAAGAACGCGTCCGGCAGAGCGACCCGGCGCACCACCGAGCAGGACACGTCGCCCTCGTTCCACTGGTCGCCCGCCAGCTCACCGGTCATCGAGGCGTAGCCGCGCAGGATCACCATCAGGCCGTTCACACGCTCGCAGGAGCGGGTGTTCATCTTGTGCGGCATCGCGGAGGAGCCGACCTGGCCGGGCTTGAAGCCCTCGGTGACCAGCTCGTGCCCGGCCATCAGCCGGATCGTCTTCGCCAGCGACGACGGCGCCGCCGCCAGCTGCACCAGCGCGGTGACGACCTCGTAGTCCAGGGAGCGCGGGTAGACCTGGCCGACCGAGGTGAACGCCTGCGAGAAGCCGAGGTGCCCCGCGATCCGCTGCTCCAGCTCCGCGAGCTTGCCGGCGTCCCCGCCGAGCAGGTCCAGCATGTCCTGGGCGGTGCCGACCGGGCCCTTGATGCCGCGCAGCGGGTAGCGGCCGAGCAGCTCCTCCACCCGGCCGTACGCGACGAGCAGCTCGTCGGCGGCGGTGGCGAACCGCTTGCCCAGCGTCGTGGCCTGCGCCGCGACGTTGTGCGAACGGCCGGCCATGACCAGCTCGCCGTACTCGCCGGCCAGCTTGCCCAGGCGAACCAGGACCGCCACCGCACGGTCGCGGACCAGCTCCAGCGACAGCCGGATCTGCAGCTGCTCGACGTTCTCCGTCAGGTCGCGGGAGGTCATGCCCTTGTGCACGTGCTCGTGCCCGGCGAGGTCGTTGAACTCCTCGATCCGCGCCTTCACGTCGTGCCGCGTGACCTTCTCGCGCTCGGCGATCGAGGCCAGGTCGACCTGGTCGAGGACGCGCTCGTAGTCGGCGAGCGCGGCGTCGGGCACCTCGATGCCGAGGTCCTTCTGGGCCCGCAGCACGGCGAGCCAGAGCTGCCGCTCCAGCTTCACCTTCTGCTCGGGCGACCAGAGCGTGGCGAGCTCGGCGGAGGCGTAGCGTCCGGCGAGGACGTTCGGGATGCGGGGCTTGGCGGGCGCAGAAGTCACGTGGACAGATTCTACTGGCGATTCCTGCAGGCCAGCGCCACCGGGCTCTTCGTCGGAACCTACGAAGGCCTCGGGGGCCGGGGGATCACGGCGCCAGGTCCTCGTACGGCAGCAGTTGCGGGCGCTTGGGCGGCAGGCCGTCCCCGGACGACCGGCCGGTCAGCCTGCGGCCTATCCAGGGCAGCAGGTGCTGCCGGGCGAACCGGACGTCCGCGGTCCGGCGTGTGATCCAGCCCGGCGGCGGGGCCGCCGGGATCGGCGCGTGCCAGTGCGGGTCCTCGGGTTCGTAGCCGAGCGTCTGCCACACGGCCTCCGCGACCCGGCGGTGCCCCTCGGCGGTCAGATGCAGCCGGTCCACGTCCCACAGGCGCGGGTCGGCCAGCGAGTCCGCCCCGTACAGGTCGACGACCACGGCGCCGTGCCGGGCGGACAGGTCGTCGATGACGGAGAACAGCGCCTCCATCCGGGGCCGGAACCGCTCCAGCACCGGACCCTGGCGGCCCGGGCTGCGCATCAGCACCAGCTGCTTGCAGTTCGGGGCCAGCCGCTCCACGGCCTGCGTCAGCAGATCCCGGACCCGGGCCATGTCGCACTTGGGCCGCAGCGTGTCGTTGAGCCCGCCGACCAGTGTGATCACATCGGCCCCCATGGCCGCCGCCACGTCCACCTGCTCGTCGACGATCTGCCCGATCAGCTTCCCGCGCACCGCGAGGTTCGCGTACCGGAAGCCGGGGGAGCGGGCGGCCATCCGGGCGGCGAGGAGGTCGGCCCAGCCCCGGTAGGAGCCGTCGGGCAGCAGGTCCGACATGCCCTCGGTGAAGGAGTCGCCGACGGCGACAAGGCTGGTGTGGGTGGGGTTCGTCTGCATGGCGACAGAAATGGTAGCCCGTGCACATACCCGCCGGTCGGTCACCCTCGAATCCCGCCGAGCCCTCCCCGCGTCGCCACACGGCGGGCTCCGCACCCTTCGAGCCCGCCGCACCTCGAGCCGCCGCACCTCGAGCCCTCCGCGTCTTCCGCCCCGTCGGCTCAGGTCCGCTGCCCGAACAGCTCCCGCAGCACGTCCTCCATGGTCACCAGCCCCGACAGCCGCCCGTCGGAACCCAGCACGGCCGCCAGATGCGTACGGCTGCCCCGCATGGCCGTCAGCACGTCGTCCAACGGGGTGCTCTCCCGCACCCGCGCGATGGGCCGCATGTCCCGCAGCCGGAACGGCAGGTCGCGCGGGGAGGCGTCCAGGGCGTCCTTCACATGCAGGTAGCCGACGATCCGCCGCCCGTCGTCCACCACCGGGAAGCGAGAGAACCCGGACTCGGCCGACAGCCGCTCCAACTGCTCCGGCGTGACGCCCACGCGCGCGTGGACGACGCGTTCCAGGGGCAGCACCACGTCCCGCACCGGGCGCCGGCCCAGCTCCAGGGCGTCGTGCAGCCGCTCCTGGGCGCGGTCGTCGATCAGCCCGGCTTCGCCGGCGTCCTTGACGATCTCGGCCAGCTCGGCGTCCGTGAAGGTCGCCGACACCTCGTCCTTCGTCTCGACCCGGAGCATCCTCAGCAGCGCGTTCGCGAGGGCGTTGATCGTGAAGATCACCGGGCGCAGCGCCCGGGACAGCGCCACCAGCGGCGGCCCGAGCAGCAGTGCGCTGCGCACCGGCTCGGCGAGCGCGATGTTCTTCGGCACCATCTCGCCGAGCAGCATGTGCAGATACGTCGCCAGGGCCAGCGCGATCACGAAGGACACCGCGTGCCCCGCGCCGGACGGCACACCCACCGCGTGGAACACCGGCTCCAGCAGGTGCGCGATCGCCGGTTCCGCGACCACACCGAGGACCAGTGTGCACAGCGTGATGCCGAGCTGGGCCGCCGCCATCAGCGCCGACACGTGCTCCAGACCCCACAGCACACTCTTCGCGCGCCGGTCGCCCTCCGCACCCGCCGCCCCTGCTTCGACGTGCTGCTCCACCTGGCTGCGGCGTACGGAGATCAGCGCGAACTCGGCGCCGACGAAGAACGCGTTGACGACGAGCGTCGCCAGACCGATCAGCAGCTGTACGGCGGTCACCGCCCGGCCTCCCCCGTGTCGTCGCCGGCGTCCGTGTCACCGGTGGCACCCGCGTCGTCGAGCGGCGCGTGCAGCAGCACCCGGGCCGCCCGGCGCCCCGTGGCGTCCGCCACGTCCAGCCGCCAGCCGGCGACCTCGACGGTGTCGCCGACCGCGGGGATGCGCCCGAGCCCCGCCGCGACGAGCCCGGCGAGCGTCTCGTACGGCCCCTCCGGCACCCGGAGCCCAAGACGCGCGAGCCGGTCCACCCGGGCGGCGCCGTCGGCCCAGTACAGGGCGTGGCCCTGTTCGTCGGTGCCGGCCGGGACCAGTTCGGGCGTCTCGTGCGGATCGTGTTCGTCGCGCACCTCGCCGACGACCTCCTCGACGATGTCCTCCAGCGTGGCCACGCCCGCCGTCCCGCCGTACTCGTCGATGACGACGGCCATCGTGCGCCGCCCGGAGAGCCGGTCCAGGAGCCGGTCGACGGTCAGCGTCTCCGGAACCAGCAGCGGCTCGCGCATCAGCTCGGCGACCGGGATCCCGGGCCGCCGCTCGGCGGGCACCGCCAGTACGTCCTTGACGTGCGCGGTCCCCACCACGGTGTCGAGACTGTCCTGGTAGACGGGGAACCGCGACAGTCCGGTCGCCCGCGTCGCGTTCGCGACGTCCGCGCAGGTCGCGCGGGAGTCCAGGGCGACGACCTGGACGCGCGGGGTCATCACGTTCCCCGCCGACAGGTCGGCCAGGTTCAGGGTCCGCACGAACAACTCGGCGGTGTCGGCCTCCAGGGCGCCCTCCTTGGCCGAGTGCCGGGCGAGCGCCGCCAGCTCCTGCGGCCCGCGCGCGGACGCCAGCTCCTCGGCCGGCTCCACGCCGAAGCGGCGCACGACGCGGTTGGCCGTGTTGTTCAGGTGGGTGATGAAGGGGCGGAAGGCCGCGCTGAACCAGCGCTGCGGACCGCCCACCCGCCTGGCCACGGCCAGTGGCGAGGAGATCGCCCAGTTCTTGGGCACCAGCTCACCGACGATCATCAGGAAGACGGTGGACAGGGCCGTGCCCAGCACCAGCGCCGCCGAGGAGGCCGCCGAACCCGACATACCCGCGTCCTCCAGCGGGCCCGCGATCAGCGCGGCGACCGACGGCTTGGCGAGCATGCCGACCACCAGGTTCGTGACCGTGATGCCGAGCTGCGCCCCGGAGAGCTGGAACGTCAGGTTCCGGACGGCCTTCAGGGCGCTCGCCGCGCCCCGCTCGCCCCGCGCGGCGGCCCGCTCCAGCTCGCCGCGCTCGACGGTGGTCAGGGAGAACTCCGCGGCGACGAAGGCACCGCACAGAAGCGAGAGCAGGATCGCCACCAGCAGCAGGAGCACTTCGGTCATCGGGTCACCTCGGATCCATGATCGGCCAGGAACCGGGGGACCGCGCGATGTCGTGCGCCGGGAGGTGCGCCGATGCGGACTCGCTCATGCGCCGGTGCCCACCGCCTTTCCGTCGGTGTCCCTCAGTCGGTGAGGGGCTTGACCCAGCGTTGCCACTGCTCCTGTGGCGCGTACCCGGCGGCCCGCCACGCATGCTGCGCCCGCTCGTTGCGCACCAGCACCATCGCGTCCCCGCGCCGCCCCCCGAGCCGCACGAACCGCTCCTCGGCGGCGTCCAGCAGAGCCGAGCCGATCCCCCGACGACGGTGGTCCGGGTGCACCGCCAGCCGGTACAGGTGACAGCGCCAGCCGTCGAAGCCCGCGATCACCGTGCCCACCAGCTCCCCGCCGCGCTCGGCCAGGACCAGCGACTCGGGATCACGGGCGACCAGCCGCTCCACGCCGTCCCGGTCGTCGCTGATGCTCGTCCCCTCGGCGGCCACCTTCCAGAAGGCCAGCACGGCGTCCAGGTCCTCGGGCCCCGCGGCCCGTATCCGCAGATCAGTCATGCCGCGATCCCACCACGCGCGACGGGCGCCCGGGCGGGCATTCCGGCATGCGGACCGTCAGGCGGCGCGCAACGCCCGCAGCACCGGCGCGAACGCCTCCATGTACGGCTCCAGCACGACCAGGTAGGTGAACCCGTACCGCTCACGCTGCGCCCTGACCTGCGCGGTGATCTCCTCCAGGGTCCCGGCCAGGAAGATCGGCAGCTCCAGCACCTGGTCGGTGGTCAGGTGCGGCACGTGCTCCAGGACGGGGCGGACGGCGGCCTCGCGGTCCTCGGTGACGACGACCATCTGGATGAGCAGGTTCAGCTCCGCCGGTTCCTTGCGGCCCGCGGCCAGCTCCCGGTACCGGGCCACGCGCTCGTCGAGCTCCTCGGCGGTGAGGGGCACCACCTGCCCCGTCGTGCTGCCCCGCACCGAACGCCCGCCCGTGAACGCGGCGATGGCGGCGTGCCGGGCCGTCAGTTCCAGCATCCGGTCGCCGTTGGCGCCGATCAGCAGCGGCACCCCGGGCCGCTGCACCGGCCGCGGGCGGTGCTCCTCGTCGCCGAGCAGCCGCTCCAGTTCCTCGACGGTGCGCCGCAGGTGGTCCACCCGCTCGCCCGGCGTGCCGAACGGCAGCCCCGCCGCGTCGTGCTCGGCCCGCACGTAGCCGGTGCCGAGGCCGAGCTCCAGGCGCCCGCCCGTCAGGGCGTCCGCGGTCGCCACCTCCCGGGCCAGCAGGGCCGGGTTCCACAAGCCCGCGTTCAGGACGAACGTGCCCAGCCGGGGGCGCTCGGTGGCCCGTGCGGCGGCGACCAGCGCCGGGAACGGCGCGGGCATGCCGAGATGGTCCGGGACCAGGATCACGTCGTAACCGAGCTCCTCGGCGCGCCGGCACTTCGCGCTCCACTCGTCGGCCGGGGCGGAGGTCATCAGGTTGACGCCGAAACGGAAGGGACGGGACATGAACTCTCCTCGCGCGTGGGGGACTTCGGGCCCCGAGGAGTCAATCACCCGGGCGCGGCGGCCGCCAGCACGCCACCGCGCCCTGGCAGGTGCGGGGTCTCACCCCGGTGGTCAGGAGCGCTGAGGCGCCGGTCGAGGACATCGCGTGCGAGCTGCGCCAGTGGAGTGTGTGACACCGTGAGCCGCCCGTCCGACGGCTCCGGCGCGTCCGTACCCGTCGAACCGCGGCTCACTCCTCGGTCCCGGGCTCCCGCCACGCGGTGCCGAGCACGCAGTACGACATGGGCAGCACGGGCCCGTGCTCCGGCATCATCACCCGCCGGTAGGGGCCCAGCGTGAACCCGGCCTCCCGGAGCGCGGCGACCGGTTCCCGGGACAGATGGCAGCCGCCGCCCAACGGCGGCCACAGCGTCCGGTCCAGCGCGCGCTGGGTGAAGGTCATCATCCGGCCGCCGCCCCGGCCGTGCTCGAAGAACCGCACCTCGCCGCCGGGCCGCAGCACGCGCCTCAGCTCCCCGAGCGCCCGCGGCACATCACGGACGCTGCACAGCACGAGCGAGACCACGGCGGCGTCGAAGGCCTCGCTCTTGACGGGCAGCGCCTCCGCCGCACCCGGCGCCACGTCGACCGGCAGCCGCGCGCGCAGTGCCGCCTCCACGGCCAACTTCCGCAGCCCGCGCTCCGGTTCGATGGCGACGACCTCCGAGACGGTGCCGGGGTAGTGGGCGAAGTTCAGGCCGTTGCCGGCACCGATCTCGATCACCCGTCCGGACAGCCCGGCGAGCAGTCGTTCACGCATGCGCGCCATGCCCAGCCGGGTCTCGGCGCTCACGCTGGCCCTGGCGTAGTAGCGGGCGAACAGCGGATGGTGCACGGCGTCCCGCGGCACCCCGCGGGAACGGGAGGATCGCAACGCCATGGGGCCTCCTTCACGAGGCGGTGCCTTAGCGCGATTGTCCCCCGTACGGACATCCCGCACGCTCCGACCACCGGCCCCCTTCGGCCCGCCCCCACCCCGTCGCCCGCCGCCCGCGCCGACGCCACCCCTGGTCACGCCCGGACGCCCCGCGAGGTCACGGCCCTGCTGAGGGCCGTGTACGGGGCGAGCGCCGCGTGCTCCGTCCGGATCGTCCGCGCCGTGCCGTTCTCGTCGGATCAGGGCGCCCCGCGCGTCCTCCGGTCCGGGTGCCGGGCGGGGCCCACGTCGTGCCCGGTGCCGGTGGGCAGGGCACGTCTCTGGGCGTCATCCCCGGTCACGCCCGGACGCCCCGCGCGGCGGCGGCCCTGCTGAGGGGGCGCGCGCCGGGGGTGCTGCCCGGGCCGGTGGCGCGCGCCGTGCCGTTCTCGTCCGGTCAGGGTGCCTCGCGCACCCGGAACGCGTCCGCGTCCCAGGTGCCCTCCAGCCGGGGTGCCAGCCAGTGCGGTGCCGTCGTCCGGAAGGCCGCCGGTGCCAGGGACCCCGCCCCGGCGGGCAGGGCGCCCAGCAGGGGCGCCCCGGCCACGTCGGGGAGGTCCGCGATGTTGCAGCGCGAGGCGAGGTCCGGGTTCGCCGGCCAGCTGCCGATCACGACGCCCGGCAGCTCCAGCCCACGGGAGCGCAGTTCACGCGCCGTCAGCTCCGTCGTGTTCAGCGTGCCCAGCCCCGCCGACACCACCAGCAGCACGGGCGCGCCCAGGAGCCCGGCGACGTCCGCGAGTGTCCCGCCGGCCGCGTCGAAGCGTACGAGCAGTCCGCCCGCGCCCTCGACCAGCACCAGGTCGTGCTCGGTGGCCAGCTTGTCCGCGCTCTCCGCCACCTCCTCCGGGTGCACCGGTGCCCTGCCGGCCCGACGCGCTGCCGTACCCGGCGCCAACGGTTCCGGGAAGCGAGCCACTTCGGCCGCCGTCACGGCGCCCGCGAGGCGCGCGGCCTCCTGGGCGTCCCCGGGCTCGCCCGGCCCCACGCCCGTCTGCGCGGCCTTCAGCACGGCCACCGACCGGCCGGCCGCCAGCGCCGTCGCGGCGACGGCGGCGGTCACCACCGTCTTGCCGACCTCCGTGCCCGTGCCCGTGATCACCAGTACCGGCATGTCATCCCTCCCGTGCCGCCGCGCACACCGCGCGGGCGATCCGCGCGACGTCCGCGTCGCCCGTGACGTACGGCGGCATGGTGTAGACCAGGTCGCGGAACGGTCGCAGCCACACGCCCTCGCGCACCGCCGCCTCCGTCGCCGCCCGCATGTCGACGGCGTGGTCGAGCTGCACCACGCCGATCGCGCCCAGCACCCGTACGTCGCGCACGCCCGGCAGTTCGGCGGCGGGCGCGAGCCCTTCCCGCAGGCCCGCCTCGATCCGCTTGACCTCCGCGAGCCAGTCCTGGCCGAGCAGCAGCCCGATCGAGGCGCAGGCCACGGCCGCCGCCAGCGGATTGCCCATGAACGTCGGCCCGTGCGCGAGCACCGGCACCTCGCCCCGCGAGATGCCGTCGGCCACCCGCGAGGTGCACAGCGTCGCCGCCATCGTCAGGTAACCGCCGGTCAGCGCCTTGCCCACGCACATCACGTCCGGCGTCACCGCCGCGTGCTCCGCCGCGAACAGCGCGCCCGTACGCCCGAAGCCGGTCGCGATCTCGTCGAACACCAGCAGGACGTCGTGCGCGTCGCACGCCTGACGCAGCACCCGCAGATACGCGGGGGAGTGGAACCGCATCCCGCCCGCGCCCTGCACCACCGGCTCGACGATCACCGCGGCCAGTTCGTCCGCGTGGCGTTCGATCAGCGCGCCCAGGTGATCGGCGTACGCCTGTGCGTACTCCGTCGGCGGTGCGTCGGCGAACAACTGGCGGGGCAGCACCCCGCTCCACAGCTCGTGCATCCCGCCCTCGGGATCGCACACCGACATGGGCTGCCAGGTGTCGCCGTGGTAGCCGCCGCGCCAGGTCAGCAGGCGCCGCTTGCCGGGGCGGCCCAGCGAGCGCCAGTACTGCAGGCACATCTTGACGGCGACCTCCACCGACACCGACCCGGAGTCGGCGAGGAACACGTGTTCCAGACCCTCCGGCGACATGTCGACAAGGAGCTTCGCCAGCCGTACGGCGGGCTCGTGGGTGAGCCCGCCGAACATCACGTGGCTCATCCGCTCCAGTTGCTCACGCGCGGCCTCGTTCAGCACCGGGTGGTTGTAGCCGTGGATCGCCGACCACCAGGACGACATCCCGTCGACGAGTTCCCCCGAGCCGTCGGCCGGTCTCAGCCGCACCCCGCTCGCCGACTCCACGACGAGCGGATCCTGCCGGCCGGGCATCGGGCCGTACGGATGCCAGACGTGCCGCCGGTCGAGTGCCAGCAGCTCCTCCACCGTCAGCGCGGGCTCAGGCATTGGGCGCGAGGTCCGTGCCGGCACCGCGGCGGCGTACGGCGACCAGGTCGGTACGGGGTTCGCCGGCCACCGCAGGCCCCGCGGCCGGGGCGGCGTCGCGGCCCCCCGCGGCCGGTTTTGAACCGCAGACCCCGGCGGCCGAACCGCAGTCCCCGGCGGCCGGAGCGGTCCCGCAGACCCCGCCGCCCTCGTGCGACCCGCAGCCGCCCCCCTCGTGCGACCCGCAGCCGCCCCCCTCGTGCGACCCGCAACCCCCGCCCTGGGCCGCCGCCCGGTGCTCCGGCAGGGTCACCTGGCCGGTGCCCTCCACCTCGAACCCGGCGTCCGCGATCATCTCCAGGTCGGCCCGGCCCGCCTGGCCCTCACTGGTGAGGTAGTCGCCGAGGAAGATGGAGTTGGCCAGGTGCAGGGCCAACGGCTGCATCGAGCGCAGGTGCACCTCGCGCCCGCCGGCGATCCGCACCTCTACGTCCGGGCAGACGAACCGCGTCATCGCCAGGATGCGCAGGCACCGCTGCGGGGTGAGGTTCCACTCCTTGGCCAGCGGCGTGCCCTCGAACGGGATCAGGAAGTTGACCGGCACCGAATCCGGATCCAGCTCGCGCAGCGAGAAGACCACGTCGACCAGGTCCTCGTCGCTCTCGCCCATGCCCGCGATCAGCCCCGAGCAGGCGGACAGCCCGGCCGCGTGCGCCTTGCGCACCGTGTCCACGCGGTCGGCGTACGTATGGGTGGTCGTGATGTCGCCGTACGTCGACTCGGACGTGTTGAGGTTGTGGTTGTAGGCGTCGGCGCCCGCCTCGCGCAGCCGCTCCGCCTGCCCGTCGGACAGCAGCCCCAGGCAGGCGCACACCTCGACGGACTCGTTCTGCTCCTTGATGGCCCTGATGGTGTCCGAGACCCGGTCCACGTCCCGGTCGGTCGGACCGCGTCCGCTGGCCACCAGACACACCCGCTTGGCGCCCCCGGACACGCCCGCCGCGGCGGCCTCGGAGGCCTGGTCGGGCTTGAGCCACGTGTACTTGAGGATCTCGGCCTTGGAGCCGAGCCGCTGCGAGCAGTAGGAGCAGTCCTCGGGACACAGGCCCGACTTCAGGTTGACGAGGTAGTTGAGCTTCACCCGTCGGCCGAACCAGTGACGGCGCACCTTGCCTGCCGCGGCCACCACATCGAGCACGTCGTCGTCGGAAGTGGCGAGGACGGCGAGAGCCTCCTCGCGGGTCGGCGACTCGCGCCGAAGCCCCTTGTCCACCAGCGTGTTCAGCAGGTCCATGAGAGCTGATCCTGTCCTAAGGGGCCGCCCGGGGCCAAGGAGGCTTCGCACAACCCTGGCGGATCACCGTGTGGGTATTGCCACACATCGGGCGGCCGACGGTGCCGCTAGTGTCTGTCCACTGCCTACAAAACGAGAGGACCGCCCATGGCGTTCGGCTGGATCGACGAGCAGGCGGAACTGCGCCGCCGGGCCGGGCTCGTGCGGACGCTGCGCCCCCGTCCGGCCGACTCGCCGCTGCTTGACCTGGCGAGCAACGACTACCTCGGGCTGGCCCGGCACCCGGAGGTCGCCGAGGGGGCGGTCCGGGCCGCGCGGACCTGGGGGGCCGGCGCGACCGGCTCCCGGCTGGTGACCGGCACCACCGAGCTGCACGCCGCGCTCGAACGGGAACTGGCCGCCTTCTGCGGTTTCGAGGCGGCACTCGTCTTCTCCTCCGGATACGCGGCCAACCTCGCCGCGGTCACCGCGCTGGCGCCGCACGGCACCCTCGTCGTCTCCGACGCGGGCAACCACGCCTCGCTGATCGACGGCTGCCGGCTGGCCCGCGGCACGACCCAGGTCGTGGCGCACGCCGACCCGGAGGCGGTGCGCAAGGCACTGGCGACGCACGACGGCCCAGCCGTCGCCGTCTCCGACACGGTCTTCTCGGTCGACGGCGACGCGGCGCCGCTGGCCGCGCTCGCCGCCGCCTGCCGGGAGCACGGCGCCGGACTGGTCGTCGACGACGCCCACGGCCTCGGCGTGCTCGGCGAGGGCGGCCGGGGCGCCCCGCACGCGGCGGGGCTCGCGGGCGCCGACGACGTCGTCGCCACGGTCACCCTGTCCAAGTCGCTCGGCAGTCAGGGCGGCGCCGTGCTCGGCCCCGCCCGGGTCGTCGACCACCTGGTCAACGCGGCCCGGACGTTCATCTTCGACACCGGCCTCGCCCCCGCGGCGGCGGGCTCGGCCCTGGCGGCGCTCACCCTGCTGCGCCGCGAGCCGCAGCGGGCGGCGCGGGCCCGGGAGGTGGCGGCCGACCTGTACGCCCGCCTGACCGCCCTGGGGCTGGAAGCGGTACGTCCGCACGCCGCGGTCGTCGCGGTGCGCGCCCCCTCCCCGGAGGGGGCCGTACGCTGGGCGGCCGACTGCCGGGCGGCCGGCCTGTCCGTGGGCTGTTTCCGTCCTCCTTCCGTGCCCGACGGCATCTCACGGCTCAGGCTGACCGCTCGTGCGGACCTCTCCGGGGATCAGATCGAACGCGCTGTACGGGTGATCGGCGAAACGCGACCATGAGTCGGCGTGACACGGCCGTGCGCCGCCCGATGCCCCGTCGGCGTCAGCGGCCGTGGATCCCGGCCGTGAACGACGCCCAGCTCTCGGGGGAGAAGAGCAGCGCGGGTCCGGCCGGGTCCTTGGAGTCGCGCACGGCGAGCAGTCCGGCCCAGGGGCCGGCCGACGGGCGGGCCGCCTCCACACAGTTGTTCGCTCCGGTGCTGTAGCTGCTGCGCAGCCACCGCACCCCGGGCAGTTCGGTACTGGCCCGGATGGTCCGGGGAAGTTCCGACACGGAGCCTGAATTGGTGCCTGACATGGTGCCTCCTTACGCGCCTGCCGCGGTCGCGGCGATGAAGTCCAACGAGTCCTCGGGCGAAAGGGCATGGGTCAAAAGGGCATCGAAGGCCTCGGTGTAGGCCTCCAGGTCTTCTTTCCGTTCGAGATGCAGGCTACTCGTCAAGTGGTCGAGAACAACCACGTCCAGATCAGAAGTGCGCGAAAAAGAGAAGATTACGAAAGGGCCGGTGACACCGATGTGCGCCCCGGCGGCGAACGGCAGTACCTGGAGCCGGACATGGGGGAGAGACGCGGCCTCGACCAGGCGCGCCAGCTGACGGGACATCACCCCGGGCCCGCCCACCTCCCGGCGCAGTACCGCCTCGTCCAGGACCGCGCTCAGTTCCAGGGGCCGCTGCGCCCGCAGCACGTCCTGCCGGGCGAGCCGGACCTCCACCAGCGTGTCCAGCCGCTTCTCGGGCAACCCGTCCACCGCGGCGCGGGTCACCGCGCGGGCGTACTCCGGCGTCTGCAGCAGGCCGGGGACCACCGTGGTCTCCAGCGTGCGCATCGCGCTCGCCTGGGACTCCAGGCTGATGAAGTCCCGGTACGTCGGCGGCAGCACCCCTCGATAGGCGTGCCACCAGTGGTTGCGGCCGCCCGTGTCGTCGGAGCCTGCCAGCATCACCAGTAACTCGCGCAACTGGGCGTCGTCCACCCCGAAGGCGTCCAGCAGTAACCGCACATCGGCCGGTTTCGCGCCGCTGGTCCCGGTCTCGATCCGGCTGACTTTCGACTGGTGCCAGCCCACCAGTCGGGCCGCCTCACCGCTGGTGATCCCCGCCGACGTGCGCAGGGCGCGCAGTTCGGCGCCCAGCTTCCGGCGACGCACCACGGGACCGTGCTGCATGGGCCACTCCCTTACTCCCTATGGTCCGCCCGAATACGCTCTGCCGTCGCAGAGTTCACCGCTTCGAGCGACAGATATATGCATATCTTGGGGGATCGCCGTCCTTCACCGCCCTGGGGTGGCAGTCTGGCGGCGAAGCACCAGTCCGGGACCGTACTCGAACCATCCGCTCCGTGTCGGACCGCGGTCCCGGGGGAAAGGGACGACGTCTCCATGGCAGACCATCTGGAAGCATCCGTCACTCTGCCGAGCGATCCCGCCTCGGTGGCCGCCGCGCGCACCTATGTGGTCGGCACGCTGGCGGAGTGGGGCCTGCCGGCGGACACCGAGGTGTCCGACACCGTCCGGCTCATCGTCTCCGAGCTTGCGACCAACGCGGTCCAGCACACGCTCGGACAGTCCCCCACCTTCACGGTGGACCTCGGGCTCGACCGTCGGTCACGGCTGCGCATCGGCGTCACCGACAGCCATCCCCGCTTCCCCAAGCGCCTGCCCGCCGCCGTCCAGCAGGACAACGGCCGGGGCATGGTGATCATCCGCTGGCTGACCGCGGAGTGCGGCGGCAAGCTGAGAGTCCGGCCCACGCGTGAGGGCGGCAAGACCGTCTCCATCGAACTGCCCTGGACACCCCTGGGCGGACCGGTGACCCCCGAACCGGTCACGGCCGCGGGACAGGTCGTGGGCGGCCAGGAGCCTCAGCCGTGAGGCGCCTCGGCGGCACACGGGCAGGTGACGACGGGTCAGGGCACCGTCACCTGCCCGGGCCCGCTACTTGACCCGGCCGTACCAGACGCTGCTGGTCCAGATCTTCTCCAGGCGTACCACGGCCCCGGTCTTCGGGGCGTGCCAGATCCTGCCCTTCCCGGCGTAGATGCCGACGTGGTAGACGCTGCTGCCCGAGTGGAAGAACACCAGGTCCCCGGACTTGCGATTCTTGGCGGAGACATGACGCGTCTTGTTGTACTGCTGGGCCGCGGTGCGCGGCAGCTTCTTGCCGGCCTTCTTGAACGAGTACAGCGTCAGGCCCGAGCAGTCGAACCTGCGTGGACCGGTGGCACCCCACATGTACGGGGAACCTTTCTTGGAGGCCGCGATCTTGAGGGCCTTGGTCGCATGGGTCGCCGCCGCTGCTTCGGAGGCGGCACCGGGGACCACGACGGATCCGCCCATGGCGGCGAGGGTGAGAGCTGAGGCCGTGCCCGCGCGGGCCATCAGGGACGGGACACGATTGAGCGTGGACATGCGCAACCCTTCGTCAGCCGCCTGTGAAGGGTGACCTGTCGGATTCGGGCTGGCGAAGTTGCCCGGCCGCACGAGTGCGGCTTCACCCCAAGGGCTGCTCGGCCCGGCGCCTCTCGCGGAGATCACCGTTCCGGCGGCCCGTCGTGCTCGGGTCCTCCACTCCTGCCGATCCACTCCTGTCGACCGGTCGTCCGGGCGGCGGCAGGACTCGGCGTCCGCCCGGACCGCCCCGCCGCTGCGGCGGGGGCTTGTCGTCAGTCACGGATCTTGTCTCCTCCGGTGGGAAATTCCCAACGGGACGTGCACTTTGTGTTGTTACTCGCCGTTCATCCGTTCGGGTGGGCGCATCCGGGTTCGAGCCACCGCCGAGTGCGTCGACGAACCGGGGACCTGCGGCGCAACGACTTGTTCCGCTGACCGGGAGGACACGGTGCGCAACTTCGGCCGGTCGGAAATCGGGGGTGTTCCTACGCCGAAAGGGGGTACGCCGTTTGGTCCGTTTCGGGCCCCTGCCGCCTGAACCGCCGGAAACGGCGGAAGCCTGACGCGCGGTCCGCCGTTCCCCGCTCGAGCACCCGAAGCCCAGGTACAGGTCGATCAGGTCGGCCTCCGCGCGGGTCGGGGCGGGCAGCGGCGGCGGTTCCGGTGGCAGCGTCGGCGGCTCACCTCAACGCCGGACGTCGGGAGCGTGGCCCTGCGGCCGGGCGCCGTCCGGTCCACCGGGCCGTGCTCCGGGGCCTGGTGCGCGTCCAGGTTCGCTGCCCGCTCGATGTCGGTGTTCACCCGCTCGGGAGTGCGGCCCGTGTGCCGTACGGGGATCCGCTCCAGGCGGGCGCGGATGTGGGCGAACGCGTCGGCGTGGAGGGCCGGATCACTTGCCTTCCCCTCCTTCGGGCCGGTGAACGGAGGTTGACTGGGCGTCACCCGGACGCCCCGGCAGTACGGCGCGCCGGCCCGGGGTGCCCGCCGCCGGCGGCCCCGCGGCGGAGGGACCGGCCTGCGCCGGGCAGCAGCACACCCTGGTCACCCCGGGCGCGGCCCTCAGACCGACCGGGCCGGCGCCGGGGCCCGGTCGGAGACGGGCGCCTCGCTGTGCGCGCGCCGGCGCAGTGTGCCGCCGAGCAGGACCGCACCCAGACCCAGTACGACCCACCACGTCAGCGTGAACACGGGTCCCGTGGCCGCGGCGCCGTCGAAGAAGGAGACCGAGCGCAGCAGTGAACCGCCCGCCCCCGGCGGCAGCCACTGGCCGATCGCCCCGGCCGGCCGGGGCAGCATCTCCGGGGCGGAGGCCACTCCCGAGAACGCGTTGCCCAGCAGCACCACCAGCAACGCGCCCAGGCCGATACCCGGCCGCCCGAGCAGCGCCCCGAGCCCGGCCGGGCCCGCGGCCACGGCCAGCGTCGACAGCCCGAGGACCCCGGCCACGGCCCACCAGTCGCCGGTGACCACCCCGAGCCAGCTGTGCGTGATCGCCGTCGCCACCAGGCCGGTCAGTGCGGCGGCGCCGACCAGTGTGCCCACCGCGCGCAGGCCGCGCAGCCCCAGCAGGGTCACCGTCGCACCGGCCGCGACTCCGGCCAGCGCGAGCGGCAGCACGCTCGCGCTCACGGCGGCGCCGCGCGGGTCCGCCTCGGGGGCGGGCACCACGTCGACGACCTGGACGGAGGCCCCGGTGGCGGACGCCTGTGCGCTCACCGCCTGCTGCAGCAGTTGGGCCACGGCGGGGCCGGCCGCGGACGCCGTGAGCAGTTTCGGGCCCCCGTCGGTCACGACCACCGCGCCGTACACCGTCCGCTCCTGGAGCGCGTCGCGGGCGGCGGCCTCGTCGGCGTAGCGGTGGATCTCGAAGGCGCCCTCCTTCTGGGTGAGTCGCTGCTCCATCTGCGCGACCGCGGCCGTCGGCCCCGCCACACCGAGCGGCAGATCGCGGGGTGCCGTGCGGGCGGCGGGCCAGGCGAAGGCCCAGAGGGCCAGCGCCACCATCACGGGGACCAGGACGACGATGGCGGCCATGCGGCGGCCGTGCGACGGGGACGACATGGGCGCTCCTTGTAAAAAGAAGATTCGTTCGTTTTACTTCCCGCTCCACCGTGCGGCGATCCGGGTTCCTTGTCAAGAAGGAATGTTCGTTTTAGGTTGGCTCCATGGCCCGCGTATCCCAGGCACACCTCGACGCCCGCCGTCGGCAGATCCTCGACGGCGCCGCGCGCTGCTTCGCCCGCAACGGCTTCCACGCCACGTCGATGCAGGACGTCCTGAAGGAGGTCGACCTGTCGGCGGGCGCCGTCTACCGCTACTTCAGCGGCAAGGAGGAGTTGATCGAGGCGATCGTCACCGAGGTGCTGGGCACGGTGCGGGACATGTACGAGCGGGCCGCGCTGGAGAGCCCGCCGCCCATGCCCGACGAGCTCATCGTCCGGACCCTGACCCACATGACGCAGGGACGGTCGGCCGTGGGGGAGGACGGTGAGTGGCTGTTCCCGAGGCTCATGATCCAGGTCTGGGCCGAGACGCTGCGCAACGAACAGCTGTCGGCCACCCTGAGCGAGGGCTTCGGCAAGGTCAGGGCGGCCTGGGTGAAGGTGGTGGCGCGCTATCAGGAGACGGGCATGATGCGCGACGACGTCGACCCGGACGCCGTGGTCCGCACACTGATGGCCACGGCCCAGGGGCTCGGCGCCCAGTACGCGTTGTTCGGCGGCTTCCCGCACGAGGCCCTGCGGGCGGGCATGCGGGGGCTGCTGAGCATGCGAGAGGCATCCGGCGACATCGGTAATCAGTCGGTCAAATCCGAGTGACGTGGCGGAAACACTGCAACCCTACTCTCCACCCGATCCACCTGCGGTTTTGAACACCGGTGTGTGCGTTTCCCGTGCATTCATGTGTGTTACATCTATAGCCGTCGCGGTGGCCGCGGCAGCCGGACCGTCGGGTCCTGGCGTGACGCCCTGTGAGGTGGTAAGTGCAACTGACCCCGCACGAGCAGGAGAGACTGCTCATTCATGTGGCCGCGGACGTGGCGGAGAAGCGCCGCGCACGAGGCCTGAAGCTCAACCACCCCGAGGCCGTCGCGCTGATCACCGCGCACATCCTCGAAGGTGCCCGCGACGGTCGTACGGTCAGTGAACTCATGGCCTCGGGACGCAAGCTGCTCCAGCGCGACGAGGTCATGGAGGGCATTCCCGAGATGATCCACGACGTGCAGGTCGAGGCCACCTTCCCCGACGGCACCAAGCTGGTCACCGTCCACGATCCGATCATCTGACGGGGACAGCAGCCATGATTCCCGGAGAGATCCTGTTCGCCGACGAGCCGGTGGCCTTCAACGAGGGACGCCCGAGCGTCCGCCTGACCGTGCTCAACACCGCCGACCGGCCCGTCCAGGTCGGCTCCCACTACCACTTCGCCGAGGCCAACCCCGGTCTCGACTTCGACCGCGCGGCGGCCCGCGGCAAGCGGCTGAACATCGCCGCCGGCACCGCCGTCCGGTTCGAGCCCGGCATCCCGGTCGACGTGGAACTCGTCCCGCTCGCGGGTGCTCGCGTCGTCGTCGGACTGCGCGGTGCGACCGGAGGTGCCCTCGATGCCTGAGCTGTCCCGCGCCGCCTACGCCGACCTGTTCGGCCCGACCACCGGCGACCGCATCCGCCTCGCCGACACCGACCTGCTCGTCGAGATCGAGGAGGACCGCTGCGGCGGCCCCGGCCGCTCCGGTGACGAAGCCGTCTTCGGCGGCGGCAAGGTCCTGCGCGAGTCCATGGGCCAGTCCCGCGCCACCCGTGCCGAGGGCGCGCCCGACACCGTCGTCACCGGTGCCGTGATCATCGACCACTGGGGTGTCGTCAAGGCCGACATCGGCATCCGTGACGGCCGCATCACCGGCATCGGCAAGTCCGGCAACCCGGACACCATGGACGGTGTCCACCCCGAGCTCGTCATCGGCCCCGAGACCGAGGTCATCGCCGGCAACGGCAGGATCGTCACCGCGGGCGGCATCGACACCCACGTCCACTTCATCGCCCCCGCCGCCGTCGACGAGGCGCTCGCGTCCGGCGTCACCACGCTCATCGGAGGCGGTACCGGTCCCGCCGAAGGCAGCAAGGCGACCACCGTCACCCCGGGTTCCTGGCACCTCGCCCGGATGTTCGCGGCGCTGGAGTCGAGCCCCGTCAACATCGGCTTCCTGGGCAAGGGCAGCACCATGTCCAAGGAGTCCATGCGCGACCAGCTGCGCGCCGGCGTCCTCGGCTTCAAGATCCACGAGGACTGGGGCGCCACCCCCGCCGTGATCTCCGCCTGCCTCGACGTCTGCGAGGAGTCCGGCGTCCAGCTCGCCGTCCACACCGACACCCTGAACGAGGCGGGTTTCGTCGGTGACACCTTCGACGCGGTGGCCGGCCGTACCCTGCACGCCTTCCACGTCGAGGGCGCCGGCGGCGGCCACGCGCCCGACATGATCACGGCGGTCTCGCTGCCCAACATGCTGCCGGCGTCCACCAACCCGACCCGGCCGCACACCGTCAACACCGTCGAGGAACACCTCGACATGCTGATGGTCTGCCACCACCTGAACCCGGCGGTCCCCGAGGACCTGGCCTTCGCCGAGTCCCGCATCCGGCCCAGCACCATCGCCGCCGAGGACATCCTGCACGACATGGGAGCGATCTCCATCATGTCGTCCGACGCCCAGGCCATGGGCCGCATCGGCGAGGTGATCCTGCGGACCTGGCAGACCGCGCACGTGATGAAGCGGCGCCGCGGCTTCCTGCCCGGTGACACCCGCGCCGACAACCTGCGGGCCCGTCGCTACGTCGCCAAGTACACCATCAACCCCGCCGTGGCCCAGGGCATCGAGCACGAGGTCGGCTCCGTCGAGGCCGGCAAGCTCGCCGATCTGGTGCTCTGGGATCCGCGGTTCTTCGGGGTGAAGCCACAGGTCGTCCTCAAGGGCGGACAGATCGCGTACGCGCAGATGGGCGACGCCAACGCCTCCATCCCCACCCCGCAGCCGGTCCTGTCGCGTCCGATGTTCGGCGCGCTCGGCAGGGCGCCCGCCGCCAACTCGGTCAACTTCGTGGCCCAGGCGGCCATCGAGGACGGCCTGCCGGAACGCCTCGGTCTCGGGCGGGAGTTCGTACCCATCCGGTCCACTCGCGGCCGCTCCAAGGCCGACATGCGGCAGAACGACGCCCTGCCGCGCGTCGAGGTCGCCGCTGACTCCTTCGCGGTGACCATCGACGGCGAGCTCGTCGAACCCGCACCCGTGGCCGAACTGCCGCTCGCCCAGCGGTACTTCCTGTTCTGAGCGCCGACATGAGCCGCGCAGCACTGCTCGTCCTCGCGGACGGCCGCTTCCCCGCCGGAGGGCACGCCCACTCCGGCGGGGCGGAGGCCGCCGTCCGGGCGGGACACGTCACCGACGCCGCGACCCTGGAGGATTTCTGCCGGGGGCGGCTGCACACGAGCGGGGCCGTCGCGGCCTCCCTGGCGGCAGCCGCGGCCCTCGGTGTCGACCCCGGGGAGCTCGACGGGGCCGCGGACGCCCGTACGCCGTCGCCCGCCCTGCGTGCGGTGGCACGCAGACTCGGCCGACAGCTGACGCGGGCCGCCCGTGCCACCTGGCCACATCCCGAACTCGACGCGCTGGCGGCGCGGTTCCCCAAGGGTGCGCACCAGCCGGTCGTGCTCGGGCTCGCCGCCCGCGCGGCCGGGCTCGGGCCGCTGGACGCGGCGTACTGCTCCGCCTACGAGGGGGTGAGCGGGCCGGCGACGGCCGTCGTGCGGCTGCTCGCACTCGATCCCTTCGACGCGACCGGCGTGCTCGCGCGGCTCGCGACCGAGGTGGACCGGGTGGCCCGGGACGCCGTGGACGCGGGGGTGCGGGCCGTGACCGAGGGGGTTGACGTGCTGCCCGCGCGGTCCGCGCCGTTGCTCGAGGTGGGGGCGGAGGCGCATGCGGCCTGGGCTGTGCGGCTGTTCGCCTCGTAGTGGGTTCGCCCCCGCCGCCCCTTCCCGTTCCCGACCCCAGGGGCTCCGCCCCTTTGACCCCGCCGGGGGGCTTCGCCCCCCGGCCCCCCTTTCGGCCTGAACGGCTTCGTCCTCAAACGCCGGACGGGCTGAGTACGGCCCCCTTGCTTCTAGGAGTCGCAGCATGCATCTCGACCATCACCACGACCTTTCCGCCGCCGTCTCCGCCGATGCCCACCGGGCCGACGGCAGGCGTCGGGCCCTACGGATCGGGCTCGGTGGTCCCGTCGGATCCGGGAAGACCGCCACCGTCGCCGCGCTCTGCCGGGCCCTGCGCCAGGAGTTCTCCCTCGCCGTCGTCACCAACGACATCTACACCCGCGAGGACGCCGAGTTCCTGCTCCGCGAGGCGGTGCTGCCACCGGAGCGGATCAGCGCCGTGGAGACGGGAGCCTGTCCGCACACCGCGATCCGGGACGACATCTCCGCCAACCTGGAGGCCGTCGAGGACCTGGAGGACGAGGTCGGGCCGCTCGACCTGGTCCTGGTGGAGTCCGGTGGGGACAATCTCACCGCCACCTTCTCCAAGGGGCTCGTCGACGCCCAGGTCTTCGTGATCGACGTGGCCGGCGGCGACGACATCCCGCGCAAGGGCGGGCCCGGCGTCACCACCGCCGACCTGCTGATCGTCAACAAGACGGACCTCGCCCCGTACGTCGGCTCCGACCTCGCGCGGATGGCCGCCGACGCCAAGGAGCAGCGCGGTGAACTGCCCGTCGTCCTGCAGTCGCTGCGCAGCGAGGCCGGTGTCCGGGAGGTCGCCGACTGGGTGCGGGCGCGGATCGCCGCGTGGACCGCGTGACCACCCCGGGCGGCGTGCGGGCGAGGGCGCGCGTCCTCGCCCGCGGCGACGGACGCGGTGGCACCGTCCTGCCCGTGCTGGAGGGCGAGGGGCCGCTCGCCGTGCGGCGGACCCGGGGCAGTGCCGCCGAGGCCCGGGTGATGCTGGTCGGCGCGATGAGCGGGCCGCTCGGCGGCGACCACTTCACGGTCACGGCCGAGGCGGCACAGGGCGCCCGGCTGCGGGTCGGCTCGGCCGCCGCCACCCTCGCCCTGCCGGGGCAGGACAAGACCGAGGCCCACTACGACGTCCGGCTCACCGTCGGCGACGACGCCGAACTGCACTGGCTGCCGGAGCAGTTGATCTCCGCGCACGGCAGCGACCTGTACGTCACCACCCGCGTCGACCTCGCCGCCACGGGTCGGCTGCTGCTGCGCGAGGAGCAGGTGCTCGGGCGGACCGGCGAGGAACCGGGGCGCCTCACCAGCCGTCTTGCCGTACGGATCGCCGGCCGGTGCGTGCTCGACCAGGAGCTGGCCTGCGGCCCGGGCGCCCCGGGCGGCTGGGACGGACCCGCGGGACTGGCCGGACACCGTGCTGTCGGTCAGCTCGTCGTCGTACGCCCGGAGTTCGCGGCCACGCCGCCGACGCCTCTCCTGCTCGGGCCGGGTGCGGCCGTGATGCCCCTCGCCGGGCCCGCCGCGCTGGTGACGGCCGTGGCGCCGGACGCGCTGCGCCTGCGGCGGCTGCTGGACGAGGCGCTGGCCTCGCTGGACTGAGGTTCCGTAGACCGAACGAGTTTCTCCGTTTATCGGATTGGCAAAGAAGTAGTGCTGCCTCTGTCCTCAGGTGACGCACAGCCGCGAAGATCCCCGTACTTGTCGCAACCATGTTCGGGGAGGGCCACTTGAGGAAGAGCAGACTGGGGCGGAGGACGGCGGCGCTGGGTTCCGCCGGAGCGCTGGTCACGGCCACGCTGATAGCCGGCGCCGTTGCGGCGCCCGCCGCGAGCGCCAGTCCGGCCACCGGACACGGACCCGCCAAGGGCCCGGACCGCGAGGCCCGCGGGGCCGCCGTCGCCGCGGCCCGCGCCGCCCGGGCCGGCGTCGACTGGCGGGACTGCCCCGCCGACTGGAACCTGCCGAAGCCCATCCAGTGCGGCTACGTGACGGTGCCGCTCGACTACGCCAAGCCGTTCGGCGAGCAGATCAAGCTCGCCGTCGACCGCATCGGCAACACCGGCACCACGTCCGAGCGCCAGGGCGCGCTCATCTACAACCCCGGCGGCCCGGGCGGCTCCGGACTGCGCTTCCCGGCCCGCGTCACCAGCAAGAGCGCGGTGTGGGCCAACACCGCCAAGGCCTACGACTTCGTCGGCTTCGACCCGCGCGGCGTCGGCAAGTCCACGCCCATCTCCTGCGTCGACCCGCAGGAGTTCGTCAAGGCGCCCAAGATGGACCCGGTGCCCCGCTCCGAGGCCGACAAGCAGGCCCAGCGGGAGCTCGCCCGCGAGTACGCCGAGGGCTGCTACGAGCGCAGCGGCGCCATGCTGCCCCACATGACCACGCCGAACACCGCGCGCGACCTCGACGTCATCCGCGCCGCGCTCGGTGAGAAGAAGCTCAACTACCTGGGCGTCTCCTACGGCACCTACCTCGGCGCCGTCTACGGCACCCTCTTCCCGGGCCACGTGCGCCGCATGGTCGTCGACAGCGTCGTCAACCCGTCCCGCGACAAGATCTGGTACCAGGCCAACCTCGACCAGGACGTCGCCTTCGAGGGCCGCTGGAAGGACTGGCAGGACTGGGTCGCGAAGAACGACGCGACGTACCACCTCGGAGACACCCGTGCCGAGGTCCAGGAGCAGTGGCTCAAGCTCCGCGCCACCGCCGAGAAGAGCCCCCTCGGCGGGGTCGTCGGCCCGGCCGAGCTGATCTCCTTCTTCCAGAGCGCCCCGTACTACGACTCCGCGTGGGCATCCACGGCGGCGATCTTCAGCAAGTACGTCGCCGGCGACACCCAGGCCCTCGTCGACGCCGCCGCCCCCGACCTGTCCGACACCGCGGGCAACGCCTCCTCGGAGAACGGCAACGCCGTCTACACCGCCGTCGAGTGCGCCGACGCCAAGTGGCCCACCGACTGGGGCACCTGGGACCGGGACAACACCCGGCTGCACCGCGACCACCCGTTCATGACCTGGGCCAACGCCTGGATGAACCTGCCGTGCGCCACCTGGCCGGTCAAGCAGCAGACCCCGCTGGACGTGAAGACCGGCAAGGGACTGCCGCCGGTGCTGATCGTCCAGTCCGAGCGGGACGCGGCCACCCCGTACGAGGGCGCCGTCGAGCTGCACCAGCGGTTCAAGGGCTCCCGCCTGATCACCGAGCGGGACGCCGGTTCGCACGGCGTCACCGGCCTGGTCAACCCGTGCGTCAACAACCGGGTGGACACCTACCTGCTCACCGGCAAGGTGGACGCCGCGGACGTGACCTGCGCCCCGCACGCCACCCCCAAGCCGTAACGAGCGCGGGAACAACGGGGGGCGGCCGGCTCGACCGGCCGCCCCCTCCCTTGTCCTCAGGCCTTCCGCGCCGCCAGCCAGGTGTCCTCCGCCGCGTAGTCGAAGAGGTCGCCGTACGCCGCGGACATCTTCGGGTACGCCTCCCGCCAGTCCCGGCCGGCGAGCCGCTCCTCGATCCACGCGACCGTCTCCGGCAGGGTCTCGGCGTACCGCACCACCGGGCGGTAGCCCAACTGCCGTTCGGCGGCGGTCATGTCACACACGACGGGCGCCGGAACCGACCACGGGGTGTCGCCGACGGTGGACGCGGGCGGGGGGCCGTCCACCAGGACGTCCTCCGTCTCCACCCCCATCACCGCGTCGATCGCCCGGGCGATCTCCGCCACCGTCGGCGCGTCCGGGTCGACGGCGTTCAGGACCCGCGTGCCCGGCCGCGGGGCGGCCAGCCGGACCAGCTCGGCGATGTTGCGCACACTCGCCGGGTGGAAGCGGCTCGCACCGCCGTACGCGAGGACGCGCCGGCGCCTGCCGTCGAGGTTGCGCTTGACGAAGTACAGCTCGCGCGGGGTCCGGCAGTGCGGTCCGTGGATCGCGCCCGCGCGCAGCAGTGTGACGGGCAGCCGGTCGCCCGCGGCGAGGAGTTCCTGCTCCAGCGCCACCTTGCGGGTGCTGTACGAGGTGTCACCCGGCCGGACCGTGCGCTGGTCCTCGGTGAGCGGCACCGGGTACTCGGGGAAGCCGTCGGGTTCGGCCTGCGTGTCGAAGTTGCGGCCCTTGTCGTCCTCGTAGACCGACACGCTGGAGATCACCACCGCCGAGCCGACCCGTCCGGCGAGCGAGACCAACTGCCGTGCGTGCCCGGGAGCAAAGGCCACCATGTCCACCAGGACGTCACAGCCGTCACCGACGGCCGCCGACAAGGCCGCGTCGTCCTCCCGGTCGGCCCGCACCACGCGCACCTCCTCGGGCCAGGCCCCGTCCCGCTCGCCGCCCCGCGAGACGGCCGTCACCTCCCAGCCGTCCCGGGCCAGCGCCCCCACGGCCGCCCGCCCGATCTGTCCCGTCGCTCCGACCACCACAGCACGTGTCATACGGCGACCGTAGGCGCACCGGCGCCGCTCGGCCAGGCCCGTCTGCCGACGGCAGACGGGGGAACCCCTACCGGTGCGGCAGCCGGGGGAACTTCCGGCCCTTCGCCGCCTTCTCCGCCTCCTCGGCCTTCACCTCGGCCGCGTACCGGTCCACGTACTCCTGCTCGGACAGTGTGAGGATCGCGTACATGATCTCGTCGGTGACGGCGCGCAGCACCGCCTTCTGCGTCTCCATGCCGGCGTAGCGGGAGAAGTCCAGCGGTTCGCCGAAGCGGATCACCACGGGGTGCAGCTTCGGGATCTTCCGGCCCGGCGGCTGTGCCTCGAAGGTGCCGATCATCGCGCAGGGCACGACCGGCACCCCGGCCCTGAGCGCCATCACCGCGACCCCGACCTTGCCCTTGTACAGCCGGCCGTCGTGCGAGCGCGTGCCCTCCGGATAGATGCCGAGCAGCTCGTCCTTGGCCAGCACGCCCAGCCCCTCGCGGATCGCGGCCTGCCCCGCCTCCTTGCCGGAGCGGTCGACCGGGATCTGGCCGGCGCTGCGGAAGAAGAACGCGGTCAGCCGGCCCTTGAGGCCCGGGCCGGTGAAGTACTCGGCCTTGGCGAGGAAGGTGATGCGGCGTCGGAGTACCGCGGGCATCAGGAAGTGGTCGGAGAACGAGAGGTGGTTGCCCGCGACGATGGCCGGTCCCGACGCCGGCACGTGGTCCAGGCCCTCGATCCGGGGGCGGAAGACCATGCGCAGCAGCGGGCCCAGCAGTACGTACTTGAGCACGTAGTAGAACACGGTGCGTCTCCACTCTCCCGGTACGGCGTCGAGGCGCCGCACGGTACGACCCCAGGCGCCCGTCCGCGTCCGGCGACCGATCCTAGCCCGGGGCCCGCCCGTCCCCGCCGGGACCGGTTCGGTCGCTCTTCGGTCAACTCGATTGACGCGGCCCGCCCCCTCGTCTGAGCTGTCCGGTGGCGGCAGGGCACGGCGTCCGGGTGGTACGGCCCGAGGCGGGGTTCGCGACCGGGGGAGGGGACATGTCCAGCGGATCCGCGGAGGCGGCCGAGGCCGCGTGGGCGGAGTTCGGGCGGCAGCTGCGCTCCCGGCGCAGGGCGGCCGGGCTCACCCAGCTCCAGCTCGGCCTGCGGGTGGGATACCACCACTCCCTCGTGAGCAGACTCGAGGCGGGCCTGCGTGAGCCGCCCGTCGGTCTGGTGCGCCGCCTCGACGCGGTCCTGGAGACCGGCGGCGAGCTGGCCGCGGTCGTCGCCGCGCCGCGGGAGGTGCCGCACCGGCCGGGCCGTCTCGGGGTGGACCCGGCGCTGTTCACGCCGTTGCCCGGAGCGGACGCCACCGCGGGGCGGGGGACGTGGGACCCCCGGCTGTGGCCCGCTCGGCTGCCCGCCGAGGGGCTGGCGTGCCCGTTGCACGGCAACGCCGGGTGCGCGGTGCCCGACCAGGGCGAGTTACCGGCCCTGCTGGAGGGGCCGCGGCCACTGGGCGGACCGGCCGGTCCCCGCGGCCGGTCCACCGGAGCGGCGGACGCGGAGCCCGAGCTGTTGCACGCGCTCACCGCCGTCCTGGCCTGTCTGATCCGTGAGGCGTTCCGGCACGAGGGCCCGGTGACGGCCGTCGAGGGGCTGCTGCGGGACGTGACGCGCTGGGCCGAGGCGGTCAACTCCACCGGCCGACTGCCGTACGGGCAGTTGCGGCTCGCCGCGCAGTACGCCCAGGTCGCCGGGCGACTGCGGATGGAGCGCGGCCAGAGCGGCGTGGCGATGGCCTGGTTCGGTCACGGACTGCGCTGGGCGGACGCGGTCGAGGACGCCCCGGCCCGCGCGACCCTGCTCAGCGACATGTGCACCCTGGTCCGGCTCGACGGCGACGCCGCGACGATGGTCGGGTACGCGCGGGGCATCGGCGAGGTCGACGGGAAGCGGCGGTGGACGGCCACTCTCTCGGCCCTCTACCAGGCACGCGGACACGCCCTCGCCGGCGACGCCGCGGAGTGCCGCCGTCACATCACCCTGGCCCGGCGCACCTTCGCCCGCCTCGACCGGCGGGACCATCTGGAGGCACCCTGGCTGGCCGGCGCGGAGGGCGCGATGCGGGTCGACTCGGCGATCGGCGGAGCCCTGCGCGACCTGGCCGTGGCGACCGGGGACCGGAGTGCGGCGCGGCGCGCGGTGGAGGCCACCGCACGGTCGTGCGCGCGGCTTCCGCCCCAGATGCGCAGCGCGCGTCTGCTGCTCACCCTGCGCCTGGCGGACAGCTGGGCGTGCGCCGGCGATCCCGGGGCCGCCGTCGCCCTGGCCTCACCGGTGCTGAAGGAGGCCGTGCGCTCACGCGAGTCGATGGTCACCGCCGAGCTGCGCGGACTGCACACCCGGCTCGCCGGGACGTGGGGGGACCTCCCGGACGTCAGGGAGTACCGGGAGCGGCTGCTGAGCGCGGGGGAGGGGGACGCCGGTTCCCGCCTCGACTTGCCGGATTTTGACAGGAGGTGACCGGGGGTCCTGCAGCCGTTGACCCCGCTGCGGGGCGGTGTGAGGGTTCCGCCAGCCCGCGACATGACATGCAACCGTCATCCGGTGTGCTCATGACGTGGGTGGCGCCTGAGACCCCACACCTCTCACAAGGAGCGACGATGCTCAGAAAGACCGCGATGGCCGGGATGTCCCTGGCCATGGCCCTCGGAGGGGTGGTGGTACCGGCCTCCCTCGCCTCGGCCTCGGCACCGTCCGCACCCCTCGCGGCCGAGCCCACCCCCGTCGCGACGGCCGTCGCCGCCGCCGACCAGGCCGTGCGCAGCGGCCTGGACGCCCTCGCCAGTGGCGGCCCCGAGGAGCAGTACGACCGCCACCAGGTCACCCCCTGGGGCGAGGACCTGTACTCCGTCGCCTATGAACGCACCTACCACGGGCTGCCGGTGGTGGGCGGCGACGCCGTCGTCCTGGCCGACGGCAAGGGCCGGATCCGTGCCGTCCAGTCCGCCACCGAGGCCGCGATCGCGGTCCCCACCCAGGCCCGGATCAAGGCCGAGCGGGCGGAGCGGACCAGCCGTGCCGAGCTGGCCTCGGTCGAGAAGGCCGTCTCGCAACGGCTCGTCGTCCACGTCAAGGACGACGTCCAGACCCTGGCCTGGGAGACCGTGCTCACCGGCACGACCGAGGACCGCGAACCCAGCAGGCTGCACGTCTTCGTGGACGCCCGCACCGGCAAGGTCGTCGACAGCCACGACGACGTGCGCGCCGGCACCGGCCACAGCGAGTGGAACGGTCCGAACCCGCTGACCATCGACACCTCCCGCTCGGGCAACAACTACGTGCTGCGCGACACCACCCGCCCCGGCCTGCAGTGCTCGGACTACAACGGCGGCCTCTTCACCAAGTCGACCGACGACTGGGGCACCGGCAACGCCTCCAGCAGGGAGACCGGCTGCGTCGACGTCATGTTCGCCGCCCAGAAGCAGTCGGACATGCTCCGCGACTGGCTCGGCCGCAACGGCCACAACGGCAACGGCGGCAGCTGGCCGGTGCGCGTCGGCCTCAACCAGCTCAACGCCTACTGGGACGGCTCCACCGTGACCATCGGCCACAACAGCGCCGGCAAGTGGATCGCCGGTGTGGACGTGGTGGCCCACGAGTTCGGCCACGGACTCGACTCCTTCACCCCCGGCGGCGCCAACCACGAGAGCGGCCTGGGCGAGGCGACCGGCGACATCATGGGCGCCCTGACCGAGGCCTACGCGAACGAACCCAGCCCGTACGACACCCCCGACTACACCGTCGGCGAGGAGATCGACCTCCAGGGCCGCGGCCCGATCCGCAACATGTACGACCCCCGGCTCGTCAACAACGACCCCACCTGCTACTCGGCGTCCATCCCGAACACCGAGGAGCACGCCGCGGCCGGGCCGATGAACCACTGGTTCTACCTCCTGGCCGAGGGCTCCAACCCCGGCGGCGGCAAGCCCACCAGCCCCACCTGCAACAACCAGCAGGTGACCGGCGTGGGCATCCAGAACGCCGGCAAGATCTTCTACGGCGGCATGCTGCTCAAGACCAGCGGCATGACCTACAAGCGGTACCGCACCGCCACCCTCACCTCGGCGAAGAACCTGGACGCCTCCTGCGGCCTGTTCAACGCCAGCAGGGCGGCCTGGGACGCGATCAGCGTCCCGGCCCAGAGCGGTGACCCGACCTGCACCGGTCAGCAGACCGACTTCTCGCTGGCGCTGAGCCCGGCCGGCGGAAACGTCGCCCCCGGCTCCGCGGTCAACGCCACGGTCGACACCACCACCGTCTCCGGCAGCGCCCAGCAGGTGTCGCTGACGGCCTCCGGTGCCCCGCCGGGCGTGAGCGTCACCTTCAGCCCGGCGACGGTCACCTCGGGCTCCGCCTCCACCATGCGGATCTCCGCGTCGGCCGGCACGGCTGCCGGGACCCACTCGATCACGGTCAAGGGCACCGCGGGCGCCAAGTCCCACACCGCCCAGTACACCCTCACCGTCGACGGCGGCACCACCCCGGGCACCCCGCCCGACGTCGACGTCTCCCGGGTGCAGGCGCACCTTGCGCAGTTCGGCACCATCGCCGCGCAGAACGGCGGCAACCGCCGCTCCACCGGCGCCGGGTACGACGCCTCGCTCGCCTACGTCAAGGGCAGGCTCCAGGCCGCCGGATACACCGTCTCCGAGCAGGCCTGCGCTTCAGGCTGCTCCGCCGGCGCGGGCAACAACCTGATCGCCGAATGGCCGAAGGGCGACGCGGACAGCGTGTACATGTTCGGCGCGCACCTCGACGGCGTGGCCGCCGGCCCCGGCATCAACGACAACGGCTCCGGCTCCGCGGCGCTCCTGGAGACCGCGCTCACCCTGGCCCAGCAGAACCCGACCATGAAGAACAGGGTCCGCTTCGCCTGGTGGACCGACGAGGAGCAGGGCCTGAACGGCTCGGACTTCTACGTGGGGACGCTCTCCTCCACCGAGCGCGCAAGGATCAAGGCGTACTACAACTTCGACATGGTCGCCTCCGTCAACGGCGGCTACTTCGTCAACAACCTGAGCTCGGCGGCCTCCGCCCCGATGAGGGAGTACTGGACCTCCCTCGGCCTCGCCCCGCAGGAGAACGTCGAGGGCCAGGGCCGTTCCGACGACTACTCCTTCCAGCGGGTCGGCATTCCCACCTCCGGCTACGCCACCGGCGCCTCGGCCGTGAAGTCGGCCGCCGAAGCCGCCAAGTGGGGCGGCACCGCGGGCCGTTCCTACGACCCCTGCTACCACTCCGCCTGCGACACCACCGCCAACGTCAACACCACGGCCCTGAACCGCAGCTCGGACGGCATCGCCTACACGATCTGGAAGACCTCCGTGGGTGACACGCCCGCCCCGGCGGACGACTTCTCGATCTCCGCCGACCCGGCCTCGGGCACCGTCGATCCCGGCTCGTCCGCCACGGTCACCGTGCGGACCGCCGTCACCAGCGGCGCCGCGCAGAACGTGCGGCTGTCCGCGTCGGGGGCACCGGCCGGCGTGACCGTGACCTTCACCCCGGACTCGGTCACCGCGGGGCAGTCCTCGACCGTCCGCGTGGCGGTCGAGGCGGGCACGGTCGGCGGCACCTACACGCTGACCCTCACGGGCTCGGGCACCGTCACCCACAGCACCACGTACACCCTCACCGTGCGCGGCGACGGCGGGGAGACCACCTGGCGTCTGGGAGCCACCTACGCGGCCGGTGACGTGGTGACCTACAACGGCGTCCGCTACCGGTGTGTCCAGGGCCACACCGCCTACCCGGGCTGGGAGCCGCCGAACGTCCCCGCCCTGTGGGAGAGCGTCTGACCCGTGGAAAGGCGGTGGGGCCCGCACAGGGCCCCACCGCCGCACGGCGCGTGATCAGAACTTCGGCGTCGGGGCCTGCGCCTCGACCATCTCCGCCGCCTCCTCCTCGGTCTGCACCGACGGCGGGGAGCCGGCGAGCGGCTTCTGGGCCGTCTCCTTCATGCAGGCCACGGCCACGACACCGACCAGGGCCGCGGCCATCGCGTAGTAGGCGGGCATCATGTCGGAGCCGGTCACGCTGATCAGCGCGGTGATGACCAGCGGCGTCGTGCCGCCGAACAGGGACGCCGACAGGTTGTAGCCGACCGAGAGGGACCCGTACCGGACGTTGGTGGGGAACATCGCCGGGAGCGCCGCCGACATGGTGCCGAGCAGACAGACCAGGGACAGGCCGAGCATCAGCATGCCGCCCGAGACGGCGAGCAGGCTGCCGTCCTGCACCAGCACGAAGGCCGGGGCGGACAGGACGAAGAAGCCGATCATGCCGGTCATGAGGACGGGCTTGCGGCCGAAGTGGTCGGAGAGCCGGCCGACCTGGTTGATGATCAGCATCAGCAGCACCATGGTGGCCACCAGGATCAGCAGACCGTGGCTCTCGCTGTAGTGCAACTCGTCCGACAGGTACGTGGGCATGTACGACAGCAGCATGTAGTCCGTGATGTTGTACGCCCCGACCAGCGCGATGCACAGCACCAGTGCGCGCCAGTGCGTGCGGAAGATCTTGGCGAGGTCCCCCCGGGCGGTGGTCTCCACCGCGGTCGCCGCCTCGGAGATGTGGACGTTGGAGTCCTCCAGCTTGAGGAACGCGGGGGTGTCGTCGAGCTTGAGCCGCAGGTAGATACCGACGATGCCGAGGGGAGCGGCGAGCAGGAAGGGGATGCGCCAGGCCCAGGCGTCCATGGTGTCGCTGCCGAGCCCCGCGGTGAGGGCGGTGACGAGACCGGCGGCGCCGGTGTAACCGGCCAGCGTGCCCAGCTCCAGGAAGCTGCCGAAGAAGCCGCGCCGCTTGTCCGGCGCGTACTCGGCGATGAAGGTGGACGCGCCGCCGTACTCGCCGCCCGTGGAGAAGCCCTGGAGCAGGCGGAACACGATCAGCAGGAGCGGAGACCAGAAGCCGATCGAGTCGTAGCTGGGAATGAGCCCGATGGCGGCGGTGCCGATCGCCATGAGGATCATCGTCAGCGCCAGCACCTTCTTGCGGCCGATCTTGTCACCCATCGGGCCGAAGACCATGCCACCGAGCGGGCGCACCAGGAACGCCACGGCGAAGGTGGCGAACGAGGAGAGCAGCTGCGCGGTGTCGCTCCCGGACGGGAAGAACACGCGCCCGATGGTGCCCGCCAGATAGGCGTAGATGCCGAAGTCGAACCACTCCATGGCGTTGCCGAGAGAGGCCGCCTTCACGGCTCGCTTGACCGCGGCCTCGTCCGTGACGGTGATGTCCGACCGGCGCAGTCGGGGGTTCTGCCGACGTCTGATGGCCCGGAACAGAGCCGGGTGGCGGCGGATGGCCGCGGCGTCGGGTGCCGGGCCGTTCTCGGTGGGGGACGTGGCGGCCTCCCTTTCCACGTGCAGACGCTCCTGGCGGAGTGCTGCTGGTCGTACGTTTCTCGCGTCGTACCGTTCCCCCGATCATGCTGGGTATGGTGGTGACGTCGGTCATGTGGTTGAGCCGATGAGGTGAGCGGGTGCGTGAGCGGGCGGAGTGAGTACGCTTCGCACATGCGGATCGCCGTCTCCTCCGACATGGACGAACCCGTGGCACGCATCCTCGTCGAGGAGCTGCGCGGCCGGGGCCACGAGGTCCTGGCACACGGCGCCCTGCGCCCCGGGGCGGACCCGCAGTGGGCGGTGTGCTCGGAGCGGGCCGCCCGCGCGGTCGCCGACGGCACGGCCGACCAGGCGGTGGTGTGCTGCTGGACCGGCACGGGCGCGTCCATCGCCGCCAACAAGGTGCCGGGCGTGCGGGCGGCCCTGTGCGCCGACGCGTACACGGCGGACGGCGCACGCCGCTGGAACGACGCCAACGTGCTCGCGCTCAGCCTGCGGCTGACGTCGGCGCCGCTGCTGCGGGAGATCCTCGACGCCTGGTTCGCGGGCGGGCCCAGCGAGGACGCCGAGGACCGTGGCAACGTGACGTACGTGGAGCGGCTCGACGATGGCCGGGCCGCTCCGTAGCGGAGCCCTCAGGACGTGAGGACCTTCTCCAACGTCCCGAGCGCGCCCTCCAGCTCCTCACTGGTGACGGTCAGCGGCGGGGCCAGGCGGATCGTGGAGCCGTGGGTGTCCTTGACGAGGATGCCCTCGCGCATCAGGCGTTCGCTGATCTCGCGGCCGGTGCCCAGCGCCGGGTCGACGTCGACGCCCGCCCACAGCCCCCGCGCGCGGAAGCCGACCACGCCCTTGCCGACCAGGGCGGCCAGGCCCTTGCGCAGCACCGCGCCCAGCTCGGCCGCCCGACGCTGGAACGCGCCCGTCTCCAGCAGCTCCACCACCGCCGTGCCGACCGCGGCGGCCAGCGGATTGCCGCCGAAGGTGGACCCGTGCTCGCCCGGATGGAGCACACCGAGCACCTCCCGGCTGCCGACCACCGCCGACACCGGCACGATGCCGCCGCCCAGCGCCTTGCCGAGCAGCACCACGTCCGGCACGACCGACTCGTGCTCGACGGCGAGGGTGTGCCCCGTGCGGCCCAGCCCCGACTGGATCTCGTCCGCGACGAACAGGCAGCCCGCGCGGCGGGTCAGCTCCCGCACCCCGGCCAGATAGCCGTCGTCGGGGATCAGCACGCCGGCCTCGCCCTGGATCGGCTCGATCAGCACCGCCGCCGTCGTCTCGTCGACCGCCGCCTCCATGGCCGCCAGGTCGTTGTACGGGACGATCCGGAAGCCGGGGGTGAAGGGGCCGAAGCCCGAGCGGGCCGTCTCGTCCGTGGAGAAGCTCACGATCGTGGTCGTGCGGCCGTGGAAGTTGTCCGCCGCGACCACGATCGTCGCCCGGTCCGCCGGGACGCCCTTGACGTCGTACGCCCACTTGCGGGCCACCTTGATGCCGCTCTCCACCGCCTCGGCGCCCGTGTTCATGGGCAGCACCATGTCCGTGCCGGTCAGCGCGGCCAGCCGCTCGGCGAAGCCCGCCAGCCGGTCGTTGTGGAAGGCGCGCGAGGTGAGGGTCAGCCGATCCAGCTGGCGGTGGGCGGCCTCGATCAGCGCCGGGTGCCGGTGCCCGAAGTTGAGCGCCGAGTAGCCGGCCAGCATGTCCAGATAGCGGCGGCCCTCCACGTCCTCGACCCAGGCGCCCTCCGCGCGGGCCACGACGACGGGCAGCGGGTGGTAGTTGTGCGCGAGGACGGGCTCCTCCGCGCGGATGAGCTCTTCGGAGCCGCGGGTGCGGGCGGGCGCGGTCATGAGTGGGTCTCCCTGATCTCCTGGGTGCAGCACTTGATGCCGCCACCGGCCTTGTGGAGCTCGGACAGGTCGACGGGGACGGGGACGTAGCCGAGGGCGGTGAGCCGATCGGCCAGGTTCCGGGCCCCGGGCGAGAGGAACACGTGTCGTCCGTCGGAGACGGAGTTGAGCCCGAACGCCATGGCGTCCTGGCGCGTGGCGATCACCGCGTCCGGGTAGAGCCGTTCGAGCACCTCTCGGCTGCCGGGCGAGAAGGCCCCGGGGTAGTAGGCGATGTTCCCGTCGGCCCCGTCGGCACCGTCGTCGAGCACGAAGAGCGCCGTGTCCAGATGGTAGAAGTATGGATCCACCAGCGTCAGCGAGACCACCGGCAGTCCGAAGAACTCCTGCACCTCGCGGTGCGCCTCGGGGGTGGTGCGAAACCCCGTGCCGGCCAGGATCCAGCGGCCTGCCGGGACCAGGTCGCCCTCACCCTCGCACACCGCCTCGGGGTGCTGGACCTCGAAGCCCTCCGTCTTGAACCACGCCTCGTAGGGCACGGACTCGGGACGGCGCTCCGGCGCGTGGAAGAGGGAACCGAAGACCCGGCCCTCGACCACGACGGCGCAGTTCGCGGCGAAGACCATGTCGGGCAGGCCCGGGACCGGCGCGACGGTCTCGACGGTGTGGCCGTGGGCGCGGTAGGTGTCGACCAGTGCCTGCCACTGGTCCAGGGCGCGGATGACGTCGACGGGTCGGTCGGGGCTCATCCACGGGTTGATCGCGTACTGCACGGCGAAGTGTCTGGGTTCGCAGACCAGGAAGCGCCGTCGGCGCGGCACACGGGACTCGGGCACAGAGGGGTACCTCCGCTCCTCACAGTGTGTGACGGGGTGTTGACACCACGGTAGGAAGCGGCGGCCGAGCGCGACAAGCAACAAAGGCTGCGTGTTCCCGCAGGAACGCTGCGTTGTCGGCCGGATCAGCGCACATCCGCTGCGTCCTCCGGGGCGAGCAGGCCCGCTCCCGCCTCCGGACTGTCCTGGATCAGGTGGGACAGCACCATCACACTGATCGTCTTCCGGATGAACGGCTCCGCACGGATGCGCTCCAGCACCTCCTCGAAGTGCTCCACGTCCCGCGCCCGCACATGCAGCAGTGCGTCCGCACCCCCGGTCACCGTCATCGCCGCCGTGATCTCCGGATAACCGCGCACGACCTCCGCCAGCCGCCTCGGCGGGGCCGCCCCCTCGCAGTACACCTCGACGTACGCCTCGGTGCGCCAGCCCAGCGCGGAGGGCCGCACGGTCGCCGTGAACCCGGTGATCACACCCGTCTCGCGCAGCCGGTCCACCCGGCGCTTGACCGCCGTCGAGGACAGCCCGACCTCCGCGCCGATCTCGGCGAAGGACGTCCTGGCGTTCGCCATCAGCGCGGCGACGATCTTCCGGTCGAGCTCGTCGAAAGGGGTGGGCCTGCCGTTCATGCGGGCACTGTATCCAGCGGATACGTCCACGGCGCGGGCGTGTGCAGGCGTACCGATTGCTCCTACACTCCACGTTCATGCTGCGCGCCCTGGCTGTCGACGACGAACGCCCCACGCTCGAGGAACTCGTGTACCTCCTGAACGCCGATCCCCGGATCGGTACGGCCGAGGGCGCGAACGACGCGACCGAGGCCCTGCGCCGCATCAACCGCGCCCTGGAGTCGGGACCCGACGGGCCGGACGCCATCGACGTCGTCTTCCTCGACATCCAGATGCCCGGCCTCGACGGACTGGACCTCGCCCGGCTGCTGACCGGGTTCGCCCGCCCGCCGCTCGTCGTGTTCGTCACCGCGCACGAGGACTTCGCGGTCCAGGCCTTCGACCTCAAGGCCGTCGACTACGTCCTCAAACCCGTCCGCAGGGAACGGCTCGCCGAGGCGGTGCGCCGTGCCGCCGAACGACGGGGGACCGCGGCCCCCGCTCCGCGCATCCCCGTGCACGAACCCGACCCCGACCACGTCACCGTGGAACTCGGCGGCGTCACCCGCTTCGTCCCCGTCGACGACATCACCCATGTCGAGGCCCAGGGCGACTACGCCCGCCTGCACACCGGCAAGGGCAGCCACCTGGTCCGCATCCCCCTGTCCACCCTGGAGGAGCGCTGGCGCGCCCGCGGCTTCGTCCGCATCCACCGCCGCCACCTCGTCGCCCTGCGCCACATCGGCGAACTCCGCCTGGACGCGGGCACCGTCAGCGTCCTGGTCGGCACCGAGGAACTCCAGGTCAGCCGGCGCCACGCCCGCGAACTGCGGGACCTGCTCATGCGGAGGCCGTGAGAAGTGCCCCAGGACCCCACCGAACGCCGCGTCACCGTCACCGGCCCGCCCAGGCGCACCGGCAGGGCCCCCGGCTACTACCGCCCGCGCACCGAGATCGACGAGCAGACCACCCTCGGCCACACCTACGTCCGCTCGCTCATGCGCAGCCAGCTGCGCGCCGGCCTCACCGCGTTCGCGGTCCTCGGGCTCCTCGTCGGACCGCTGCCGCTGCTGTTCGCGGCGATGCCCGGCGCCCGCCGCCTGGAATGGGCCGTCCTCGGCTTCGGCCTGTACGCCCCGCTGGTCCTGCTCGCCCGCTGGTACGTGCGCCGCGCCGAGCGCAACGAACGCGACTTCGTACGCCTCGTCGAGGACCGATGACCTTGTCCCTGGAAGCGCCATGAACTCCGGCTACGCCATACCCGCCGTCGCGCTGGTCGTCGTGGCGACCGTCCTCGTCGGCGCCTTCGGTCTGCGCATCTCCCGCACCACCTCCGACTTCTACGTCGCCTCCCGCACCGTCGGCCCCCGCCTCAACGCCGCCGCCATCAGTGGCGAGTACCTCTCCGCCGCGTCCTTCCTCGGCATCGCCGGCCTGGTCCTCGTCCAGGGCCCCGACATGCTCTGGTACCCCGTCGGGTACACCGCCGGCTACCTTGTCCTGCTGCTCTTCGTCGCCGCCCCGCTGCGCCGCTCCGGCGCCTACACGCTGCCCGACTTCGCCGAGGCCCGGCTCACCTCCCAGGCGGTACGGCGGCTGGCGGGCGCCTTCGTCGTGGGCGTCGGCTGGCTGTACCTGCTGCCCCAGCTCCAGGGCGCCGGACTCACCCTCACCGTGCTGAGCGGGGCCCCCGACTGGCTGGGCGGGGTGATCGTCGCCGTCGTCGTCACCGCCATCGTCGCCGCCGGCGGCATGCGCAGCATCACCTTCGTCCAGGCCTTCCAGTACTGGCTTAAGCTCACCGCCCTGCTCGTCCCCGCCCTCTTCCTGGTGCTGGCCTGGCAGGGCGACGGAGCGCCCGGCCGACCCTTCGAGGAACCGGCCACCTTCCGCGAGCAGCGCTCCGTACGGGTCGAGGACAGCCTCACCCTCAAGCTGGAGAGTCCGCTGCCCGTCACCGTCGACGGCACGGTGGACGGCCGCGCCCACGACGGCACCCGGCTGAGCCTTTCCACGGGCACCCACCACATCGAGGCCGGCACCCGCCTCACCTTCGCGAAGGACACCCCGGTCCCGGCCGCCGGACCCGGTGCCGACGACGCCCTGTCACCCTCGCGGGCCGAGAGCCGCACCGAACGCCCGCTGTACGCCACGTACGGGCTGATCCTCGCCACCTTCCTCGGCACCATGGGCCTGCCGCACGTCGTGGTCCGCTTCTACACCAGCCCGCACGGGGTCGCCGCCCGCCGCACCACCGTCGCCGTGCTCGGCCTGATCGGCGCCTTCTACCTGCTGCCGCCCGTCTACGGCGCCCTCGGCCGCCTCTACGCCCCCGAGCTCACCCTCACCGGCGACGCCGACGCCGCCGTCCTGCTGCTGCCCGACCGCGTCGTCGGGGGAGTGGGCGGCGACCTGCTGGGCGCGCTGGTCGCGGGCGGCGCGTTCGCCGCGTTCCTGTCCACCGCGTCGGGGCTGACCATGGCCGTCGCGGGCGTCCTCACCCAGGACGTGCTGCCGTCCCGCGGCGTGCCGCACTTCCGGCTCGGCACCGTCCTCGCCATGGCCGTGCCATTGGCGGCGAGCGCGCTGGTCGGCGGGCTGCCGGTCGCCGACGCCGTCGGACTCGCCTTCGCCGTGTCCGCGTCCTCCTTCTGCCCGCTGCTCGTCCTCGGCATCTGGTGGCGGCGGCTGACCCCGCCCGGCGCCGCAGCCGGGATGCTGGTGGGCGGCGGCTCGGCGCTGCTCGCCGTCGCCGCCACGATGGCGGGGTTCCCGGGCGGCGGCGCCCTGCACGCGCTGCTGGCCTGGCCCGCCCTGTGGTCCATGCCGCTGGGCTTCCTCACCATGGTGCTGGTCTCCCTGGCCACGCCGGGCCGGATACCGGCCGGAACGGCCGCGATCCTGGCCCGCTTCCACCTTCCGGAAGAACTGCGCACCGAAGAACGGCGCCCACAGGAACCGCGCGCGGACGAGCCGCGCGAGGAGGTGACCCGGTGAGCGGCTCCATGAGCGGTTTCCTGGCCGGCCTGGTCGTCGCCGTCCTCCCGCTGCTGGCCGCGGGCTTCTGGCTGGGGCGGCGCACGGCCCGCCCGCAGAACCTCGGCGGGCTCGGCACCCCCGTCGAGCACGCCACCTTCCAGACCCTGCACACCGCCTCCCTGGCCACCCCTCCGCTTCGGGCGGGTCTGACCGAGGAGACCGCCGGCAAGTCGGCCCGCAAGCTGCGTTCCCTGCTGGGCACGGACGCGCTGTGCCTGACCGACCTCAAGGAGGTCCTGGTCTGGGACGGCGTGGGCGCCCACCACCGCACCGAGATCATGGAACGCCTCGCCGGACCGCTGGAGACGGGCCGCGGCGAGGCCTTCCCGCTCACCTGCGACACCCCCGACTGCGCGGCGCGCTGGGCGGTCGTCGCCCCGCTCACCGTCGACGACCGGGTGCACGGCGCCCTCGTCGCCTGCGCGCCCCGCGAGTCCGCCGTCCTGGTCAGGGCGGCCGGCGAGGTCGCCCGCTGGGTCTCCGTCCAACTGGAGCTGGCCGACCTCGACCAGTCCCGCACCCGGCTCATCGAGGCCGAGATCAAGGCGCTGCGGGCCCAGATCTCCCCGCACTTCATCTTCAACTCGCTCGCGGTGATCGCCTCGTTCGTGCGCACCGACCCGGAGCGCGCCCGCGAACTGCTGCTGGAGTTCGCCGACTTCACCCGCTACTCGTTCCGTCGGCACGGCGACTTCACCACCCTCGCCGACGAGCTGCACGCCATCGACCACTACCTGGCGCTGGTGCGGGCGCGCTTCGGCGACCGCCTCGCCGTCACCCTCCAGGTGGCCCCCGAGGTTCTGCCCGTCGCCCTGCCCTTCCTCTGCCTCCAGCCGCTCGTCGAGAACGCCGTCAAGCACGGCCTGGAGGGCAAGTCCGGCACGTGCCGCATCCAGATCACCGCGCAGGACGCCGCCGCCGAGGCGCTGGTCGTCATCGAGGACGACGGCGTCGGCATGGACCCCGGCCTGCTCCGCCGCATCCTGGCGCGCGAGGTCAGCCCGTCGGGCGGCATCGGGCTGTCCAACGTCGACGACCGGCTCCGCCAGGTCTACGGAGACGACCACGGCCTCGTCATCGAGACGGCCGTCGGCGCGGGCATGAAGATCACCGTCCGGCTGCCGAAGTACCAGCCGGGCGTGCACTCGGCGGGCCGGCTCGGCCGCGAGTGAGTGGCGGGCAGGCCCCGCGCGGGGCTCAGGCGCTGTGCGTGGCGACCATCCCCAGGGTGATCAGGCCCAGCACCACCCAGCCGAACCACAGCCAGCCGTTGCTGCCGAGCGCCACCGTGTAGGCCGTCACCGCCACCAGGCCGCCGATGGTCAGCGCCCCCATCGTCTTCGTGGAACTGTCCGTGGAACCGGGCATCGCAACACCCTCCTCATGGTTAGTTCCCCTCCATGGTGCCCCCGTTCTGCCTCCGTACGGTGCAGACGACGAGATGTGAGCCGGATTTCCAGGCCCCCGGGGCCGTCCGGGAACCGGCCTCGTGCAGGGAGGGATCGAAGCCGTAGTCACGCGGCGGCACCTCCCGCGCGCACGCCGCGTCCGCCTCGGCAGGTGCCTCGGCGAGCGTCACGCCGGGTGCCAGCCGGGCGAAACCGAGGACCTGCTCGTCGTACCGGCCCGCGCAGGACACCAGCCGGACCTCCCGTGCCGCGCGCACGTCGAGGCAGTCCCGGCGCTGCATGGTCGCGGTGTCGGCGAACACCGACCCGGGCTCGCGATGCCGGTCGAGCGGCCCGTGGACCGGCCCGCGCGCGCCCAGCACCAGACAGGCCGTGCGCCGCCCGGCGGTCTCGAAACCGTCGTCGGCGGGCACGACGGCCAGGCTGCGCACGTCGGCCAGCCGCGCCCGGACCTCCTGCGTCCGCTCCTCGCACCGGGCCGCCCCCAGCTCGCGCGCCTCCTCGGCGGAGGAGGCGGGCACGAACGCCATCACCTGGCCGTCGGGCGCCCCGCCCCGGCAGGCCGGGTCCACGGTGAGGCGCGGCGTCCCCGTGAACCGGGTGCCCCCGGGCCAGTGGGCGCGCACACAATCCCCGTCCTCCAACGGCGCCACGAGCCCCACGGCGTTCCCGTACGGGGCCCCGGTCCCGTCGGCCGCCCGGTCGGCCAGGGCGTACCAGACGCCGCCGAGGGCGAGGACCAGACCGAGCCCGCCGGCGAAGGCGGCCCGCAGGGCCCGCGGGCGGGAACGCCGGTGCCCGCCCGGAACGGACGGGGCGGGGCCGACGGGGCCGACGGGGGCGGCGGTGGCGACGACGGCCGGGGTGGCGGTGGCGACGGTGTGCTGATCGGCGGGGACGGCCGGGCCGGGCGGGAACCCGGGCGCCGCGGCCCAGGGCGGCTGCGATCCGGGGTCGGTCCGCGGCCGGACGTACACCTCGGTCTGCGGCGTGACGATCCACGCCAGTTCCGCCCCCGCCTCGGCCACCGAGCCGCGCAGCGCCGGATCCCCGGCGAGGAGCCTGTCCAGCAGCGGCCTCAGCGCACCGGCCCGCACCGGCGGACGCGGTACCTCGCACCCGGCCGGACCCTGCACCCCGTCGAAGGGCTCGCGGCCCTCGACGCCGTAGTAGAGCATGCGGCCCAGCGCGTGCAGCTCGGCCTCGGGACCCGCGGCGCCGTCCGGCCGTACGCACAGGCCGTGGGCGGCGAGCAGGATCCGGCCGTACGGCGCGCCCGTGGAGTCCGGCGCCAGCAGCACGTCCGCCGGGTCCACCTCCCGGTACGGCACGCCCCGCTCGTGTCCGGCGGCCAGCGCGTCGAGCACGGCCAGCCCGATCCGGGCGCAGTCGGCCGGGGCCGCCGGGCCGTGCCGGGCCACCAGCTCACGCAGGTCGACGGCGTCCGCCAGGTACTCCATGACGATCCACGGCACGCCCTCGTGCTCCGCCACGTCGTACACGGGCACCGCGTGCGGATGGTCACGCGGCCCTGCCGCACGCCGGGCCTGCCCCCGGCCGGCCCGCAGTGCGACCTCACGGTCCAGCAGCTGATCGTGGGCGAGCCACACCCCGCCCGCCCCGCCGTTGCCGAGCGGGCGCAGCAGCCGATAGCGGCCGGCGACGACCCGGCCCGCTCCCGACGGCGGTGGTCCTGAGAACGCGTGACGTGTCATACCGCTCCCCCCGGGCGGTTCCCCCGACGCGCCACATGCTACTGAACGGTGCCGCCGTTCAGCCGCCGCGTGTGTTCAGCGAGGCCAGATAGGCGTTGTATGCCTCAAGTTCCTTGTCGCCGTCGCGGTCGGCGGCCCGGTCGGTGCGCCGGGCCTGCCGCTCCTCGGAGGCGTACCACTGGAACAGCAGCGCGAGCAGCACGAGGACGGACGGGACCTCGCTGAAGGCCCAGGCGATGCCGCCGGCCGCGTTCTGGTCGGAGAGCGCGTCGATACCGAGCGAGGCGGGCGGGTTCTTGAACGTCTCGACCATCGGCGAGGACGCCATCATCAGCGCGATGCCGAAGAACGCGTGGAACGGCATGCCCGCGAACAGTTCCAGGATCCGCATCAGGTAGCCGGGCCGGTGCGGACCCGGGTCCACGCCCATGATCGGCCAGAAGAACACCACACCGACGGCGAGGAAGTGCACCATCATCGCGATGTGTCCCACCTGGGAGCCCATCAGGAAGTCGAAGAGGGGCGTGAAGTACAGCGCGTACAGACTCGCGATGAACAGCGGGATGGTGAACGCGAAATGCGTGATGATCCGCATGTAGCGGCTGTGCAGCAGCATCAGCAGCAGCTCGCGCGGACCCTTGCGACCGCGGCCCGCCGTGGGCAGTGCGCGCAGGGCCAGGGTGATCGGTGCGCCGAGCAGCAGCAGGATCGGCGACACCATGCTGATCATCATGTGCTGCACCATGTGCACGCTGAACATGACCATGCCGTAGTCGTTGAGCTTGGTGCACATCATCAGGCCGACGCTCAGCACACCGGTGACGAAGGCGACGGTCCGTCCCACCGGCCACTTGTCGCCGCGCCGGGTCAGCCGGACGACGCCCCAGCCGTACAGCGCCAGTCCCAGGAGGCAGGCGATCAGGAAGAAGGGGTCCGCCGACCACGAGAGACCTCGGCCCAGCGTGAACGGCGGCAGATCCATCGTCATGCCGTGCCCGCTGTGATCCATCCGCCGGCTCCTGTTTCGTGGGGGTTGAGCGCGGTTGAGCGCCGTCTGTCCGAAGCAAGACTAGAACCGCCCCCGGCGACAAAAGTCACCGGGGGCGGTGCTGCGCCCCCCTAAGGGGCGCGGGGCCGTGTCGACGGGCTAGAGCACGCACTCCGACTCGTCGTACCGCGCGTCCGGCACGGTCTTCAACGTCTCCACGGCCTCTGCCAGCGGCACCATCCTGATGTCCGTCCCGCGCAGGGCCGTCATCATCCCGAACTCCCCGCGGTGCACGGCCTCCACCGCGTGCCATCCGAACCGGGTCGCCAGCACCCGGTCGTACGCCGTCGGCGTGCCGCCACGCTGGACGTGCCCGAGTATCACCGGCCGGGCCTCCTTGCCGAGCCGCTGCTCCAGCTCGATCGAGAGCTGGCGGGCGATGCCGGCGAAGCGCTCGTGGCCGTAGACGTCCTTGCCGCCCTCGTCGAAGTCCATGGTGCCGGCCTTCGGCTTGGCGCCCTCGGCGGCCACCACGATCGCGAACCGCTTGCCCGCCGAGAAGCGCTCACCGACCTTGGCGGTCAACTCGTCGATGTCGAAGGGCCGCTCCGGCACGACCACGGCGTGGGCGCCGGCCGCCATGCCCGAGTGCAGTGCGATCCACCCGGTGTGACGGCCCATGACCTCCACGATCAGCACCCGCTGGTGGGACTCGGCGGTGGTCTTCAGCCGGTCCAGGGCCTCGGTGGCGACCGTCACGGCCGTGTCGAAGCCGAAGGTGACGTCGGTGACCGCTATGTCGTTGTCGATGGTCTTCGGCACGCCCACGATCGGCAGGCCGTTGTCGGAGAGCAGTCGGGCGGCCTTCAGCGTGCCCTCGCCGCCGATCGGGATGATCGCGTCCACGCCGAGTTCCCTGACGTGTCCCCGGGCGCGCTCGACACCGTCGCGCAGCTGCTCGGGGCGGACCCGGGAGGAGCCCAGTATGGTGCCGCCGCGGGCCAGGATGCCGCTGACCGCGTCGAGGTCGAGCTTGAGGTAGTCGCACTCCAGGAGGCCCCGCCAGCCGTCCCGGAAGCCGATGACCTCGTCGCCGTGGTCGACGACGGCACGGTGCACGACGGACCGGATGACGGCGTTCAGGCCGGGGCAGTCGCCGCCGGACGTGAGGACACCAATGCGCATAGCCCGAAATACCTTCTCAACGTGGCACGGGTCCGGACCGCGCTGTCCGGCTCGATCCCCGCCACCCTAGCGGCATCGGGCGGCGGGACCGAACCGTGCGTCCGCCTACTGGACGTGCCCGCTCACCTGTGCGGATAAGCCATCAGACGGGCTGCCGGCAGGCGTCAGGACGGCTGCTGCGCGGCCGCGATGCGCTCGCCCCGCAGCGCCTCGTACCAGCGGTCGTCGGTCGGCGGCAGCGCGTTCACGTCGAGGGCCAGCTTCAGCAGCAGGTCCGCGATCAGCGGATTGCGCGCCAGCACGGGGCCGTGCATGTACGTCCCGAAGACCGTGTCGTTGTACGCGCCCTCGGTGCCGTCGCCCGTGCCGTTGCCGTTGCCGAAGCGGACCTGGGCGAGCGGGCGGGCGGTGGGGCCGAGGTGGGTGACGCCCTGGTGGTTCTCGAAGCCGGTCAGCGGGGGCAGGCCCAGACGCGGGTCGATGTCCCCCAGGACGTCGCCCACGCACCGCTCGCCCTCGCCGCGGGTCGAGATCACGTCGAGCAGGCCGAGGCCGGGCTCGCGCTGCCCCAGGTCGTTGATGAACTCGTGGCCCAGGATCTGGTAGCCGGCGCAGACGGAGAAGACGATCGCGCCGTTCTCCACCGCCCGGTACAGGCCGCCGTCGCGGCGCAGCCGCTCGGCCGCGAGCCGCTGCGGCCGGTCCTCACCGCCGCCGATCAGGTAGATGTCGCCCGAGGTCGGGATCGGCTGGTCGCTGCGCACGTCGAGCCGGGCCACGTCGAGGCCCCGCTGCCGGGCCCGGCGCTCCACGACCAGGGCGTTGCCCTGGTCGCCGTACGTGCTGAGCAGGTCCGGGTAGATCCAGACGATCCGCAGTTGGTTGTCGCTCACGAAAGTCCCCTGAAGTCTCGCGGTCAGTTGCCGACGCGGCGGCGCAGGTCCTGGAAGGCGGTGTAGTTCGCGATGACCTCGATCCGGCCGGGCGGGCACAACTGCACCGCCTGGTCGAGGTCCTCGCACACCTGGAACTGCTGGTTCGCGACCTCCAGGCGCACCGCGAGGTCCAGCTTCCGGTCACCGATCACGCAGATCGGGTGGCCGGTCAGCCGGGTGTAGTCCACGTCCCACAGCCAGGAGGTGTCGGTGCCGTCGGCGCCGCGCGCGTTCACCGAGAGGATGACCGGGGTCGGCGGCGGGTCGATCAGGGAGAAGGTCTCCAGCCAGCCCGCCGGGTTCTTGGCGAGCAGCAGGCGCAGGTCGCGGCCCTGGAACTGGACGACGTCGTAGCGCCCGGCGACCGCCTGCACCTGGTACATGCGCTCCAGGGCGACCTGCGGCGGCACCCCGAAGACGGCGGCGACGGCGGCCGAGGAGGCGGCGTTGGCCTTGTTGGCGCGGCCCGGCAGCTGGAGGTGGATCGGCCAGGCCGAGCCGTGCGGGTCGATGACGTGGTCGCCGGACAGGGCCCAGCTCGGCGTGGGGCGGCGGAAGCCGCACTCGCCGCAGAACCAGTCGTCGCCCGGGCGCTGCATCACACCGCCGCAGGCCGGGCAGGACCAGGCGTCGTCCTTCCACATCTGCCCGGCGGCGACCCAGATCACGTTGGGGGAGGAGGACGCGGCCCACACCACCAGCGGGTCGTCGGCGTTGGCGACGATCACGGCCTTCGAATCGGCCAGGCCCTCGCGCCAGTTCTCGGCGAGCATCCGGGTCTCGGCGGCGCGGTCGAGCTGGTCGCGGGAGAGGTTGAGCAGCGCGATGCACTTCGGCTCGGTGGCCTGGGCGACGCCGACGAGGTACTTCTCGTCGACCTCTATGACGCCGAACCGAGCGTCCGAGCCGCCCGCGAGCGCCGAGGTGATACCGGCCGGCATGTTGGCGCCGAGGGCGTTGGACACGACCGGCCCGGCCGCCTTGAGCGCCTCGGCGATGAGCCGGGTGGTGGTGGTCTTGCCGTTGGTCGCCGAGACCAGCGTCACGTCCAGGTGCTGGGCGAGCCGGGCGAGCAGGTCGGGGTCGAGCTTCAGCGCCACCCGGCCGCCGATCACCGAACCGCTGCCGCGCCCGGCGGCGCGAGATGCCGCCGCGACCGCCTTGCCCGCGGTCACGGCGAGCTTGGCCCGCGGCGTGAGCGGGTCCGAGTTGCCTGCCATCAGTTCTCGATCCTCCTTGCCGTACGCGCCGCGCCTGAAGCCTGTGAAGCCTGACGGCCACGTGGTGTGGACCTCAGCCTATCGAGATCCATTCGCACTCCCGAATCGCGGCACCGGCCACCCGGTCCCGGCGATGGGCGCGGACCGCCGGGGGACACAAGGACCTTACTCTTGCCGCCATGCGACACGGCCCCATCCCGGGCGCCCACGGGCGCGTCCGTCCCCTCACCCTCCTCGGCGACCCCGCCCTGCACACTCCCTGCGAGGAGGTGACCGACTTCGGCCCGGAACTCGCCGCCCTCGTGGAGGACTTGTTCGCGACCATGTACGCCGCCCACGGTGTGGGCCTGGCCGCGAACCAGATCGGCGAGCCGGTACGCGTCTTCGTGTACGACTGTCCCGACGACGAGGACGAGCGCCACCTCGGACACGTGGTGAACCCGCGGCTCGTCGAGGCCGACGGGGTGGTGGTGCGCGGGCCGGAGGGCTGTCTGTCGCTGCCGGGACTGGAGGCCGGGACCGAGCGCCACGACCACGCGGTGGTGGAGGGCTTCACCGTGACCGGGGAACCGGTCACCGTGCACGGGACGGGGTTCTTCGCCCGGTGCCTGCAGCACGAGTGCGATCACCTGGAGGGGCGGGTGTACGCCGATCGCCTGTCGGGTTGGCGGCACCGCAGACTCATGCGGCAGGCGGCGCGCGCGTCCTGGCACCGCTGACCGCACCTGCCTGAGGCACGGGGCCCAGGAGCGGCGTACGGCTCCGGCACGTGGCGCCCGCCCGGGGGTGGTGGCCGCGCTCGGGACGGGACCGCTCACGGGACGGCCACCGCGCTCGACGCGGACCGGTTGCGCGTGGTCGCCGTGCCTCGCATGTGGCCCGCGGGGCCAGGGGGCGGGACCGGTCGTCGGCGAAGCCGCGCCAAGACGGGGTCGGCCACCGGCGGTCGCCGCGGGGCCGGCCGTTGGCGGGCGTCGGGTCCGGTACGTCACCGGGTTACCGGGCCACGGGCGGACACGGGTGGCACACGACGGTCAGAAGCCCGGGCCGCCCGCCTTGTCGTCGGCCGCGGACAGCCGCCCCCACAGCAGATCCGCCAGACTCGTCACCAGCTCCGCCCGGGAGCAGGGCCGCTCGCCCAGCCACCAGTCCCCGGCGGCGTGCATCATGCCGACGATGCCGTGCCCCCACACCCGGGCCAGCTGCTGGGTCCCCGGTCCGACGTCGAGGCGTTCCTCGATGACCTGGGCCAGCTCCTCGCCCATGCGGCGCAGCAGCGGCGCCGAGTGCTTGCCGACGTCGAAGCCCTGCTCGGCCTGGTCGCCCGAGGGGGCGTTGCCCTCCGCCGGGTGCATCAGGAAGCGGTACACCTGCGGGCGCGCCTCTATGGCCGCCAGATAGGTGTCCAGGGTGGACTCGACGCGTTCCCGCCGGTCGGCCGGAGCGTCGAGGGCGGCCCGCAGCGACGAGAGGAGGGCGTCCGTGTGCCGCTGGGCGAGGGCGGCGTACAGTCCGCCCTTGTCGCCGAAGTGGCGGTAGAGGATCGGCTTGGTGATGCCGGCCTCGGCGGCGATGGCGTTCATCGAGGCCTGGGGGCCGTCGCGCAGCACCACCCGGTCGGCGGCCTCCAGCAGCTCGCGCCGTCTGCGGTCGGCGGACCGCTGCTGATCGGTCCGCTGCGTGGTGTCCATGTGCTCTCCCCACCCGTGCTGGTTCGGTGACGCCTGCGCAAACTAACACCCACAGGACGCCGGGCATCGAACGGGAGGGCCCCACGGCCTCGGGAGTTGACTTTTCCTACCCACCGGTAACAGACTTCGGTTACCGCAGGTAACATGTACGCGCGTCACTGGAGGGGACATGGCCGAGTTCACCATGGAGCTCAACGACGAACAGAAGGAGGTCCGGGACTGGCTGCACGGCTTCGCCGCCGACGTCATCCGCCCCGCGGCCGCCGAATGGGACGAGCGTGAGGAGACTCCCTGGCCGGTCATCCAGGAGGCCGCCAAGGTCGGCATCTACTCCCTCGACTTCTACGCGCAGCAGTACTTCGACCCCACCGGCCTCGGCATCCCCATGGCGATGGAGGAGCTGTTCTGGGGTGACGCCGGAATCGCCCTGTCCATCGTCGGCACCGGCCTCGCCGCCGTCGGCGTCCTCGCCAACGGCACCGAGGAGCAGATCGGCACCTGGATCCCCCAGATGTACGGCGACGCCCAGGACGTGAAGGTCGCCGCCTTCTGCTCCTCGGAGCCGGACGCCGGCTCCGACGTGGCCTCCATGCGCACGCGTGCCGTGTACGACGAGGCCAAGGACGAGTGGGTGATCAACGGCACCAAGACCTGGGCGACCAACGGCGGCATCGCGGGCGTCCACGTCGTCGTCGCGGTCGTCGACCCGGAGCTGGGCTCCAAGGGGCACGCCTCCTTCATCGTCCCGCCGAACACCCCGGGGCTGTCCCAGGGCCAGAAGTTCAAGAAGCACGGCATCCGCGCCTCGCACACCGCCGAGGTGATCCTGGACCACGTGCGTGTCCCCGGCTCCTGCCTGCTCGGCGGCAAGGAGAAGCTGGACGAGCGTCTCGCCCGCGCCCGGGAGAAGGCCGAGAAGGGTGGCGTGGGGGAGCCCCGGGGGAGCGTCAAGAACGCGGCGATGGCCACGTTCGAGGCGTCGCGCCCGGCGGTCGGCGCGATGGCGGTGGGCACGGCGCGTGCCGCGTACGAGGTGGCGCTCGAGTACGCCCGGACCCGTGAGCAGTTCGGGCGGCCGATCATCGACAACCAGGGCGTCGCCTTCCAGCTGGCGGACATGCGCACGTCGATCGACGCGGCGCGGCTGCTGGTGTGGCGGGCGTCGTGGATGGCGATCAACGGCAGGCCGTTCACCGCCGCCGAGGGTTCGATGTCCAAGCTGTTCGCGAGTGAGACGGCGAAGAAGGTGACCGCCCAGGCGGTCCAGATCCTGGGCGGCAACGGATACACGCGGGAATACCCGGTGGAGCGGATGCACCGCGACTCCGCGATCTACACCATCTTCGAGGGGACGAGCGAGATCCAGCGGCTGGTGATCGCCCGGACGTTGTCGGGGATGCCGATTCGGTAGTCCCGCGGGGCGGAGCCGCGGACCGGCACGGCCCCGCGCCCCTGGGTCGGGCACTCTCACCGGTGCCTCAAAGGTGTGAGTTGCTCGATGTCGTACTTGGCTCTGAGCGCCTCGATGGCCTCGTGGTCGGGTGGGCCTCCGGATCCCAGGATCTCCAGCAGCTCCTCGAAGTAGCGCTCGTGGTCCGGGGGCGGGCTCGCCTGGAAGAACATCTTCGCGGGCTCGCCCGTCGGGTTGGCGAAGGCGTGGGGGCAGCCGGGCGGTACGACGATGACCGTACCGGGGGTGGCGCGTACCACTCGGTTTCCCGAACTCGACTCCCACTTCTGCCAGTTGTCGGCAGTGCGGACCCGCGGCTCGAAGGCGAGCACGTCCAGCTCGCCCTCGAGCACGTAGAACAGTTCCTCGCTGCGGGTGTGCACGTGGGCGCCGACGTCGAAGCCCGGCGGCACGATCACCTCGAAGGTGGAGGCCATGCGCGAGTGCGAACCGGTCACCTTGAACGTCACGTGCTGTGCGGGGGCCTGCACGACCCGGCCGTGACCCGGCGGCACCAGCAGCCCCTCCGTCGGCGTCATCGCCCGCTCACCACGTGACGGGGGCCGGCCGGTCCCGGACGGGCGATGCCGTCCGGGGAATCGTTTCTGCACTCACGGTTGCCTCACGCCCTGGACGTCGTCCGCGGTCTGCCAGCGGCCCAGCGACATCTCGGCGGTGATGCCGGGGCCGAATCCGGCCAGCAGTCCGCGCGACCGGTCGCTGACGCCGCCTTCGTCGAAGAGTCTGCGCAGCGCGTCCAGGACGACGGCGCTGGCGATGTTGCCGTACTCGGTGAGCGTGGCCCGGCTGAACCGGAACGCGTGCGGGTCGACCTGCAGGAACGTGCTGAGGTCGTCCAGGATGCGGGGCCCGCCCGCGTGGATGATGTAGAAGTCCAGGTCGGAGGCGTCCCAGCCGTGGGTCCTCGCCAGCTCCTGCAGGGCCGGTGCGAGCGGCTCCATGGTGGCCGGCACCCGCTTGTCCAGCAGGAAGTGGAAGCCGGTCGCCTTCACGTCGTACATGATCCACTCTTCTGTCTTGGGGATCAGGTACGAGCCGTTGCGCTCCAGTCGGACACCGGTGCCGCCCCGTCCGCGGACCACCGCGGCGGCGACGCCGTCACCGAAGAGGCCGTTGGAGAGCAGGGACCCGACGCTGATGTCGGTGGGCTGGTAGCACAGCGAGCAGAACTCGCAGGCCACGATCAGCGCGTTGGCCTCGGGGTAGGCGCTGCAGAAGTCGTGGGCCCGGTTGATCCCCGCACCGCCGGCCGCGCAGCCCAGCTGGGCGATGGGTATCTGTCGCGTGGTGCTGTCGAAGCCCATCTCGTTGATCAGCCACGCCGTGAGCGAGGGCATCATGAAGCCCGTGCACGAGACGTAGATGATGACGTCGATGTCGGTGACGAGCAGTTCCGCGTCGTCGAGGGCCCGTTCGACCACGGCCGGGACCCGGGCCTTCGCCTCCCGCTCGTAGAGCCTGTTGCGGTCCTCGAAACCGGGGTGCTTCAGCGTCTCCTCGATGGGCTGCACGATGTGCCGGGTACGCACGCCGGTGTTCTCGATCAACCGGAGGGCCAGCGGCAGTTGGGGGTGGTCGGCGTGACGCTCACGCGCCAGCTCCAGCGTCTCCTCCATCGTGATCACGTGCTCTGGAACGGACACCGAGGGTCTGCACAAAGTCGCCATGAACCGTACCTGCTTTCACCTCGCGGAAGGCTCTCGCCCACCGGCCGGAAAGTGGCGACACCCATTGGGGGTGTTCATCCACGGTCACTCACCGGGGCCGCAATCTCTCGCGGGGTTACTCCATCTCGGTGAAACTGCCGGACGGCAGGTGTACGCCGCCTCAGGGGGACTGGCCGCTGCTGTGGGCGATGCAGGCCACGTCGATGCGGTCGGCCAGCTTGGCGAGCTCGATGGTCAGGGCCGCGACCGTGTCCTCGTCCAGACCCTCCTCGCCGGCCTCCACCAGCCGCAGCCATCGCCCGCCCACCGTGCGCAGCAGCTTGCTCACGTCGGACGCGGCGACCTGCAGGGTGCCGCGGTCGTCGACGATCAGAGGGAGGGTCACTTCGCGGTTCACAGGGGGGATCGTAGTCGCGGAGGGCTCACGCTCCGTGCCATACGGTGGTGATGTTGCAGAACTCGCGGATTCCGTGCCCGGACAGCTCACGCCCGTAGCCCGACCGCTTGACCCCGCCGAACGGGAACGCCGGATGCGACGCCGTCATCCCGTTGACGTACACACCGCCCGCCTCCAGGTCCCGTACGAAACGGTCCACATCGGCGTCGTCACGCGTCCACACGTTGGAACTGAGCCCGAAGTCCGTGTCGTTGGCGATCAGCACCGCCTCGTCCAGGTCGGCCGCGCGGTACAGCGTGGCGACCGGGCCGAAGGCCTCCTCGCGGTGGATGCGCATCTCGCGGGTGACGTCGGCCAGCACGGTCGGCGGGTAGTACCAGCCGGGCCCGTCGGGACGTTCGCCGCCGCACAGCACCGTCGCGCCGGCGCGCACCGCGTCGTCGACCAGTTCCACGACGTCGTCCAGGCCGCGCTCGCTGGAGAGCGGACCGACCTCCGTCTCCTCGTCCATGGGATCGCCGACCCGCAGCGCCTTCATGCCCTCGGTGAAGCGCTCGACGAAGGCGTCGTACACGTCCGTGTGCACGATGAACCGCTTGGCGGCGATGCAGGACTGCCCGGCGTTCTGCGTGCGGGCGTTCACGGCCACCCGGGCGGCCCGGTCGATGTCGGCGGACGGCATGACGACGAACGGGTCGCTGCCGCCCAGCTCCAGCACCGTCTTCTTGACCATCTCCCCGGCGGTGGAGGCGATCGCGCGTCCGGCGGGCTCGCTGCCGGTGAGGGTGGCGGCCCGTACGCGCTCGTCCCGCAGGATGTCGTCGACCGCGGCCGAGCCGATGAGCAGGGTCTGGAAGCAGCCCTCGGGGAAACCCGCCCGGTGGAACAGGTCCTCCAGGTACAGGGCGGTCTGCGGGACGTTCGACGCGTGCTTGAGCAGCCCGACGTTGCCCGCCATCAGCGCGGGCGCCGCGAACCGGATCACCTGCCACAGCGGGAAGTTCCACGGCATCACCGCGAGCACCGGGCCGAGCGGCCGGTAGCGGACCAGGGCCCGGGAGGCTCCGGAGTCCTTCACGTCGGACTCGGCGGGCTCCTCGTCGGCGAGCAGGCCGGCCGCGTGGTCGGCGTACCAGCGCATCGCCTTGGCGCACTTGGCGGCCTCCGCGCGGGCCTGCTTGACCGGCTTGCCCATCTCGGTGGTGATGACCTCGCCGATCTCGCCCTGGTCCTCCTCCAGGAGGTCGGCGGCCCGGTGCAGGAGCCTCGCCCGCTCGTCGAACGTCGTCGTCCGGTACGTACGGAAGGTGGCCTCCGCGAGCTGGAGCCGGCGCTCGATCTCCTCCTCGCCCATGGCCTCGTACGTCCTGAGCGTCTCGCCGTTCGCCGGGTTCACCGTCGCGATGGGCATGGCCGACCTCCCTGGGTGCAGACTCGTGTTTCGACCTTGGCGCCCGGCGCGGGGTGCCGCAACGCGGACTGCTCTCGTCGGTTCCCGTCGTCCCTCGCCGCCGCTCATGGCCGCTCGTCAGTGCGAGTGCTCAGCCAGCCGGTCGAGAAACGCGGCCTGCGCCTTCACGATCACTTCGCGTGCCCGGTCCACCGTGAACCACGCCACGCGGTCCAGCTCGGGGAACTCCTCGACGCGGCCCGACCGCGGCGGCCACTCCATGCGGAACGTGCCGGGGACGACCGTCGCCGGGTCGAGGTCGGCCTCGACGGCCCAGGCCGTGACGATCTTGCCGCCGGACTGGCGGACCTCGCCGAGCGGGACGGCCTCGCCGTCGGGCGGCGCAAGCCCCAGCTCCTCCTCGAACTCGCGCCGGGCGGCGTCCCAGGCCGGTTCGGCGGGGTCGTACTCGCCCTTGGGGATCGTCCACGCCCCGGCGTCGCGGCGGGCGTGGAAGGGGCCGCCCATGTGGCCGAGCAGCACCTGCCGGCCCTGAGCGGTGGGGCGGTGCAGGAGCAGACCCGCGCTGCGTCTCACGGGGCCACCCCCGGATGCGCGGCGAGCAGCGTCCGCACCGTGTCCGCCTCCTCCGGGCGCTTGTCGTCGCGGTAGCGGATCACACGGGCGAAGCGGAGGGTGACGCCGGCCGGATAGCGGGTGGAACGCTGGAGGCCGTCGTAGGCGATCTCCACGACGAGTTCGGGGCGCACGGTCACTCCCCAGGGGTGCTCCTCGACGGCCAGCTCCTGGAGCCGCTCGGTCTGCCAGGTCAGCAGCGCGTCGGTCATGCCCTTGAAGGTCTTGCCGAGCATGGCGAAGGAGCCGTCGGCGGTGCGGGCGCCCAGGTGGAGGTTGGAGAGCTTGCCGGTGCGGCGGCCGTGGCCCCACTCGGCGGCCAGGACGACCAGGTCGAGGGTGTGCACGGGCTTGACCTTCAGCCAGGACGCGCCGCGCCGGCCCGCACTGTAGGCGGCGTCGAGCGCCTTGACGACGACGCCCTCGTGGCCGCGTTCGAGGGTCGCGGCGAGGAACTCCTCCGCGGCCGGGGTCTCCTCGGGCCCCGCCACCAGCGTGCGCCGCACCCGCGTCGGCTCCGGGACCAGCCGGGCCAGTTCCGCGTGCCGCTCGGTCAGCGGCAGGTCGAGCAGGTCGCGGCCGTCCACGGACAGCGCGTCGAAGAACACGACGGAGACGGGGACCGCCCGCGCGGCCGTGGCCACGTCCGTGCGGGAGCCGACCCGCCCGGCGGTCTCCTGGAACGAACGGGGGCGTCCGCTCCCGTCGAGGGAGATCACCTCGCCGTCCAGGACGAACCGCTCGCCGGGCAGTGCGAGGGCCGTCGCGGTGACCTCGGGGAGCCGGTCGGTGATGTCGTCCAGGGTGCGGGTGTAGACCCGTACGGTGCCGCCCTCGCGGTGCACCTGGACCCGGATGCCGTCCAGCTTCTCCTCGACCGCGCAACCGCCCAGCTTGTCGACCGCCTCGGCGACCGAGGAGGCGCTGTGCGCCAGCATCGGCAGGACCGGGCGGCCGACGGTGAGCCGGAAGCGGTCCAGGGCGCCCGGCCCTTCGGCGAGCAGCGCCTCGGCCACCGTCTGCAGGGAGCCCGCGAGCATCACCGCGCGCCGTACGTCCACCGACGGCGCCCCGGTAGCCCCGGCCAGGCCCTCGACGGCGACCGCCTCCAGGGCGCCCTGCCGGACCTCGCCGGTGAGCAGCCCCAACAGGAAGCGCTGCTCGTCCTCGGTGGCCGCGCCCATCAGCTCGCCGACCAGGCGGGTCCGCTCGGCCTGCGAACCGGCGCCGGACAGCGCGCCGAGCCGCGTGATCCGGGCGTCCACCTCACGCACGGTCAGGGTCGGCTCGGCGGCCGGTTCGACCCGGCGGCTCAGCACCTTCCAGCCGACGCCGATCCGGCCCTGGGGGAGCCGCCCCGCCAGATACGGGATGACGACCGGCACGTCCTCCGCCTCCGCCTCCCGGAACAGTTCCGCGAGCAGGGCGGTCTTCCGGGACCGCGCCGAGGTGGCGGCGATGTCCCGGGACACCTGGGCCAACCGGGCAAGCAGCATGCAGTCATGGTGCACCGCAGAGGACGGCACCACACCCGCGCGTTCTACGCACTCCGCGCCTCGACGGCGGGCGGCTCCGGTGTCCGGGGCGGCTTCTGTGCGGTGCGGGCACCGGGGCGGTGCGGGCCCTGCGCGGTCGCGTCGTTCCGCCCCGGGGTGCGTGTCCGTGCCGGGAGGGGCGCCGCCGTCCCGGCTCCGGGGCGGGTGTCCGTGTCCGGGGTGGAGTCGTTGTTCCGTCCCGGGCGGGCGTGGTCCCGGGCATGCGTGCTCCCGGCGTGTCGCCCTACGCCTCCAGGGCCGCGTCCAGATCCGACATGATCAGGTCGCCGACGATCGCCGCCGCCGCGCGGTAGCCGCCGCTCGCCGCGTGGACGACCTGCTCGCCGAACCCCAGCGCGTTGCCGGCGGTCCACACCCCGGGCACGGTGGTCCGGCCCGTCGGGTCGACCACGGGGTAGGCACCGAACGGCGTCTCCTGCAGCTCGGCGCCCAGCCGCTCCATCAGGCCGGTCTGCGGTACTGCGCGCGGGGCGACGAAGACCACCGAGCGGTCGTGCGTCGAGCCGTCCGCCAGCCGGACCCCGATGAGCCGGTCGTCCTCGACCCGCAGCCCGGCGACCTCGCCGGGCACCACCTTGACCCCGGCCGCCGAGAGCCGGCGCAGGTCGCCGTCGGACAGTTCCCGCTCGGCGACCGTGTGCAGGAAGAGCGTCACATCGTCCGACCAGCCGGACACCATCAGTGCCTGGTGGACGCTGAGCGGGCTGGAGGCGAGTACGCCGAAGCGCTCGTCCCGCACCTCCCAGCCATGGCAGAACGGGCAGTGCAGCACGTCCCGGCCGAACCGTTCGGCGACGCCGGGCACCGTCGGCAGCTCGTCCCTGAGCCCCGTGGTGACGATCAGCCGGCGGGCGTGCGCCGTCCGTCCGCCGGCCAGCTCCACGGCGAAGTCCTCCCCCCGGGCCACGTCCACCACCCGGTCGCGGACGAGCTCCACGCCGTACCGCGCGATCTCCTCCCGGCCGAGTGCCAGGAACTCGGCCGGCGGCATGCCGTCCCGGGTCAGGTACCCCTGCATGTGGTCCGAGGGCGCGTTGCGCGGCTCACCGGCGTCGACGACCAGGGTGCGCCGCCGCGAGCGGCCCAGGACGAGCGCGGCGGACAGCCCTGCCGCGCCGCCGCCGACGACGATCACGTCGTACTTCCCGATCGGGTCCTTCTCCCCGGTCGGGTCCTTCTCCCCGGTCGGGTTCTTCTTCCCGGTCAGTTCCTTGCTCTGGGTCATGGTGACCACCTCCACGCCCAAGGTCGCCCGGACACCGCGGGATTGACAAATGTATTTGCCGGTTCTGCAATATCCCCATGACTGCAGACGATGTTCTCGCCGGTGTCGGACCGAGGCTCCGCCAGGTCCGCAAGGAGCGGGAGGTGACCCTGGCCGCCCTGTCCGAGACGACCGGCATCTCGGTGAGCACCCTCTCGCGGCTGGAGTCGGGGCTGCGCAAGCCGAGCCTCGAACTACTGCTGCCGATCGCCCAGGCCCACCAGGTGCCGCTGGACGAGCTGGTCGGCGCCCCGCCGGTCGGCGACCCCCGGGTGCGGTCCGAGCCGATCGTGCGCCACGGCCGCACCCACTGGCCCCTCACCCGCCAGCCGGGCGGGCTCCAGGCGTTCAAGGTGCTCGAACCCCGGCGGGCGGAGGAGCCGGATCCGCGCACCCACGAGGGGTACGAGTGGCTGTACGTCCTCTCCGGCCGGCTGCGCCTCGTGCTCGGGGAGCACGACGTCGTGCTGTCGGCGGGGGAGGCCGCCGAGTTCGACACCCGGGTGCCGCACTGGTTCGGGTCGACGGGGGAGGGACCGGTCGAGTTCCTCAGCCTGTTCGGCCCGCAGGGGGAGCGGATGCACGTACGGGCGCGCCCCGCCCGGCCGTGACGCGCGACTGCCCGCGACCTGTTCCCTGATCGGCAAGCGACCGCTTAGTATGCGGGAGACCCGGTCGGACGACGCAGTCGGTGGAGGCCCCGCATGCAGGCATGGCAGGTGCACGAGAACGGCGAGCCGGGCGAGGTGATGCGCCTCGCGGACGTGACGCCGCCCACGCCCGGCGACGGCCAGGTCCTGCTGAAGGTCCGCGCCGCGAACATCAACTTCCCGGACGCCCTGCTGTGCCGGGGGCAGTACCAGGTCAGGCCGCCGCTGCCGTTCACGCCGGGCGTGGAGGTCTGCGGCGAGACCGAGGACGGGCGCCGCGTCCTCGCCAACCCTGCGCTGCCGCACGGCGGCTTCGCCGAGTACGCCCTCGCGGACGCCCGCGCCCTGCTGCCCGCGCCGGACGCCCTGGACGACGCCGAGGCCGCGGCCCTGCACATCGGCTACCAGACCGGCTGGTTCGGCCTGCACCGCCGGGCCCGGCTGGAGGCCGGCGAGACCCTGCTCGTGCACGCCGCCGCCGGAGGGGTCGGCAGCGCGGCCGTGCAGCTCGGCAAGGCGGCCGGCGCCACCGTCATCGGCGTCGTCGGCGGCCCGGAGAAGGCGGCCGTCGCCCGCGAGCTGGGCTGCGACGTGGTCGTCGACCGGCACGGCGAGGACGTCGTCGCCGCCGTGAAGGAGGCCACCGGCGGCCGGGGCGCCGACGTGGTCTACGACCCGGTGGGCGGCCAGGCCTACGCCCAGTCGGCCAAGGTCGTCGCCTTCGAGGGCCGCATCGTCGTCGTCGGCTTCGCGAGCGGCGCCATCCCCAGCCCGGCGCTCAACCACGCCCTGGTGAAGAACTACGCCGTCCTCGGCCTGCACTGGGGCCTGTACAACACCAAGAACCCCAAGCTGGTCCAGCACTGCCACGAGCAGCTCACCGAGCTGGCCACGCGGGGCGCGATCAAGCCGCTGGTGAGCGAGCGGGTACCGCTCGGCGGGGCCGCCGACGCCGTGCAGCGGGTGGCCGACGGCAAGACGACCGGCCGGGTGGCCGTCGTCCTGGAGAAGGGAGTCGCCGCATGACCGACGCAGCGGAACTGCGGACCCGTACGAAGGAGTTGTTGGCCGCACATCCGCCGGCGACCAGCGACCGCCTGGACTTCCTCCGGGCCCGCTTCGACGCCGGACTCGCCTGGGTGCACTACCCGGAGGGTCTCGGCGGACTCGGCGTCCCCCGCTCCCTCCAGGCCGTCGTGGACGCCGAACTGGACGCCGCGGGCGCCCCCGACAACGACCCCCGGCGCATCGGCATCGGCCTCGGGATGGCCGCGCCGACCATCCTCCAGTACGGCACCGAGGAGCAGAAGCGCCGTCTGCTGCGCCCGCTGTGGACCGGCGAGGAGGTCTGGTGCCAGCTGTTCAGCGAGCCGGGCGCCGGGTCCGACCTGGCCGCACTCGGCACCCGCGCGGTCCGCGACGGCGAGGACTGGGTGGTCAACGGGCAGAAGGTGTGGACGTCCAGCGCGCACCTCGCCCGCTGGGCCATCCTCATCGCCCGTACCGACCCGGACGTGCCCAAGCACCGGGGCATCACCTACTTCGTCTGCGACATGACCGACCCCGGCGTCGAGGTCCGGCCGCTGCGCCAGATCACCGGCGAGGCCGAGTTCAACGAGGTCTTCCTCACCGGCGTCCGCATCCCCGACTCCCGGCGCCTCGGCGAGATCGGCGACGGCTGGCGGGTCGCCCAGACCACGCTCAACAACGAGCGCGTCGCCATCGGCGGTACCCCGATCCCCCGCGAGGGAGGCATGATCGGCAAGATCGCCGCGACCTGGCGGGAACGCCCGGAACTGCGCACCCACGACCTGCACCAGCGGCTGCTCGGCCTGTGGGTCGAGGCCGAGGTCGCGCGGCTCACCGGCGTACGGCTGCGCCAGCAACTGGTGGCCGGCCAGCCCGGCCCCGAGGGCGCCGGCATGAAGCTGAACTTCGCCCGCCTCAACCAGGAGATCAGCGGTCTGGAGGTGGAACTCCTCGGCGAAGAGGGCTTGTTGTACGACGACTGGACCATGCGCCGCCCCGAGCACGTTGACTTCACCGGCCGCGACGCCGGGTACCGCTACCTGCGCTCCAAGGGGAACAGCATCGAGGGCGGGACCAGCGAGGTCCTGCTGAACATCGTCGCCGAGCGCGTCCTGGGCCTGCCCGCCGAACCGCGCACCGACAAGGACGTCGCATGGAAGGACCTCGCCCGATGAGCCCTCAGCCCGATCTTCTCCACTCGGAGGAGGAAGAGGCGCTGCGCGCCGCAGTCCGGGACCTGCTCACCGACCGCTGCGACCCGGCGGGCGTGATCGCGCGCACCGAGTCGGCCACCGCGCACGACGTGTCCCTCTGGAAGGCGCTCTCCGACTCCATGGGCCTCGCGGGCCTGCTGATCCCCGAGGAACTGGGCGGTCAGGGCGCCTCCCACCGGGAAACCGCCGTGGTGCTGGAGGAGCTGGGGCGCGCGGTCGCGCCGGTGCCGTATCTGACGAGTGCCGTGGTCGCCACCGAGGCGCTGCTGTCCTGCAGGGCCGACGAGCTGCTCACCGAGCTGGCGTCCGCCACGGTCATCGCCGTACTGGCCGTCGGCCTGCACGTCGCACCGGGCGGCGACTTCGGGCGGGTGCGAGTCGAGAACGGCGCCCTGCACGGTGAGCTGACCGGCATCGCCGACGCGGCCGTCGCCGACGTGCTGCTCGTGCCCGCGGACGACGGGGGACTGTACGCGGTCGGTGCCGCCGAGGTGACCGTCACCCCGCAGGTGTCCCTGGACCTCACCCGACCGGTGGCACGAGTGACCCTCGACGGCGTGTCGGGGCGCCGCCTGGGTGACGCCGAACCCGCCGTACGGCGCGCCCTGCGGGCTGGTGCCGGACTGCTCGCCTCCGAGCAACTGGGCCTCGCCGACCGGTTGCTGACCGACACGGTCCGCCACCTCAAGGAACGCAGGCAGTTCAACCGGCAGGTCGGCGGATTCCAGGCACTCAAGCACCGGCTCGCCCGCCTGTGGCTGGAGGTCGCCGGCCTGCGCGCCGCCGCCCGCAACGCCGCCGACGCGCTGGCGACCGGCGCGGACACCGACGTGGCCGTCGCCGTGGCCCAGGCGTACGCGGCCCAGGTCGCCGTCCACGCGGCCGAGGAGGCACTGCAACTGCACGGCGGTCTCGGCATGACGTGGGAACACCCGGTCCACCTGTACCTCAAGCGGGCCAAGGCCGACTCGATCGCCTATGGCGCGGCGGGCACCCACCGTCAGGCCCTGGCGGAACTGGTCGACCTGCGAGCACCCTGACCTCCGGCTCTCCGGCTCTCCGGCTCTCCGGCTCTCCGGCTCTCCGGCCGTCCGGCTCTCCGGCCGTCCGGTCCGGGAAATGCCCGTCCCTCAGGGGCGGGTATTTCCCGTGCCCGCCGCCGCACCGAAGTGAACGACCGGCGGCGGTCGGGCCAACTCCCCGCACGGCTCTGCCCCTTGACGGCATCGGGACCCCATACTCACAGGCGTCCCGTACGGCACTTCCAGGGAGGCAGAGCATGGCCCTCACCACCCGACGCAGCGCCCTCAGCACCCTCGGCGCCGCCCTCGCGGGCGCGGTCGCCCTGCCCGCCGGCACCGCGCTGGCGAGCGAGAACAGGCACGGGCCGCGCCCGTTGTGGCGCGCGCACGCCCACAACGACTACGAGCACCCCCGTCCCCTCCTCGACGCCCTCGACCACCGCTTCGGCAGCGTCGAGGCCGACATCTACCTGGTCGACGGCCAACTCCTCGTCGCCCACGATCCCGAGGACCTCGACCCCACCCGCACCCTGGAGTCCCTCTACCTCGACCCCCTCGCCGCCCGTGTCCGGGCCCATCACGGCCGCGTCTACCGGCGGGACCGCCGCCCCCTGCAACTCCTCGTCGACATCAAGACCGAGGGCTCGTCGACGTACCTCGAGCTCGACCGTCATCTGCGGCGCTACCAGCACCTGTTCACGACCTGCTCCCACGGGAGGGTGTTCCCCGGCCCGGTCACCGTGGTGATCTCCGGCGACCGGGCCGCCCGCGCGCCCATGGAGGCCCAGAGCACGCGCCGGGCCTTCTACGACGGCCGCCTCACCGACCTCGGCACCACCGCACCGGCCTCCCTCGTCCCGCTGATCAGCGACAACTGGACGCGCAGCTTCACCTGGCAGGGCGTCGGCGCCTTCCCGGCGGCCGAGCGGCGCGGACTGCGAGACATCGTCGACACGGCGCACGCCCGCGGGCAGCGGGTGCGCTTCTGGGCCACCCCCGACGTGGCGGGCCCCGCACGGGACGCGGTGTGGGCCGAACTGCTCGACGCCGGTGTCGACCACCTCAACACCGACGACCTCGCGGGCCTCGAGGCGTACCTCGACGCCCACCGGGCCGCGTAGGAAGCCGCCGGAACACCACACGTTCGGAGGACAGGTCAGCCGCCCGGACGAACCCTCCGTTACGCCACACTTACGGCCGAACGCCGCGAAGTGGACGTGGCGGAGGAGGTTGACGATGGCCATTTCCATCTCTGTGGTGCTGTTGCTGCTGGTCCTGGCGGTGATCTTCCTGCGCAACGGCGGGCTGAAGATCTCACACGCGCTGGTGTGCCTGCTGCTCGGCTTCTACCTGGCGAGCACGAGCATCGCCCCGACCATCAGCAGCGGCCTGACCGCCACGGCGGACATCGTCGGCAGCCTCAGACCGTAACCGGAGGCCTGGAAGGCTCATGAAGATCTCGGTGAGCCTTCTAGCCGCCGACGACGCGCGAACGGATGAGAAAGCGCACCCCCTCGGGTGCCTCCAGCGAGAAGCCGCTGCCCCGGCCGGCGACGACGTCCACGATGAGCCGGGTGTGGCTCCACGCCGCGTACTGGCTGCGCGACATCCAGAACGACACCGGCTCCTCGACGCCCTCGACGACCAGCTCCGCGAGCAGGACGTCCGCGGCTCCGGTGCGGAACTCGCCGGCCGGAAAGCACATGGGGGCGCTGCCGTCGCAGCAACCGCCGGACTGGTGGAACATCAGCGGGCCGTGCGCCTCACGGAGCCGCCGCAGCAGTACGGCCGCCTCGGGGGTGAGCTCGACGCGGGGGGTCTCCTCGTGTGTGGCGTGCATGGCGTGCATGCCAGCACGGGGAAGGTTGCGAGAGGGTTGCGCGACGGCTACCTCTTTTGACATACCTATACTGTCATATCTAATATTGCCGGGTGACCGACTCCAGCACCCCCCGCGGGGACATCGACCGTGTGGCCTCCGGGCTCGCGGCATGCCTTCCCGCGTTGCACCGGGCGCTGGACCGACAGGTCAGCGCGGAGTACCCGCACCCCAAGCCCCCGGAGGGGCAGCTCGCGCTGCTGCGGTTCGTCGCGCAGCGTGAGGGTGCCACGGTGCGTGAGGCCGCCGAGGCCCTGCTGATGAAGCCGAACAACGTCAGCGCCCTGGTCTCCCAGCTCACCGAGCAGGGGGATCTGGAACGCAGGCAGGACAGTGCTGACAAACGGGTCGCCCACCTCCACCTGACGGCCACGGCCCGCGAGCGGCTGACCGAGGTGCGGGAACTGGAGACCGCGTTCCTCCGCCGTGCCCTGACCGCCCTCACCGACGGCCAGCAGGGCGCGCTCGGCTCCGCACTGGACGCCCTCGACGCACTGGCACGGCACCTCCGCCCCGCCGCCCGCTGACCGGGCGGGGCCCAGGCATTCCCGCCGGCCGCGGGCACACCGTCGTGCCCGCGGCCGGCCCGCCGTGCTCCCGTGGTCCGCCCCGCCACCGCACCACCTCTGAATCTGGAAGAGAAGGCTCGTCCATGCCGTCCACATCCGTGGATCACCCCATCACGTCCGCGGCCGAGACCGCCCCACCGGCGGCCGGCCGTCTGCGGTCCAACCCCTGGCTGACCCTCCTCGCCGTCGCGTTCGGACTGTTCATGGTCCAGCTCGACGGCTCCGTCGTCGCCATCGCCAACCCGGCGATCGGCAGCGACCTGCACGCCTCCACCGCCGAACTGCAGTGGGTGACCAACGCCTACCTCCTCGCGCTCGCCGCCACGCTCATCCTGGGCGGCAAGCTCGGCGACCGCTTCGGCCGACGCACCTACTACCTCGCGGGCGTCGCCGGTTTCACTCTCGCCTCGGTCGCCATCGGCCTGTCCGGGTCGATCGTGGGCGTCGTCGCCTTCCGCGCCCTCCAGGGCGTATTCGGCGGTCTGCTGATGCCCAACACCCTCGGTCTGCTCCGTGCCGCCTTCCCGCCGAAGAAGTTCGGCATGGCCGTGGGCATCTGGGCCATGGTCTCCGCCGTCGCGACGGCCCTCGGACCCATCGTCGGCGGTCTCCTCGTGGAGCACGTCAACTGGGAGTCCGTCTTCTACATCAACGCCCCCATCGGCGTCATCGCCATCGTCTTCGGTCTCCTCGTGCTCCCGGAGAGCCGCAACGCCGCCGGTCGTGAGCGGTTCGACATCCCCGGCCTCGTCCTGCTCGCCCTGGGTCTGCTGGCCGTGGTCTTCGGTGTCGTCAAGGGCGAGACCTGGGGCTGGACCTCCGCGGGCACCCTGGGCGCCGTCGCCGTCGGCCTCGTACTCCTGCTCGTCTTCGGCTGGTACGAGACCCGCGTCGAGCACCCGCTGCTGCCGATGCGCCTGTTCCGCAACCGTGCGCTGACCACCGGCGCCGTCATCACCGCGCTGAACTTCTTCGTGATGCTCGGCGTGATCTTCTTCGTCATGCTCTACCTGCAGAACGTGCGCGGCTTCACGCCGGTCGAGGCGGGCGTGCGGACTCTCCCGCTCAGCCTCGCCTCGCTGGTCGCCTCGCCGCTGGGCGCCGCCCTGACCCAGCGCTTCGGACCGCGCCTGACGATGCCGCTCGGCATGCTGCTGCAGGCCGCCTCCTGCTTCGGCATGCTCACCTGGCAGACCGACTCCTCCTACGCCACGATGTGGCCGCCGTTCATCGCGCTCGGCCTCGGCGTCGGCATGGTGATGGCCGCCTCCTCCGACGCCATCGTCGGCAACGCCCCCGTCCGGGACGGCGGTGTGGCTGGTGGCCTGCAGGCTACGACCCTGCAGATCGGCGGCGCACTCGGTACCTCCGTGCTGGTCTCCCTGATCAGCGGCAAGGTCGGCGCCACGCTCACCGGGGAGCTGACCGGCGCGGGCGTTCCGGCGGCCATGGCCGACGGTCTGCGCGAGGCCAAGGACGCCGTGGCGATGGGCGTGGCGCCCGTCTCCGGCGACATGCCGGCCGGCCTGCGGGCCGCCGTGGTCGAGGGCAGCGGGCAGGCGTTCATGAACGGCGTCCACGCGGCCGTCGTCGTCACCGGCATCCTCTGTGTGCTCGGCGCGGTCGTCGCCGCCGTCGGCATCCGGCGCGCCGAGGGGCGGCCGGCGGACCACTGAGGCCGGGGCGCGGCGGTGCTCCCTCCAGCGAGGGGGCACCGCCGCCGGTGTGTCTCAGACCTCCGCGCCTCCGCCGCGGGGAAGTACCGTGACCCGGTGGAAGTTGCATTCCGAGGGCAGGTCTGCGGCGGGCCGGGTCTGTTGGGCCTTCAACGCGATGCTCACCAGGCTCAGCAGCAGGTCGACGTCCGTGTCGCAGTCCAGGTGCACGGTCACCCAGCGGGAGCCGGGGACCAGGCGTATGGCGCTGGAGCCGCCGAGGTCGTACTGGAAACGTTGGATGGCCCGGTGGGTGAGGTGGAGGTCCACGTCCCGGTCCGAGTGGAAGTGGACGATCTCGTCGCGGACGGAGCGCAACGCCCGTCCGGTTCCGCAACTGGCCGGACCCGGGGTGAGGTCGGGCCAGGCCTGCAGCCGATCAAGGGCGCGCTGGGCCAGAGTCATGGTCCCATCGTCGCCCGATCACCGCGCCGCAACCAGAGGTTGAGCGATTTGTAACCGGCACGTGAGGTCGCCGGGTCCCGGTCCCGGGGCCCCGACGGGGTCCGGGCAGGGCCCCCGCGCCCGGCCGCGCGACGCCCTGCCCGTCGTACTACGAGGTACTACGTGGTACTAGGGAGTACTACGGGGTACTGCGGGCCACTATGGCGCTACGCAGCCGATCGTCCCGGCCGGGAAATCGTTACCCGTCGACGTGGCGGTGAAGCCGAAGGTCACACTGCCGTCCGGTGGGACGACGCGGTTGTGTTCCACGTTCCTGACCTTGACCGTGCCGTCGGCGTCGGCGGACAGCGAGCCGTTCCACACGCCGCCGAGTTTGGTCCCCGCGCCGGGTCGCCACTGCACGGCCCAGCCGTTGAGCGGCTCCGTCCCGTGGTTCATCACCTCGACGGAGCCCTGGAAGCCGCCACTCCAGGAGTTCTCCACGGAGTAGACGGCCATGCAGTCGCCGGAGTGGGTGGGCGGCGGCGTCGGGGTCGGCGTCGGGGTGCTGCCCGAGCCGCGGATGCCGGTCACCTCGCCGTTGCCGCCGTCGAAGACCACGTCGGAGCAGGAGAAGAAGTTCTCCTGGCTGTCCGAACGCACCCACTGCATGAAGATCAACGCGTCACCCGAGCGGCCCGAGGGCAGCGCCAGGTCCCAGTAGTAGTGGCCCCCGTTGGTGCCCGGCGAGCCCTGCTGGCGCGGGTTGGTCACCGTCTGGATCAGCTCCAGGTCGTCCCAGCCCAGCTCGGACGTGGGCGACCAGCCCGGCTTGGTCAGATAGACCCGGAAGTCCCCGGGGTGGGCCGCCCAGTTGCTGTACTTCACCTGCATCGTCGCGCCGGACGTCAGGTGCGTCCGGGGCCAGTCCGCGCGGGCCGCGTTGTAGCCGGAGAAGTCGTACGGCGAACGGTCGCCCGCGCTGCACAGGGTGCCGTCCGGCACGTAACCGGCGCCGCGGCCGCCCGCGTTGGAGTCGAGGACGGCGAACCAGTTGTACAGCGCGGTCGCGCCGCTCTGGTCGAGCGCGCTCTGGCATGCCGGGTTGGTCGGGTCCAGCGCGCCGGTGCCCGTGATGGCGTCCAGCTGGCAGAGGTAGGTGCGCGAGCCGGGCATCATCGCGACACCGTGGGCCTCGGCCCGGCCCTGCCCGAGGAGGAAGGTCACGCCGAGGGCGCTGAGCAGGGTGGCCAGTACCGCCGCGAGAGAGAGGGATCTGGTGCGTAGAACCATGGGATCTCCTGTTTCCGGATGCTGGGTCTCTCCGTTGTGGATGATCAGGTCATGACAATCAGGCTTGTGTGATGGAACCCCCGCCCGTCCGGGAGGCGTTCCGACCGGACGGGCGAGGGGCGGGGAGGGGAGAGGGTGAGAGGGTGAGAGGGGATGGGGAAGGGTCGGCGGATGTGGGGGCGCGCCGGGCGGCGTGCCGGGGTTGTCGGACGGGTGCTAAGCGGTGGTGCAGGCGGTGTTGTTCAGGGTGAAGCGGTCCGGCTCGGCGAACGCGCCGCCGTAGGCCCCCTGGAAGCCGAACGTCAGGCTGCCGCCGGGCGCGATGCGGGCGTTGTGCCCGAGGCCGGTCGCCGTGACGGTGCCCGTGGAGGGGGTGACGGAGGCGTTCCAGGCGTTGGTGATCCGCTGGCCGGGGGGCAGGGCGAAGGCGAGCTGCCAGCCGTCGACCGGGGTCGCGCCGGTGTTGGTGACGGTGACGTTGGCGGTGAAGCCGTCCTGCCAGACGTTCGTGCCGTACGCCACCTCGCATGCGGCCGGCCCGTCGGGGTCGCCGGGGCCGTCGGGGTCGGTCGGGCCGCTGCCGGTCTCGACGGTGGAGGAGAAGGAGTTCACGGCCAGCCCGGTGCCGTTCTGCCACGGCTCGAAACCCGCCTGGACGCTCGTCAGGTACCAGTCGTCCTCGGCGAGGCCGCGCGCGACGGTCGCCCGGACGAAGTCCATGACGTCGAAGTTCCAGCCGCTGATCGCCGACGGGGCCACGAACGACAGCACGTCGTTGGCGCCGTTGCTGCCCGTCCACACCTCCCAGGTCCGTCCGCCCACGGTGGCCGTGCCGACCGGGGAGCCGATGGGCTGGATCGGGCCCACCCGGTTGAACCAGATCATGATCTCGGTCTGGTTCACTCCGTCGGTCAGGGGGGCCGGGTCCAGCCAGATGTCGTACGAGGCGTTGTAGACGGCATCGCCGACGTAGCCGTACGAGATGCTGGAGGGCGCCTTGGAGATGGTGCTGAGCCGGGCGGGGAGCTTCGTGCCGGGTGAGCAGGTCGTGTAGTGGCAGCCGTTGAAGACCGATGGGTACGACTTCGGTGCGCCGTTGGTCGGCGCCGAGCCGTCGGCCTGGCTGATCCGGAAGCCGGTGTCGGTGGCGGTGACGCACTGGGTGGCGCTGGTGCCCCAGCGGTTGTTCTGGACGACGTAGCGTCCCTGGATCGCCGTCGTCCCGAACGGTTCGCAGATCGTGGTGTCCGCCTGGGCCGGAGCCGCCGCGGTCACGAGCGACCCGACGACGGCGAGGACCGCGATCAGCGCTCCTAAGAGTCCTCTCAGGGGGCGGACTTGGGGCAGTATCGGTCGCATGGGGGGCTCTCCGGGGGATGCGGGGGCGGGAGGGGCCGGTGCGGGAGCGCTCCCAACTCCCCACGGATGGGAGCGCTCCCACTTACCGGTGTGCTGGGGACTGTAGAAGCCGTTCATGTTCCTGACAAGACTGTGCGCACCGGAGGCGTCGAAGGAGTTTCGAAGTCGCAGGTGGGAGAGGCTCTTTCGGAGCGCTCCCGGCGCCTCGTCGGTCAGCGCGGCCCTCGTCGGTCAGCGCGGCCCTCTCCGGTCAGCGCGCCTCGTCGATCAGGCGGTGTCCCGGAGTACCAGTTCCGTAGGGAGGATCACGTGCCGCCAGGCGGCGGGGGACTCCTCCATCTCCTCCAGCAGGAGCCGCACCATCGTCCGGCCGATCGCCTCCAGCGGCTGCCGGACCGTCGTCAGCGGCGGATCCGTGGGCCGGGCCGGCTGGAAGTCGTCGAAACCGATCACCGCGACGTCCTCCGGCACCCGCCGCCCCGCCGCGCGCAACGCGTTCAGCGCCCCAGCGGCCATGCTGTCCGAGGCGGCGAACACCGCGTCGAGCTCCGGGTGACGGGCCAACAGGTCCCTCATCGCCCGGTGGCCGCTCTCCTCCGAGAAGTCACCCTCCACGACCAGGGAGGACCTGAACTCCACGCCTGCCGGTTCCAGAGCCTCACGGTAACCGCGCAACCGGCACTGGGCGACATACATGTCGGGCGGTCCGCCGATGACCCCGATCGTGTCCCGGCCGCCCTTCAGCAGGTGCGTGACCGCGTCGCGCGCGCCCCCGGCGTTGTCGGCGTCGACGTAGGTGACGCTCTCGTCACCGGAACGCCGCCCCAGCATGACGGTGGGCAGCCCCGCCTTGGCGAGCATGTCCGGCAGCGGGTCCTCCGCGTGCACGGACATCAGCAGCACGCCGTCGACCCGGCCGCCGCGCGCGTACTCGACGAACCGCTGTCGCTCGGTGTCCGACCGGACCAGCGTGAGCAGCAGTTGCACCGGAGTGTCGGTGAGGGCGTCGCCGACGGAGTGGACGATCTCGGTGAAGAACGGCTCCCCGAACAGCCGCCAGTCCGTCTCCGTCATGACCAGCGCGACGGCGTCCGCGCGGTGCCCGGCCAGGGAACGGGCCGCGAGATTCGGGACGTACCCCAGTTCGGCGATGGCCCGTTGCACGGTGCGACGCGTCGAATCCCGCACGCCGGCCGCGTTGTTGACGACCCTCGAAACGGTGCCTCGCCCCACACCGGCGAGGGCGGCCACCTCCTCCAGCGTCGGCGTACCGGGACGCTGCCTGCCCATGCGCGCCTCCCCCCCAACGAGATCGTCCGATACTACGGCGCCCCGACCCGCTCAGCGGGCCGATCGCGATGGCGCCGGCGGATCGGCGCGTTCCTCACCGTTGGCCGGACCGGTGCAGCCCGCGAGGCCGACGAGCTCCGCGCCCCACGCGGCGGCGCACAGGGCGCGGTCGAGCTCCTCCGTGTAGACGGCGGCGCCGAGCCAGGCACGGGCGAAGCGGCCGGTGTCGGCCGGAAGCAGCCGCCCGAAGGGGTCGCGGGGGCGGTCCGCGGCGGCGGCCTGGAGCTCGGCGAGGAGCTCACCGCCGGTGCCGAGACCGTGCCGGCGCAGCCGGGCGCCGTCGGCGTCCCGGCTCCCGGGGAAGGCGAGCACCCGGCGGCCACCGGCGGCGGCCTGGTGGACCCGGCGGCGCAGCAGATGCACCGGGGCCTCGTCGACGGCGGGCGCGCCCGGGACGGCCCGCGACTTCGGCGCGACGGGCAGGTCCGCCCGGCGGAGCCGGTCGAGTCCGAGATCGACACGCACGCCGGGGTCGGTGGGGTGGCTGACGGCCAGGAGCAGCGCGCGGGGGAGCGGGGCGGGCGTGAGCCGGGCGACGACGCGCAGTCGGGCGCCGCGGGCGGAGGCGAGCAGGCGGAGGTTCTCGCGATGGGGCAGAGCGGGATCGTCGTGGGCGGCGGCGAGCCGGAGCATCAGGCCACCGCAGTCGGCGACCAGGCACTCGCCCGCCGCCTCGGGGGCCGTGCCGATGAGCGTGACGTCGAGGAACAGCAGGTCTCGCTCACCCGTCAACGCCCGGGAGACCTGCTCGGCCGGCGGCACCGCCCACAGGCGGTCGAGGGGCTCGGCGTGCCACGCGACGCCGGACGCGCGCACCGCCCGTACACCCGCACCCGCGCCCAGGCGGCCCGTCGGCGAGACGGTCGCACCGGACACGGCGAGCCCGGCGCGGGAGAGTTCGCGGTGCGTCAGGGACGTGTCGCCGAGGCGCACGGCGCGTTCGGCCGCGCCCGTGGCCCGGGAGGCGCCGCCCGGGGCGACGTCGGCGACCGTGTAGAGCCGGCCCGCTCCGTCGGCGGTCCAGGTGATGGCCCCCGCGTATCCGGTCGCCGTGAGGACGGGCTCGGCGAAGAGTCCGTACAGGCGCAGAGAGCCGTCCGGCGTGTACGGCTGCCGTACGGTGCCGCGCAGCTCGGCGAGTTCCGGGCCGGTCGCGGCGGGCAGGCGGTGGGCGAGGAGCAGGACGTCGCGGAGGGCGGCGACGAGGTCGGCGAGGCGGTAGGCGGGGTCGGCGCCACGGGCCGCGCGCAACGCCGTGACCACCGCGACCGCGCGACTCGCCGCCCGGGGGAGCCCCGCGAGCCGCGCCGTGTGCGCGGAGCGCAGCAGCTCGGCCTGGAGCACGGCTCCAGCCCCGTCGGCGCCGGCCTCCAGCACCTCGGCCGCGGCCTCGTGCAGGGCTACCGCGGCGGCGCGCTGTTCGGGGGTGGCCGTGTCGGCGGGCAGGGCCGGGGCAGATATCGGGGTGGGCGCCGCGGCCGGTGCGGTGGGGGACGGCTGAGGTGACCCGGGTGATTGCGTCCCGTCTCGATCCGGGATGGCGGTGCCGGAGCGGGTGCGGGTGCCGGTGCCGGTGCGGATGGGATGGGGGCTGGGAACGGCGGTCGCTGGTAGGGCGGTTGAGTCCGGAGGTGGCGGTGTCGTGCTCGCCGGCTCCGTGGGGTCCGCGACCGGGGCGGCCGATGCCGCGGCGGCACGGTGCAGGCAGTCGGGCGCCAGCAGACACCCGCAGCGGATCGCTTCGGCGCTGGTCACCACCCCGTCGGAAGTGTGCAGTTCGAGGCCGGTGTCGTCGTCCACGGCGATACGCACCACGTCGCCCTCCCGGACCGTCGGCCGTCCCGCCACCTTGGCGACGCCGGCGTCCAGCCGCTTGCGGAGGCGGGGCGTCAGCGCCGCGACCAGCTCGGCGGTCACCGACGGCGCGACCGGCGGAAGCTGCGGGTTCATGCGATCTTCTCTCCTACCCAGCGGGCGAGTTCGAGCGGACTGAGGGCGGCGACCGGCATGCCCGCCGTGACGAGTTGGCCCGCCACCCCGGTGGAGTACCGGGGGCGGCCGGTGTCGTCGAGGCTCGCGCAGCCAAGGACGTGGCAGCCGGCCTCGACCAGGGCGCGGACCTCGGCGAGCAGTCCGCCCAGCGGGTAGCCCTCCTCGAAGTCGCTGACGACCACCACGAGGGTGCGGGACGGCACGGTGACGAGCTCGCGGGCGTGCCGCAGTCCCGCGGCGATGTGGGTGCCGCCGCCCACGCTGACCTCGAGCAGCAGGGACAGCGGGTCGCGGACGTGGTCGGTCAGGTCGATGACCTCGGTGGAGAAGGCGAGGAAGTGCGTGGACAGGGTGGGTGCTCCGGCCAACACCGAGGCGGTGAGGGCGGCCCAGACCGTGGACGGCTCCATGGAACCCGACACATCGGTCACCAGGATCAGCCGCCAGTCGGCCGCCCGTCTGGCCCGCGCACGGAAGACGGGGCGCTCCGGGACGACCTGGACCGTGCCGTCCGGGCCGCGGTGCGCGGAGGCCAGGTTGGCCCGCAGGGTGCGCGGCAGGTCCAGGCCGCCGCCCGGCCGACGGCTGGGGCGTGGCAGGACCGCGCCGTGCAGCGCGGGGCGCAGCCGCGTGGCCAGCTCCCGGGTCAGCGCCTCGACCAGACGCCGCACGAGCGGCCGGAGCGTGGCCAGGCGGGCCTCGGGCAGGCCGCCCGCGTGCCGGAGCACGGTGTGCAGCAGATCGACGGAGGGCCGCACGCTGTCCGGGTCGAGCTCGGCCAGCACGTCCGGCCGGCCCGTCGCTGCCGCTGCCGCCAGGACCTCCTCCCGGATGCCCGGCCCGAACAGCGCCGCCAGCTCCTCGGACCACTCCCGCACACCCGGATAGGGGGTCTCCCGGCCGCCACCGCCGCCGGGCCCGGACAGGTCGCCCCGGCTGCCCTCGCCCCGCCCGCTGCCGTACAGCTCGTCCAACGCGGTGGCCGGTGCGGCGGCCGACGGGGGCAGTCGGTCGCCGCACCGGCCGAGCACGAGCCGCCAGCGGTCGGCGGGGGCCAGGCGGTGTTCCCCGGTGCCGACGGGTGGCGCGTCCGTGTCCCTGTCCCTGTTCCCGTCCGTGTCCCTGCCCCTGTCCGTGCCAGGGGGTGGGGCCGGGTGCGTGGTGGTGGACTCGGGTGCACCGGTCTCGCCGGCCGGGGGCTCGGGGAGCAGACCGAGCTCGCCGAGAGCGGCTCGTGCCGTGAGGTCCGCACGGGTCCACAGAGCGAGGGCGGCGGGGTCCAGGCCGTTCGTGTCGGCCGGCCGGCCGACGGCGAGACGTTCCTCGACGGTGGAGAGGAGACGGGCGCGGGCGGCCGGGCTGAGCGTGTCGAAGCCACCGCGCAGGGCGGGCAGCCGGTCCAGGAAGTCCCGGTCGGTCAGTTCGCAGACGCGGTCGAGCAGAGGCTCCAGCGCGGGGGGCGCCGACTCCAGCAGCGGGCCGGCGGCCGTCAGCAGCCCGGTCAGCCGGGCGGTGAGGGCGGACCGGGACGCACGGTCGCTCGCCGTGTCGACCCAGGAGGCGACACGGCCGCCGAAGACCTGCGGGTCCTCGTGTCCGAGGAGCACACGGACGGCTCCGGCGGCGCCGCGCATCAGGGGTGAGCCGTCGTGTGCCAGGCGGGCCAGGGCGTCGGTCAGGCGGAGGCCGCCGAGGGCGTCCGCCCGGTGGGCCAGCTCCAGCAGGGCGTGCGCGTCCGCCGGGTCCTCGGCCCCGGTGAGACCGTCCACCTGGCGGACCGCAGCGGAGGTGAGCAGTTCGGCCACGGCGGCGGCCCGGACGGCACGGTCCTCGTCGGCGCCGAGTCCCGGGACGTGCCCCGCCCGGAACCGGTCCAGCAGGTCCAGACCGGTGAGGAGTTCGGGCAGCGCGGCGGCACCCGGCAGCACCTCGGCCGCCTCCGCGAGCCGTGCGTCCGTCAACTCCGGCAGGCCGCACTCCGCCGCCCGCCGGAGTCCCTCCAGTGTCTGCCCGGCCGTGGGTCCGCCCGCGTCCCGCTCCGCCCGCCACCGCTCGCGCAGAATGCCCTCGGCGGCCTGGGCGGGGGTGACACCGCGTACGCCGGCCGCGGACAGCATGGCGTCCGTCGCCGGTGTCCAGCGCACCTCCCACCGCGTCGTCAGCGCCACCGCGCCACCCGCGCCGGCGACCTCCTTCGACTCCGCGTACGGCACACCGCACACCGACAGCCGGCGCAGCAGCAGGTCGCGCTCGCGGTCGAGGTCGGACCGCAGGGGATCCAGCCGCAGATCCCGGGCGGCCGCACTCGATCCGGCCGCACCCGACTCGGCCGCACCTGACTCGGCCGTCCCCGGGCCGGGCAGCCCCAGTGCCGAAAGCTCGGCCTCGACCGCCGGAGCGAGACCGCTGCGCGGCGCGCCCGGGGCGGGACGGCCGCCGCGCGTGCCGACGAGCACCTGTTCCATCGCCCGGGCGACGGCCCGTCCCCTGCCGTACGGCTCGCCCTGCGCGAGCACCGTCTGCACCGCTTCGACCAGCTCTCCCCGGCCCGCCGCGGGCAGGCCCCGCAGCCGTGCCAGGTCCGAGGCGAACCGCACGATCTCGCGCGCGTCGGGGGGCCCGGAGGGATGCCCGAGGGCACGCAGTCGCGCACACACCCGTACGGCCGCGCTCGTCAGCGCCTCGTCCAACGCGACCGGGTCACCGGCCGCCCGCAGCACCAGGTGCTGCCACTCGGGATCCCGGATGCCCGCGGGGTAGCCGGACCGCTCGTCGAGGAGGGCGTACGTGTACGGGATCAAGGACGTGATCCAACCGGATCGCCCGGCAGAGCCGGGGCGGTCGGTCGGGGCAGGCACGGGGGCTGGGGGACCAGGAGGCTCTGCGTGGTCGGGAGGCTCTGCGTGGTCGGGCCGGTGGGTGTGGTCCGGGTGGTTGGTGGGGGCGGGGCGACCGGTTGGGGCAGGTCGGTCAGCAGAGCCGGGGCCGTCGGTGGGGCCGGCTGGGCGGTGGGGAGGATCGGCGGGATCGATGACGCGGTCGGGCCGGCCGGTCGCGCGGTCGGGTCGGTCAGCAGTGTGGTCGTGGCGCTCGGTCGGGACGCGGCGGTCGGCCGGGTGGGCGGGTCGGTCGGACGGCTCTCGACGGTCGTTCGGCGGTCCGGGGCGGTCCGGCTCGTCTCCGGTCGGCGCAGCCGGGGACACCAGCGCCGGGGCGTGGAACGCACCGACGACCATGGCGGTCCGCCCACCGTCCACGGTGGCGGCGGCCAGGCGTGCGCGCATCCACCGCTCCCGCCGCAGATCCAGTTCGGACACGGCCTGGGAGGCGACGGCCTGCTCGCGCAGCGCCCATCCGGTGAGGAGGGCGGCACGGCGCAGCGCCTCGGGCGAAGACCCCGGCGCCGTGGCCTCGACGAGACGGTCCCAGAGGTCCTCGCCGGGGCGACCGGTGAGCCGGGACCGGAGGGCGGTGGTGAGCCCGGAACGGTCGGATTCGGGTGCCACGGCGGTACGCGCGCTGGATGCGGTGGGCGCACCGGCGTGCCCACCGTCACGCCACGCCCGGTCGGCCAACGGCAGGTCGCAGGCGATGACCTGGACTCCGTGCCGGGCGGCCCAGCGCACCGCGGCGAGCTCGGGGGAGAAGTCGGCGAAAGGGTAGAAGGCCGGCCCCCCGCCCACCTCGGCGGACGCGGCGGCCAGGGCGACCGGCGCCCTGGTCTCCTCGTGGCCCAGCCAGGGCAACCACTCCTGCATCTCGGCGGGAAGCTCCACCAGCAGGACGTCCGGAGCGGCCCCGTCCAGCAGCGCCGGCACGGCCGCGGCCAGGGCCGGCGAGTGATGCCGTACGCCGATGAGAAACGGCGTCGCGGGGTCCGTGAGCGCGGCGACCGCTTCGTCGGGCGAGAGGAGCGAGAGGAGAGAGGGTGGCGACGGCGAAGGGGAGAGGGAAGGGGAAGATGCCACGGGCGTCAGCCCTCCAGGACCGTGCGCAGGTCCCACAGGGTGCGCCAGGTGGCCGAACCCTGCTCCGCGCGACGCCGGACCGGGCCGTCCCAGTAACCGCGCAGCCGCGCCGCGTCGGCGGGGTCGTCCTTGCGGACCACGCCGAGGAGGTGCCCGGGAAGCAGCCCCAGCACGTCGCGGTCGCCCGGGAAATAAGCGGCGGCCAACCCGAGCGCGCCCGCGACGGACACCGCCTCCGCGGTACTCATCACGGTGGACGGCCGTTCGACCTCCCAGCCCTCCGCCGACCGGCCCTCGCGCAGGTCCCGGAACGCGATGACGAGAGCCTCCAGGACGGCCTCGTCAACCCGGAACGGCGCTCCGGCCCGTTCGACGGAGGCTCGTGCCTGGCTGCGGACCAGCGCCGTCTCGGCGCCGAGGTCCGGGATGGGGCCGACCGTCTCGAAGTTGAAGCGGCGCTTGAGCGCGGCGGACATCTCGGAGACGCCCTTGTCGCGCAGGTTCGCGGTGGCGATCAGGGTGAAACCGGGCGCGGCGTGTGCCAGGGCGTCTTCGGTGCCCGACAGTTCGGGGACGGCGATGCGGCGCTCGGAGAGCAGGGAGACCAGGGCGTCCTGCACCTCCGGCAGACAACGGGTCACCTCCTCGACCCGGGCGACGCCTCCCTGGGTCATCGCGGTCAGGACCGGGGAGGGCACGAGCGCCTTCCGGCTGGGCCCCTGGGCCAGCAGCAGCGCGTAGTTCCAGCCGTACTTGAGCTGGTCCTCGGTCGTGCCGGCCGTGCCCTGGACGACCAGGCCACTGGTGCCGCACACGGCGGCGGACAGCAGCTCGGACAGCATGGACTTGGCGGTGCCGGGCTCGCCGACGAGCAGCAGGCCGCGTTCGCCGGCGAGGGTGACGACGCACCGCTCGACCAGCGCCCGGTCGCCGACGAACTTGCCCGTCACCACCAGCCGGCGCGGCACGCCCTCGGGCGCCTCGGCGTCCTCGGGCAGTCGCAGGGCCCGGCCGTCGCTGCCCATGACGAAGGTGACGACGGCCCGGGGTGTGAGCCGCCAGGCGGGCGGGCGCGGTCCGTCGTCGTAGGCGGCGAGGAAGGCGAGTTCGGCGGCGTACCGGTCCTCGGGTGGCACGATCTGGCGGGTGGCGTCGGGGGAGAGAGTGGTGGTCATCGGCGGGACTTCCGGTGGGCAGGGGCAGGGGTCAGGGATTGGCCGGCGCAGAGCGCTCGGGCACGGTTCGGGGTGGCTCGCGGGGCGTGCACGGGCAAGAGCCGGGCGGTGCGTCGCGCCGCCGGGAGAGCGGGCAAGAGTCCGGCGGTGCGTCGCGCGGCCGGGAGAGCGGGCGGGCGTCATCGTGCGGCCCACCCCGCGGGGTCGGCGGCGGGCGCGACGGGCGGGTCCCTGTCGGCGCGTCTGCCGGGGTGCGTGGCGGACCCGGGCCGTGGTTGCGGGGCCGGTGCGCTCCGACCGGCGCGGCACCTTCGGGGTGGAACGACGCGCGGGCGCCACCCGCGCCCGGCCCCTCATCCGCCGCGGAGGGAGGGCACCCCCGAGGTCCCTCGGCGCCCCACCCTCCAGGAACCGCGGGGGCTTCGTCGGCGGTCATCCGCGGCGCCCCCTTCGCGTGACGCGGGTGGTGAGCTCCTCGTAGGCGGGCGCGTCTCCCGCGCGCCCGCGGTCCCAGGCACGGGCGAACAGCTCGGGTACCGGGAGCAGCGGAACGGCGCGGACGCTTTCCCGGACGGGATAGAGACTCTCCTTCCATGTCTCCAAGGGGAGCGCGGGCGTCTTGAGGTCGCGCCAACCGCAGGGGAGGAAGAGGGAGCGGCCGGCCCGGGGCCGTTTGGCCTCGACGACCAGGTCCGTCGCGGCGAGTTCGGCCCGGGCCTTCTTCAGCCGGGCGGGCTTCCAACCGGTCCAACGGGCGCAGTTGCGGTCCGTCGGGTCGGGCAGGGCGAGCAACTGCAGATACAGCGTCGCCGCGTCCTCACCCAGGCCGTAGGTCTCGGCCACCTCGGTGACGAGTGCCGGCACGCTCACCGCGGGGTTCTGCGCGTATCCGGCGGATCCTTCCGGATCGCGGCCGGCTGCGAGGGTCCGGGCCAGTGCGTCGCCGAGCACCTCCCGCACCGCGCGCAGGCCCGCCCCGTTCGTGGCGCCCACCAGCCCTTCGAGCAGCCCGAACACGGCATCGTCCGGACCGGTGAGGCCGGCCGGGCGGACCAGCACGGTCTCCTTGTCGCCGTACCAGGGATGCAGTACCAGCGCCTCACCGACCCGGATCATGCCGTCCGCGTCGGCACCGCCCGTGGCGGGCAGTCCGTAAGCCTTGCGCAGCTCGGTTGCCGTGGTTTCGCCCTTCTCCGTGGACTCGACGTCCAGGTGGAGCAGCAGCGCCGGGTCGGCGATGCGGTGGCGCAGCGCGGCCAGGCCCTCCGGCAGGGCCGCGCGCAGGGGGTGACCGTAGGGCAGCGCGTAGGCCAGTGAGGTCAGCGCCGCTACCGCGCTGGTCAGCATGTGGCGTCCGGGGACCGCGGCGGGGTCCTCCGCGACCAGCCGGCCGTCCTTGTCGAGCCGCTGGACCGTGGTGCGGCTGAGCCACGCCGTGCGGGGCGGGTTGAGGACGTCATCGGCCGAGCCGGCCGGCAGGCCGTCGAGAGCGGGGGCCAGATCCTCGGGCACGCGGACCAGGGAACCGAGGCGTTCGGCCCACACCCGTCCCGCGGCGTCCGTGTCGGGCCCCGCGGTCCACAACTCGGCGGGCTCGTCGGGCAGCAGGGCACCGATGAGTGACTCCCGGTCCGTGGCGAGGAGCGAGTTCAGCATGCCGTTGCCGACGTCCAGCCGACGTGGTTTCAGGCCGATCACGGCGAGCGCGTCGGTGTCGAGCCGCCGCGGCTGCCCCGCCAGGAGCACCGTGGCCTGGAGCGGGCCCAGACCGGTGCACGTGGCTGCGGCGAGCGCGCCCGGTGCCCCGGGCTGCCAGGGCGCGGGCCCCTTGTCCCGGATCAGCCGGGCGACGGCGGCGAGCTGGTCGGGCGGGAACGCCGAGGTGTACCGGGTCTCCTTCTCCAGGGCGAAACGGGCGACGGCCCCGAACGCGCCCGTCGGATCGTGATCGACGGCGAGCCAGTTGACACGGTCGTGGGCGTAGTCGATGCGCTGGCAGCCGAGGACGACCACGGTCCGGCCGTCCCGCCGCAGCACCTGGCCCGCGCGCTGCTGCTTGTCGTGCGGCTCACTCAGCACGATCTCCCGCAGAGTGCTCCCGGGAGCGGCGAGCGGCCCTTCGGTGAGAGCTTCGAACAGGAGAAGCAGCGCCTCGCGTTGGTCCTCCGCCGTGGTCGGCGCGGTGGCCCGGTAGGCCAGCGGCCGCAGCACGGCCAGGAGCGACGGCCACACCATGCCGATGCCGGGGACGGTGTGCTCGTCGCTGTGCCAACCGTCGCCGAGGGCGGTGAGGCGGGCGCGGTCCGGCAACTGCTTGCCCTCGGCGGGTTTTCCGGACAGCACGTGGTTCACGGCCCGGATCTGCCGCAGCGCGGTCCACTGGCTGGTGCCGCCCCACGATCCCCACATGCGGGCCAGACCGTCGGTGGCCGTGCGCAAGGTGTGGTCGTCGCCGTGCTCGGGGCGGTAGTCCGCGAACATGCCCTCGGTCCGGTTCCGGTCCGGCTTCGGCTGCTCGACGGGGGGCGTCACGAACCTGGTGACCGTGTCGGCGATCTGCAGGGTCGTGCGGACCAGCGCCGCCACGCCGGACAGGAGCCGCTCGTCGGTGAGCCCGGGAAGCGACCGGCACACAGCCTGCCGTACGACCTCCTCAGCGGACGGCACGGCGGACTCGCCGTCAGCGGCCATCCCACCGGGGCCGCCGGTCACCCCACCGGGACCGCCGATCACTCCGCCGGGACCTGCGGTTGTACCGCCGGGACCACCGGTCGCTCCGCCGGCCGTTCCGGAGCGAACCGTCGCGCCGGGTGCGCTTCCGCCCGTACCGGGGCCACGGCCACCGGCTGCTCCGGCGCCGGTGTCGGGACCACTGGCGGCCCCGTCCGCGCCGCCGGCGGCGGCCACCCGGGCCCGCCGCTCCGCCAATGCCTGCGCCGCCGCGCGCAGCACCTCGGCCGCCCGCTCGTCGGTGAGGGCGCGCAGCACGGCCGACGCGCGCTCGTCACGGGGACGCAGGGCGTGCCAGAAGGCGAGCGGCGGTATGAGCCGGGTGCCCGCGGCGAACTCCCCGCCCCGCTCGTTCGGTGTCACCCGCCCGAGCACGCCCGAGTCGCCGCCGTCGTCCCCCGAGAACAGGGCGATCCGGCGCTGCGCCCGGGCCACGACCGGTTCGGCGCCCCCGGGCAGCCGCAGCGCACCCAGCGGGACGGTGCGCTCCCCGTGCCGGGGTGACCGGAGCGTCACGGTGCGGCCGTCGGGCGTCCCTGCGGTCGTGCGGATCTCACCGGACTCGTCCTCGGCGCGCACCCAGCGGCCGAGTACCGCGCCGTCCGTACCGAACGGGCTCTGCTCCAACCCCGGCTGCACGGGCAGCACCTCGCACCACTCCTGCAGCAGCGTCGCGTCGTCGCGGATGCCGGACCGAAGAAGAGCGGGCAGGGAGGCGCGCCCGTGGGCGCCGGTCGTAGGGTCGTACTCCAGCCACACGTGCTGCCGGCCCTGCCTGCCCTGCCGCCAGTGCATGGTGCCGTCCGCGATGACGGCACGGCTCGCGGGCAGGACGGTGTCGCCGGCGTGCAGGGCGCGGCCGCCGGTGGCCCGGCCCCCGCCCTGCAGCGGGATGGACGGGGCACCCGCGTTGTCGTAGTGCCACCGGTGGGCGATCTGCTCACCGGTGAGCGTGACCACCTCGGACGGCCGGGTGGACCAGTAGCCGCGCTGTTTGCCCTCGTGCCACCACGCCACCAGCAGTTCCCCGTCGGTGTAGCGGAACTGCGGGCGCTGCCAGCGGTCCAGGTCGGCCGGCAGCCGAAGGTCGTGTTCGAGCAGTACCTCGTCCGGGCCGACGACGACCGCCTTGCCCCGTCGGCTCAGGATCAGGCACGGCCATGCCTCGTTGACGACCAGTGTGTTGTCGCGGTCCTTCCGCGTCCCGGCGTCGAGCAGGCAGACGGCCTCGTCGAGCGCGGGCCAGCCCAACTCGTCGAAGATGCCGGCCCGCAGGGTACGCCCGAGCAGCGGACCCGTCTCGTACGCGGCGGCACGGGCGACGGCCGCGGGGTTGACCCGGGGGGCCACCGACCGGAAGGGGCCCAGCCGGTGCAGTGCCTCGCGGGCCCCGGGCAGGCCCACCGCGCCGGCGAGTTCGTCGACCGCGCCGTCCAGCCACTCGCGCAGGACGTCGCCGAGCACGTGGTGCTCGGAGAGGTGCTCCAGTATCCCGGCAGCCTGCCGGTCGCGGCCCACGGCACCGACGGCCCGCAGCAACAGGGGGCGCAGCCGCGGGTCCGCCGCCACGGCGGCCAGATCACGCCGTTCGGGGCGGGTGTCACGCACCCAGCGGTCCAGCCCGAGGTGGACCTCGGTGCTCGCGTCGGGCAGGGCGAGGGGGATGTCCTGCGCCGCGCAGAGGTCCAGCAGACTGATGTCCGCGCCCGTGTGCCGGCGGCCCGCGAACAGGTCTACGGCCCGCCCGCCGGCGCGCAGCCGGGGCGCCATCCGTGCGACGAGGTCGAGGGTGGCCGGGGACGCGTCGCACACGGCGGCGCCGTGCTTGCGGTGGGCGGCCCAGCGGCTGAGCCAGTCCGCCGCGTCGACACCGTCCATCGTCTCACCGGGTCCGTCAGGCCCGACGACCCCGTCAGCCCCATCAGCACCGTGGTTCTCGCCGGTCAGCAGCCGGTCGGCGCCGCACTCGGCCAGGAGTGCCAGCCAGAACTCGTCGCTCTCGCTGCCGCGGTCCAGCCCGGCCGGCATGATCTCCAGCATCCGGGCCCGTACGGCCGGCCGCTGTTCGGCGAGGACGGGCAGGATGGCCCGATAGGCGGTCCAGAAGGAGGCGGGGGCCCGCACGGCGGCGGGCGAGGCGACCAGATCGGCGACGAGGTCGCACTCCGCATCAACCCGGGAGAGCCCGGCTGCCTTGATCAGCACGCGTGCGTCCTGCGGCAGCGACGCGTACGGCGGCATACCGGCCGCGCAGCGCTCCACCGTCAGCTGCCGGAACTGGTCCCACGCCTTTGTGGCGTCGAGCCGGCCGGCGAGATCCTTCACATGCTGCTTGAGCGCCTTGACCGTCAGCGCCCCGGCGAAGGCGAACTCCAGGAAGACGGCGCGCTGCCGATCCTCGTCGACGGTGAGCGCGTGCACCCGCTCGGCGTCGCGGGCCTTGCCGAAGAACGCGGCGGCATAGGTCGTGTTGTCGTACTGGAGGAAGACGCGTGCCGCCTGCTCGTAGAAGGTGGGCAGGAAGTGCGGCACCGCCCGGCCGAGCCGTTCGCCGAGCTCCTCGAAGCCCTCCTTCGCCGTACCGGGCCGGGACTTGGCCAGTCGGGCGAGCCGCTCGACGTCCTTGACCAGGGCCAGCGCGTGATGCCCGTTGGCCGGGTCGTTGACCAGCGCCCAGGCGGGGAAGCCGAGGGCCTCCCGCCGGATCTGCCCGACCTCGGGCGTCCGCGTCTCCCGCACGAGTCCGAGGAAGTCCAGGGCGAGGTCCTCGGCCTCGCCGAGGGTGCCCGGCACGAGCCGGACGACACTGCGGGCGCCCAGCGCGGCATGGGTGTAGGTACGGACGGTGAGGGTGTCGGCGTCCTCCCGGGCGGTGCTGCCCGGCGGCAGGACCGCGCCGGCGTCGAGCAGGGCGGCGGCGGTGGCGTCGTCGTAGGCGGTGGCCTCGAGAACGGCGGACGTGGCGTCGCGAACGACGGACGTGGCGTCGTCGTGGGCGGTCGTCCCGCCCGGCGCGACGTTCGGGTCGGTCGTGGTGGTGCCGTTCACGGTGTTCACGCCGCCCGCTCCTCGTCCTCGATGTCGCGTCCGGCGTACAGCGCGGCCGCCATGCGCATGCCCTCCGACCAGGCCACCGGTCCGATCCGGCCGAGCTTCAGCACGCGTCCCGCGGCGTCGGTCCACATCAGCGGACCGGTCTCCGTCTCCTCGTAGCCGTCGTAGTCGCCGACCCAGACGCGGGCCTCGACGCTCCGGCCGTCCTCCCGTACGGAGCAGACGGCGTAGCCGCCGCGCACGCGGTGGCCGAGCTGGGTGACCCGGCCGTGCAGGAAACGCAGCTCCTTGAAGACGCCGCCCGCGTACTCCTCGACCGAGGTGTCCTCGGTGTCGAGCGTGGCGGGACGGTGCCACACCTCGCGGAAGAGCTGATGGGCGCGCTGCTCGACGCCGAGCTCGACGGCGAACTCGCGCAGTTCCTCCAGGTCTTCGAGAAGTACGGGATGCGGGAGGCGGACGAGGTCGGGGGCGATGCGCACGGTGTCCCCGTCGAGGTCGACGAGGCCGAGCCCGCGCTCGGGATCGGCGTCCCGCAGGAATCCCGCGATCTCGCCGTCGGCGCCGGTGACCACGAGGTCGCGCAGGGCGGACTGCCAGGCCGGGTCGGGCCACACTCGCGTGAGGACGGCGATGGGGACGGGCAGCGACCGCACCATCCACCGCTCCACATCGGTCAGGCACTGGCGGTCGTGCCGCTCCAGCCACTCGACGAGCTGCCGCAGCCCCACCACGGCGGGGTCGTCCGCGAGCTTGGCCGGCACCGACTTCAGCCGTCGCCCGGACGCGTTGCGGCAGACCACCTTCCCGTCGTCCAGGGCGACCTCGTAGTCCCCGGCCGTCACCCACCCCATCCGTGCCTCCCCGCACCGCAGTGATCAACTGCTGGGAACTGTAGGCCAGCCCACTGACAACGCCGCGAGTGTCAGCGCTGCCGCGGGCTCGGGGCCGGGGGCGGGACCCTCCCGTCAGGTGTCCAGGCGCACCGGCATCAGCAGCGAGAAGGCATCCTCGTCGTCCGTCCGGCGGACCGCGAGGGGCGCCGTGGGGGCGCCGAACTCGAGGATCAGCCGGTCCCGGGCCCCGGCGGCGAGCGCGTCCAGCAGGAACCCGCGGTCGAGGGCGACGTTGTCCGGGGCGTCGTCACCGTCCTCGCAGACGGTCACCGTGCCGTCGTCGGCCACCCTGAGCACACTGAGGTCGTGCGACGCACCGCCCTGCTCGCGCGCCTCGCCCGCGCGGACGGGCCCCGTCTCCAACGCCTTGCGGAAGGCCGGCACATCGACGAGGACGCGCCGCCCGGACGGCAGGTGGACGAGCCGGCGGTAGTCGGGGAAGTCGTATGCCAGGCACTGCCCGGCCGCCTGACGGTCCCCGGTCTCCAGCGTGACGCGGTCACCGTCCACGGTGAAGCGGACGGGCTCGTCACCGCTCAGCAGCGCTCGCATCGCGTCGGCGAGCGGGGCGGGCACGACGACCTGCACGCGCGGCCCGCCGTGTCCGGTGGTACCGACGCGCGCGACGGCCAGCCGGTAACGGTCGGTGGCCACGACGCGAAGCACGTCGTCCTCCACGTCGAACAGGACTCCGCCCAGTACCGGCAGTTCGGGATCGGCACCTGCCGCGAAACGGACCGCGTCCAACGCGGCGGCCAGTTCGGCCGCGGGGACGGACAGCCGGACGGTGACGGTACCGGACGAAGTGGACATGGGGTTCTCCCTGTGGTCGAGTAGCGCTCGGAGTGTGGAGAACTCGCTGCGGGCATCGGCCAGCCCCAGTTCGAGACGGCGCAGGTGTGCCTGGAGAAGCCCCCGCACCAGGTCCGAATCCGCGCTGGACCAGCCGGCCAGCACCAGCCGGACGTCCGCCAGTGGCATGCCGGCCCGCCGCAGCCGGGCCAGCAACCGGGCCTCGTCGAGCTGCTCGGGGGCGTACCAGCGGTAGCCACTCACCGGATCCACCCGGGCAGGGACCAGCACACCGGCACGGTCGTAGAACCGCAGGGCGCTCACGCCCAGTCCGCTGTCGCGGGCCATCTCCCCAATGCTGCGCATCTCGCTCTCCACGTCCGGAACTCTGAGCCCTTGACCAGGTCGAGGGTCAAGCCCGGCATCGACGGCCCCACCGTGCGGGATCCGCGGCCACGGATCCATGGCCACGGATCCGCAGCCACGGATCTATGCCCACTGATCTACGGCCACGCATCCGACGCCACGGTTCCCACCAGCTTGGCCGCACGGCGCGCCCGTACGTCACCGGCTGTGATCCAGCTCGTACCGCGGAACCCCCGGCGCCTCCGCGGCGGTACGGACGCCGCTGCTCACCCAGGAGTGGCTCGACCTCGCCTTCACAGGGGCGCGGGGGCCCCTCCCTCGACCGCCCCACCGCCCCCGTGCCGCCCCGTCCACCCTCTTCCCCGGCCCTTGACCTCAAGCGGACTTGAGGTACCAGGGTGATCCGCATGAACACCGACGCCATTGCCGACATCAAGGCCATCGAACAGCTGGTGGCTACCGTCGAACGTACCCAGCGGGCCAAGGACGCCGACGGATTCCTCGCTCTCTTCCGCCCTGACGCGCTCTGGACGACCGCCCACGGCAAGGTCCTCCTGGGCCTCGACGCCATCGCCGAGTTCACCCGGGCCGTGCTGCCCCGGGCCGACTGGGACGGCGACGTCACGTACGAGGTCGTACACACGCAGTTCCTGCGGCCCGACGTCGCGGCCGTCAAGGTCCGGCAGATCTACCGCTCGGCCGAGGGCGACACGGAGGGTGCCCCGCTCTACGTCATGACGAAGCAGGACGACGGAGCCTGGCTGCTGCACGCCTGCCAGAACACCGAGGTCCGGGTCGACTGAGGTCGCAGCCGGTCCTTCGTGCCGTGGTGGGGAACGGCCTGCGGCGGTGGGCCGCCCCCCTCCGAGCACCCCGGCCGAGTCCCCTTTGTGGGTGAGCCTGCCCGGCAGTGGGGAAGCACGTCAGGCATCGGCCTTGTCGTGCGGGTCACCGGGGCGTCGTCGCAGTTCCTCGTTGATGCGCCGGGCGTCCTCGAGTTGGTCTTCCAGAATGACGATGCGGCAGGCCGCCTCGACGGAGGTCCCCTGATCGACGAGCTCGCGGGCGCGGGCCGCGATGCGCAGCTGGTAGCGGGAGTAGCGGCGGTGACCGCCTTCGGAGCGCAGCGGAGTGATCAGCCGGGCTTCGCCGATGGCTCGCAGGAACGCGGGTGTGGTGCCGAGTATCTCGGCTGCTCGCCCCATGGTGTATGCGGGGTAGTCGTCGTCGTCGATACGGTTGAGCGGTGTGTCTGCGGGCATCTGCACCTCTGGTCGGGGAACGCGTCGAGGGGCCTTGGTGCCGTACGGCACCAAGGCCCCGAGGGATTGCAACACCATCTGCCGGCTTACTGCGGTGCCGGCCTTCTGTTTCCGCACCGGCCCCCGTCGGGGGGTGGGTGCGGGGATCGCGGATGAGTGACCGTGTGACCACCTTCCGTTCCGGGGCCTGCGGTACCCGAGCGGAACGCTCCCGCCCGGGCGATCCTGATGGCGTGTGCCTCCTTCTCTCTTCCTTCTGATGAACCGGTACTGCTGGTACTGCGTACTGCTGGCGGCCCTGGTGAGCCACCCGGCCCGGCAGTCAGCGAAGGGACCCTGGGAACCGCTGGCCCCGCCACTCCACTGCCGTGCCACAACCACTGTTCTGCATGCGGGCAGTTCGTCTCTGCCACGCCTCACTGACTTCCTGGCTACACCAAGACGATAACCCCGAGGGCGGTCGGATGTCTACATCAGCCACGATAGATTTCACTCCAAGCGGGTGAACGATTTCCTGTACCCATGCCGCCTGGCGGTCGCCGTGCCGGAGACATGCGCGCCAGGTCCGCGCGGCGGAAGCGAACGAGGTGCTCGTGCCCGCGCCCGATACCCACGGTGCCGGGACCGGGACGGTGCCGGCGGCAACCAGGGCGGGCTGCACCGCGACGGCGGGGGGCTACCCCTGGCAACGACGTACAACCGCGCCACCGAGCCCGTCCCGAAGCGGGCCCGCCTCGAGGCCCGGCAAGCCCTGGGCGGCAGTTGTCCCGGCCCACTCACTTTGCAAGATCACTAACGGGCTACAGTGCCCGTTGCACGGGGGCCGGTGGCCCCACACGTACAGGAGCGGAGCGAACATGCGGGGGAAGATTCTGGTTGCCGTAGCGGCATTGGCTGCCGTCGCCCTGAGCAGCGGATGCAGCAGCGAGGCGGCGGACGACGGTGGCCTGCCGAGCGCCGACAGCATGAAGGCCGCCCACGAGTACGTCAACACGTACGCGGCCTGCGGCCCGGTGGATCCGAACTCCGAGGAGGGCAGCAAGTCGGCAGCCGCCAAGGACCCGGCCTGGTCCATCGAGGAGCGGGGCGTGTGCGAGGACGCCAGTGGTCGCACCATCACGTTGCTGCGCACCAAGGACATGGCGGCCTTTCAGCGTGCGGTGCAGCGAGAGGGTGGCCGTGGGCTGCTCGTCGGCCAGGACTTCGCGGTCGAGCCCACGGGAGACGAATCCATCGCCGCACTGTTGAAGAGCGACCTGATGTACCTCAACTGCGACCCCGACGATGAGGTTCCCAGCGGCTACGAGAAGGAAGAGGCGCTGGTCGACGGCTGCTGGCTGACGAAGTACGTGAACCTCACCTGACGCGCGTCGCGGGACCGGCGCCCGGTCCGGGGGATGCCGGCGGGGCACGGGGTGCTTCTGTGCGACCGGGCTCATCGGTAGGGGGAGAGAGCGTCCTGGTGTTCTTGGAGGGCAGGGGACATGGCGACCCGGTGTTCCTCCAGAAGATTGCGGGCCATGCGGCCGGCCGCCGGTTCCCCCTTTCCGAACGCTTCGACGATGTGCTGGGCGTGGACCGGCTTGAGGCTCTCGCCGAAGGGCGCTTCGTAGGGGTCGGTGATCGCCTCGACGAGGCAGGGGCCGTCGTGGGCCATGGCCTGCGCGAAGACCTCCGCCGCCCGCGCGGGGTCTTCGACGCGGAACGCCCGGAGCCCGCATGCCCGCGCGACGGCCTGGAAGTCGATGGGATGCAGTTCGCACCCGTACTGGGGGTTTCCCAGCAGTGCGCTCTGCTCCCACACCTCCAGGGCCAGGGAGTTGTTGTGCAGCACGACGACCTTGACGGGCAGGTTGTACTGGGCCAGTGTCGCCAGTTCGCCCATGCCCATCGACAGTGATCCGTCTCCGGTGAACGCGATCACCGGCCGGTCGGGGTGGGCGAACTGGGCTCCGATCGCGTACGGCAGGGCGGCGCCCATCGTGCAGAGCGTGCCGGAGAACGAGTAGTTCATGCCCTTGCGCAGCAGCAGCCGTCCGCCCCAGGCGGTGACGGTGCCCGCGTCGCCGGTGACGATGGCGTGGTCGGGCAGGGCCTTGGACAGTTCCCAGGTGACCACCTGCGGCCGCATGGGCGTCCCCGAGGAGGCCGCCTGCTCGCCGATCAGGTCCCACCACGCCCGGTAGCTGTCCTGGGCGCGCTGGAGGAACGCGCGGTCCTCGTTGCGTTCCAGGTGCGGCAGCAGAGCGCCCAAAATCTTCTCCGCGTGGCCGACAAGGCCCACTTCGACGGGGTAGCGCATGCCGATCCGGTCGGCGTTCAGATCGATCTGCACTCCGCGTGCCTGCCCCGGCCTCGGCCAGAAGTCGTAGTAGGGGGTGGAGGAGCCCACGATCAGGAAACCGTCGCAGTCCTCGAACGCCTCGTGGGAGGCGCGCGTTCCGATCAGTCCCATGCCGCCGGTGGTGTAGGGACTGTCGTCCGGTACGCAGTCCTTGCCCAGCCCGGCCTTGATGATCGGCGCCCCCAGCACCTCCGCGACCTGTTCCAGCGCCTCACCCGCGCCACGCGCGCCGGCGCCGGCACAGATCGCCACGCGGCGGCAGGCGTTCAGGACTTCCGCTGCGGCGACGACCTGGTCCCGTGGTGGCATCACCTCGAATCCCTGCGAGGCCAAAGAGGTGTGGCCGGGGACGTTCTTGTCCGAGACGGTGTCCTGGTCCAGGGTCCAGGACTGCACGTCGATCGGGATCGCCAGGTGCGAGGGCGTGCGGTTCATCAGCGCGCTGCGCACCGCCAGGTCGGTCGCGGTGACCGCGTGGGTGGGGCCCATGACCCGTTCGGAGAACATGCATGCCTGCTCGAACAGCCGATCGCTGGGCACATCCTGCAAGAAATGCGCGCCAACCGTGTCGTGGTAGGCCAGACCGGTGATCGCGATGACCGCGGCGCCGTCGATGCGCGCGTCGTACAGACCGTTCAGGAGGTGGATCGCGCCCGGTCCGGCGGTCGCCACGCACGCGGCGGGCCGGCCGGTGAACTTCGCGTAGCCCACGCAGGCCAGTGCCGCGTTCTCCTCATGCCGCACGTGGACGAACTTCATCTGCGGATGGGTGCGCAGCGACTCGAAGAACCCGTTGACCTGGTCCCCGCAGATGCCGAAGCAGACGTCGACACCCCAGGCCAGCAGACGCTCGATGATCAGATCGGACGTGCTCTTCTTCGCCTCGGCCTGCGCCACAGCGATCCCCTTCTCCTCCGGCTCAAGAGTCGGCTTGTCCACCAGCTCGAGAATCGGCCGGGAGCCGACCTGGAAGCCGTGTGTCCGCCTTCACCTCCCGACGCTAGGAGCTGACCTCTCCCCACGCACCCGGGCGGGCAGGTCGTCCGGGCCCGACATGCCTCCACCACGCGCCGCTCAAACCCACCCGCGAGGCTGCCCCGGGTCTCCGCCCGGACGGCCGCCGGTCTGGCGGTCTACTGCTCATGGTCCGTGGAGTGGCGGTGCCCGTGCACCCGACCGTTGGCGATGTGATCGAGTTGTTCGTCGGCGTCCCGACCGTGGAGCAGTGGTTCACGCGGGTCCCAGGTGGTGCCCTCGCGTTGGTCCCTGCGGCGGCGTGCGATGGCCGAGAGCGCTTCGAGGACGACCCGGTTGCCCAGCAGGGCGGTGACGTCGGCGTGGTCGAAGGGCGGCGCGACCTCGACGAGGTCGAGACCGACCACGGGAAGCTCGTAACACAGGCGGCGGACGGCGTCCAGCAGTTGGCGGGGGGACAGGCCGCCGGGCTCGGGGGTGCCGGTGCCCGGCGCGGAGCCCGGGTCGACGACGTCGACGTCGACGGAGAGGAATACGCCCGTGCAGTCGTCGAGGGCGATGCCGGCCGCTTCGGTGAGGCAGTCGTCGAGTCCGCGCTCGACGATCTCGGTCATCTCGAAAGAGCGGAGCCGGTGCTGCTTCATCCACGTCAGCACCGGTTCGTCGGGCCAGTAACCGCGGAGCCCGACCTGGACGAAGCGGTCACCCCGGAGAGCGCCGGACTCGATCAGCCGGCGCATCGGCGTCCCGTGGGCGACGAGGGAGCCGAACTGGATGTCGGCGGTGTCCGCGTGGGCATCGAAATGGATCATCGACACCTTGCCGAAGCCGTGATGCCTGGCGACGCCCGTATGGTCGGGCCAGGCGATGGAGTGGTCGCCTCCCAGGACGACCGGGACGGCTCCGGAGGATGCGATCTTGAACACCGCTGCTTCGATCCGCTCGACGGATCGGGCCATGTCGCCGCTGAAGACGAAGACGTCGCCGGCGTCGTACACCTTCAGGTTCTTCAGGGCGTCGACCCGAAGCGCAAGGCTGGGACGCGAGCCGTCCTGCGGGAGGTAGCACGCCTGGCGGACCGCCGATGGTCCGAAGCGGGCACCGGAGCGGTAGGTGGTGCCTCCGTCCAGGGGCGCCCCGAGAATCACGACGTCCGCGTCGGCGTAGGTGGCCGGGTCGTCCAGGTCGCAGGCGTCCACCCCCAGGAAGGTGATCCGAGGGCCGAACATGGTGAGGGGCGGGTGGGACACGGGGCGCCTCTTTCGCATGCGGGTGTTCCGTAGCCCACGACGGTATGTCAGCGCCGGTGCCGGAGCCGGTACCGCCGCGTGTCGGGGAGCGGGGCTCGCTGGCTCCGCCGCTGCTGGTCAGAAGGGGCCCGCCGCGACCGGGCGCTCGACACGGTCCAGCGCCCGCCGGCCTTGTCCACGACCTGCGTGAGGGCGTGCTGGACGGACTGTTCGTCGCTGATGTCGACGCCGCGCCGGGCGAAGCCGAGCGCACCGGCGCGAGCGATCCCGCTGTGCCGCGCCGGTGACCGGACCGTCCCTGCCTGCTCAGCCGGTCATGACAGCGGCTCGTGGTTGACCCAGATCGCCTTGTACGGGCAGCGGCCCTGCCAACGCCTGATGAGGTCGACGGCCCCCGGCATGGTGAAGGTCGCGTTCAGCGCGTCGAGATCGGCCAGACGAAGCTGCACGACGGCGCTGGCGACGGCCACGGGGGAATGGTCGTCCCCCGGAACACGGATGTGATGCCGGGCCGCGAACGACTCGACCACCCCGGAGCCAGTCACGAGCTCTTCCAACTCTTTCAAGTACTGGTCCAGAACGTCCGCAGGAATGGGATCGTCGAACGCCACGATCATCGTGTGGTGAATCATGACCCCAGTGAACAGGGGCTTTTCCCGGATGTCCAAGACCTGCCGGTTCTCGTTCGATGCCTGCCAGGAATGGATGGCGGGATACTCTTGAGCCATGGCCGACCTGGAGACACGCGAGCTGGAGTACTTCGTCGCGCTGGCCGAGGAACTGCACTTCGGTCATGCCGCGGCCCGTCTGGCGATCGCCCAGCCCGCACTGTCGAAGGCCGTCCGGCGCCTTGAGTCCCGACTCGGGGCGAAGCTGCTGGAGCGTTCGAGTCGGCACGTCGCCCTCACCCCCGCCGGCGAAGCGCTACTCCACCACGGTCGGCACGCGCTCAATTCGATCGCAGTGGCAGCCGAGAAGGCACGCCGGGCCGGCGACCAGCAGCCCCACCTGCGCCTGGTGATCAAGCCCGGCGGCGACGCGGACCTCCTGTCCGGCATCCTGGCCGCCTATGCTCGCCGACCGGACGCACGCCAGGTGGACATCCTCTTCGGCGGAGCCACCGACCGTGCCGACCACGTCCGCGACGGCAGAGCCGACGTGGCCCTGTTGTACGCGCCGTTCGATGACATGACCGGACTGGACCACGAGACGCTGTCGGTCGAGGGCCGCGTCGCGATCCTGCCGCCGGACCACCGGCTAGCCTCCCGCACCGAGCTGAGTCTGGCCGACCTGGCCCAGGAGACGCTGCCACGCTGGAAGGGGGTGCGCTGGACAGGAGCGCCCGAGGGCAGGGAGGGACCCACCGTCACGGACGCCGCGGAGGCCCTGCAGATGATCAGGCTCGGGCGGACCATCGCGCTCCTGCCCCGTTCGCTCGCCCAGCCCATGCATCCGGACCTCGTGTACCGGCCCGTGACCGATGCTCCGAACAGCGAACTCGTCCTCGCATGGTCACACACCGACCGCCGCCCCCTCGTCGCCGCCTTCGTCGCCGCCGCAGTCGAAGCGGCAGGCGATGCCCCGGCCACTGCGTGAGGGCCTCAGCAGCTGTGGGACGCCGCCGCACGAACGCGCCCCGGGGTGCTGAGCAACGCCGTGGACCCGGGTTGGGTGCCCGACGAAGAGGGGCGGGCCGGGCGCGTGCGACGACCTCGAACTCGGCCACCGTACGCAGGAGTGGCTCGCCGCCAGCGACGACCCCGAGACTCTGACCGCCGGCGGTCACTGGTACCACCGCGAGCGGATGCAGCCACACCGCGCCGTACACGACGAGGCGTTCCAGAACAGCCTTCTGCGGGCGTTGGCCGAGGAGACCGGCACTGCGCTCTGAACGGTGGGACGACTGATCGACGGCCTCGGGCCCGACCTGAGGGGATGGCCCGTCTGCAGCAGGGCGCGCCCGTCGGTCCACCTGTACGACGGGCACACCCCCATGCACGGGTTTCCGCACCAGGCTTGAGGCTCTAGAAGAACCCGAGCTTCTTCGGGCTGTAGGAACAAAGAATGTTCTTCGTCTGCTGGTAGTGCTCCAACATCATCTTGTGCGTCTCCCGGCCGATCCCCGACTGCTTGTAGCCGCCGAAGGCGGCATGCGCCGGGTACGCGTGATAGCAGTTCGTCCAGACCCTCCCCGCCTGGATCGCGCGACCCGCGCGGTAGGCGGTGTTCATGTCGCGGGTCCACACCCCGGCGCCGAGACCGTACAGGGTGTCGTTGGCGGTCCTGACCGCGTCGTCGAAGTCGGTGAAGGACGTGACCGAGACGACCGGTCCGAAGATCTCCTCCTGGAAGATCCGCATCCGGTTGTGACCCTCGAAGATCGTCGGCTGGACGTAGTAGCCACCCTTCAACTCGCCGTCGTACTCCACGCGTTCGCCGCCGGTGAGTACCTTGGCGCCCTCCTGCCGACCGATGTCCAGATAGGAGAGGATCTTCTCCAACTGGTCAGTGGACGCCTGCGCGCCGATCATCGTGTCGGTGTCCAGGGGGTGCCCCGGCTTGATCAGCTCGGTGCGGGCGACGGCGGCCTCGATGAACTCGCCGTAGGTGCCGCGCTGGATCAGTGCCCGGGACGGGCAGGTGCACACCTCGCCCTGGTTGAGTGCGAACATCGTGAAGCCCTCGAGCGCCTTGTCGCGGAAGTCGTCGTCCTGCGCCCAGACGTCGTCGAAGAAGATGTTCGGCGACTTGCCGCCGAGCTCCAGCGTGACGGGCTTGATGTTCTCCGACGCGTACTGCATGATCAGCCGCCCGGTGGTGGTCTCTCCGGTGAACGCCACCTTCGCCACCCGCGGGCTGGACGCGAGCGGCTTGCCCGCCTCCACTCCGAAGCCGTTGACGATGTTCAGGACACCGGGCGGCAGCAGGTCCGCGACCAGGCTCAGCCAGTAGTGGATCGAGGCCGGGGTCTGCTCGGCGGGTTTCAGGACCACCGCGTTGCCGGCGGCGAGCGCGGGGGCGAGCTTCCAGGTCGCCATCAGGATCGGGAAGTTCCACGGGATGATCTGGGCGACGACACCCAGCGGCTCGTGGAAGTGGTACGCCACGGTGTCGTCGTCGACCTCGCCGAGCGAGCCCTCCTGCGCGCGGATCGCGCCGGCGAAGTAGCGGAAGTGGTCGATGGCGAGCGGGATGTCGGCCGCCAGCGTCTCGCGCACCGGCTTTCCGTTCTCCCAGCTCTCGGCGACAGCGAGGCGCTCCAGGTTCGCTTCCATACGATCAGCGATCTTCAACAGGATGGAGGAACGCTCGGTCACCGAGGTGCGGCCCCAGCCCGGGGCGGCCTCGTGCGCGGCGTCGAGCGCCCGCTCCACGTCCTCCGCCGTACCGCGCGCGACCTCGGTGAACGGCTGACCGTTCACCGGGGACGGGTTCTCGAAGTACTGCCCGCGCACCGGCGGCACGTACTCGCCACCGACGAAGTGGTCGTAGCGCGACTCATAGGAGACGATCGCGCCCTCGGTGCCGGGTGCCGCGTAACGGGTCATCCTGCCTGCCTCTCTCATCGGGCACTGCCCGCCGTTGGACAGCTCTGCCCGCGAGGCTAGGGAGCGGGACGTTGCGGAGACGTTGCGTGTGCGGCGGTCACGGCCCGGGTGGTGACCTCACTCGCCGGGAGGTGTCACCACCCGTTCGGCGCCGTCAGTTCGGACTCCAACGCGGCCAGCCGGGAGCGGGCAACGGCCGTGGGCCGGATCGCGGCCAGTGCGTGCCAGATGTCGCGATCGTCCTCGCCCCACGGCGCGTGCGCCCAGTCGGCCAGCAGGTCGGGATCGCGGGAGGCGATCAGTGAGGCGCGCAGATCGTCGGCGAGCCGGCGCCTGAGCCGTGCCACCGCCGGAGCCTGGGAGCCGGGCAGCAGCGGACCGGCGTACGCCGTCGCGGCCGCCGTGACCGCGCCGGCCCGCAGACGACGCTCGACGACGGCGGCGTCGGACTCGACCGGGATCGCGAGCCGGTACGGTCGGGAGACAAGCCGGCCCGGCCCCAGCACCCCGCGCAGCCGGGCCAGTTCGGCGCGCAACGTCACCGGCGTCACCGTCTCGTCCTCGTACAGGGCGCACAGCAACTCGTCACCGGACATGCCCTCCGGGTGGTGGGCCAGCAGCACGACGATCTCGCTGTGCCGCCGGCTCAGCCGGATTCTGCGACCGTCCGCGCTCAGCAGCGCCTCGTCGCGGCCCAACGCGGTCAGCTCGGCCGCGTCGGCGCCGGGCCGCTCCGGAGTGAGCAGAGCCAGCTGGGACTCGGCGGCGCGTGCGACCGCCTGGACGAAGCCCAGACTGTGCGGATGCGCCAGCCCGTCCCCGCCGGTGATGTCCACGGCACCGAGTACCCGACCGGTGTGGGGGTCGTGCACCGGAGCCGCCGCGCACGTCCACGGCTGGACGCGCCGGATGAAGTGCTCGGCCGCGAAGACCTGAACCGGCCGGTCGACGGCCACCGCCGTGCCCGGGGCGTTCGTCCCGACGGCGGACTCCGCCCAGCGGGCACCCGGGACGAAGTTCATCCGTCCCGCCCGCCGCCGGGTGGCCGGATGCCCCTCGACCCACAGCAGTCTGCCGTGCGCGTCGCAGACCGCGAGCAGGTGCTCGCCGTCGGCGGCGAACGTGCCCATGAGTTCTCGGACCAGTGGCATCACCCGGGCCAGCGGATGTTCGGCCCGGTAGGTGCCGAGGTCACCGTCCATCAGCTCCACGCTCGCGGTGACGTCCGGGCCGACACCTGCCCGGACCGACCGCCGCCATGACTCCGCCACCACGTCACGCACGGGCCGCGGCACCGTCCCCGCCGCGGTGAACATCTCGTGCGCGCGCCGCAGGGCCCGCGCGCGTTCGGCGGGGTCCGCCCCCGGTTCCAGAGCGAGCCATGAACCGGTCAACTCGGCCTCCCCGGACGGTGCGATGCGCCTGAAGACATCGTCACTCCGCCGATACGCGCGGACAACCTCTACGACCAGCCGGATCAACCGGACGTCGCAGTACGCCTGGAGTCAGGCGAAGTTGACCAGTCTGATGTACCGGGTCCAGTCCCAGAGGGGCCCGGGGTCGGTGTGGTCGCTGCCCGGTACTTCGTGGTGACCGATGATGTGCGTGCGGTCCCGGGGAATGCCGTATCTGGCGCAGACCGCCGCGGTGAGCAGGGCCGACTGCTCGTAGAGGGCGTTGGTGAAGTACTCGGGCCGGTCCACCCACCCCTCGTGTTCGATTCCGATGCTGCGGGTGTTGTAGTCCCAGTTCCCCGCGTGCCAGGCGACGTCCGCCTCATGGACGCACTGCGCCACGTGTCCGTCGGAGGACCGGACGACGTAGTGCGCGGACACCTGCCTGGCCGGATCGCGGAAGATGGCGAGGGTGTCGGCGTACGTCTCCTGCGTGACGTGGATGACCACGTGGTCGACGGGATAGGCCGTGGGGCGGCTCGACACGGTGTAGTTGGACGTGCTCGCCGGTTGCCACTCCGCGGAGGGGTAGTCGACGGCCTGGGGACGTGCGGCGGCGTGTGTGCCGGAGAGCAGGGTGTACGGGACGGCGGCGAGCGCGGCGCCCTTCAGGAGCCGCCGCCTGGTCGGAACCGGTGTTGTCCTTTCCCTTTCCATGGGGACTGCCTTTCGTCGGTGGGGCCCCCGGCGGGGTGGGGGTGCTCGGCTGCGCGACGTGACTGAGAAGAGAGAACCGAAGAGAGAACCGCTGGCGCGGACGGAGGCCCGACGGCCCCGGTGCGACGTGCGTCCGCGCGAATCACCGTACGGCGACTGCGGGTTGCGCAGTAGAGCGCCGCGCCGTTCCGTGGACAGCCGCCGCCTTGTGGACAGAGTGCTCACTCGATCGAGTGATGAGAGCGTGGAGCGCGCGTGTGACGAGGCAGCACAGTTGGCAAATCAGCACGCTTGTTGGCAAACGATGCTGACGTCACTCCGTGGTTACTCTGTGAAGTGATCAGTTGTGATCAACTACTGCGGGGCGCCGTGCAAGGTGGTGGTCTGGTGCGGTGAATCCGAAGGCTGTCCCCCAGGTTCGTTCTGACGCGTGCGTCCTGGACGAGCTGATGTCGTCGTACAGGAGCCTGGATGAGCCCGTACGCGGCTGGTGATGCGGGATGACTGGGCGAGTCGCTGGACGGCTGCGTGGCAGATCAACGGGTCGGAGGTCGTCTGGCCGGTCCGGGATCTGGGTTCGGTGCCGGTGCTGTCGTCGAAGCCGGTTCGCGGGTTCTCGTGGAGGACGAAGCAGAGGCACCGTCCCGGGCTGGAGTTCCTGGTCTCGACGGGGCGGAAGCACGGCTTTGAATCGCTGGAGGAGAGGGCAGCCCTGCTGGCCCTGGACTTCATGACGGTGATCGAGATGCTTCCGCAGCCCTTCGCCCTCGCTTTCGAGCACGTCGACGGCCACGCTGGGCACATCCCCGACTTCCTGGCGGTGATGGGGGACGGCGGGCATTGGCTGCTGGATATCCGGCCCGTCGGACTGGTCGGCGAGCTGGACGCGGTGAAGTTCGCAGCGTCCCGTGAGGCGGCGGCCGCATGCGGCCGGCGCTACTCGGTGATCACTGGCTGGCGGCCGCACGTGCTCTCGGGGTTGGACGCGCTGTCGGCACAGCGGCGGCCGATGACGGACCAGCTGGGCTGCCAGCCGGCCCTTATCGCGGCCGCCGCCGACGGGCCGGTTGAGTTCGGGGAACTGGTACAGGCGACACGGGTGCCGGCGGTGGGCCGCGCTCATGCGGTTCATCTGCTCTGGCATCGCAGGCTCGGCTTTGACCTGGGCCGTTCGCTGGGTGATTCGTCCCTGGTCTGGCCAGCGGGCTGGACGGGGTCCCGGTGATGGCCGCACAGAGGCTGCTGGAGCTGGCGCCGGGGGTCGGGTTCCGGATCGACGGCGTCGACTGGGTCGTCGACGAGGTGGAGCCCCAGCACGGTCGCGTGGTCCTGGTCAGCGCGGAGGGCCAGACGGAGGACCGGACGGTCAGCTGGCTCATGCACCACCGTCCTGAACCTCTGGCGGAGGTCGTGGAGATGCCGGGCCGGGAGAGACGGCGGGCCCAGCCCCGGACTCTGGCGGATCTGAATCACGAGACCTGGCACGTCCTGCGCTGGACGGGACTTCCGCCGCAGGGCGAGGTCCCGGCGTTCTCGGACAAGACCGTTGAGGCCCTCATGGCCGACGTCCGTCTGCGCAAGCTCAAGGTTCTCAGCGACTCCGAGCTCCTGCCCGCCCTGCTTCAGATCCTGCGGTCGGCAGCCCCTGTCGACCAGTGGCCCACCCAGATGACCAGGAAGGAGAAGGTGTCCCGCTCACGCCTGGCCTCCCAGGGCCGGGCCGCGGCATCAGACCGCCCGCCTGCGACGGCTCCGGCAGCTGGGGAGACAAGTCCGTACGCCGACGCTCAGGAGCCGGCCGGACCGTCCTGGCCGCGGGAGGCGCGAACCGTCCAGGCCGCAGTCGACGCGGACCTGCGCCGACGGCGCGAAGACCTCGAGCAGCCTCCGAAGGCTCCTCAACTGCTGGATGACGCTCTGCGGCAGCGGAGCTTGTTCCCTGCTGCCTGATCACACTCGGCAGCAAGCCACCCATCAGCCGTGTGAACAACGCTGCGGGTCAATACACCTAGCGCCGAGCGCATCCCTCGCGCGCGCCCTCGATCACGACATCGGCCGCCCCGGGCCGGCTCCATCACTGCGGATCTCCACCACCGCCCAGAAGCGCTGGGACAGTGACGTCTTCTCCGCCCGCGGCACAACCTCCCTGCTGGCGATCTCGGCACGAATCCTGAACCTCTCCCTGTCAGAGCTCCGCCTCGAACTCAGGCGGGTCATCGCCGCGATGCCCCCACTCGACGACGCTGCATGGGGCCAGACATGGCTGAACCTACGACGCGACAGCTCACCGCTGTTCCGGCACGAAGTCCTCCAGTTACTTGACCAGCGATTCCCTCGCCCCCTTCCCACTCACGTTGCTCTGCCCGGGTTCCTGCTGATCCGCCGGCGCAGCTACTCGCCGAAAGCGATCCCCCAGTTCTCCCCGAGGAATGGGCGGAGATCATCACGGCACCGCTCGGCCACACATCAGGCCGCTCTCCCGGGAAGACCGCAATCCGCAGAGCGCTCGCAGCCCACCTCGTCCAGGCCGTCACGGGCATGTCGTTGAAAGACGCGGGAACCTATCTCGGCATCCCCCCTGCTTGGATGGCCTCTTGGGGAAGATTCCGCCCACTGGAGGAGCGCTTACACGGTCGCCGAGCCGATCTGTCCATGCTGTTCCAACGTCTTACCGATCACGTCGCTGACCAGCCGACCGAGGACTACGCCGCCCGACGGAAACGCTTCGCGAACTGGACTCTCCCCGAGTCGGACCTGCAGAGGACCGTTGAGAACTACCCCAGCAGACGCCGACTCCTCGCCCGCGGCTCCCAGAGAGGCGCTCGGATGCGCATCGGCTTCTCCGCCCTGGTCTGGTCCCAGCTCACTGGCAGTGAGTGGCGTCTGGCACCTGACCTGCAACCACTCCCCGTCGAGGGAGTCGCGATGGTCGACGCTGGAGTCATCCACCAACTCCAGGGGCGCAATCCGGACCATCAGCCCTTCTACACCTACCTCCACAACCTCCTACCGGACTACGCTGCCGAAATCCTCGGTCAGAGACATGACGTTCCCTCACCGCGGGCTGCCAACTAACCTGGGCCACTCTGCTACAAGGGGTGTGTCCAGTCCTCTGTCTGGCTCCATCCGAACGCGGATTGTGCCAAACCAGACTGAGTCGTCCCGCTGGGTCGGTGGGATGAGTGAACGCAAGCCTTCCCAGAGCTTCAAGTCCGCGGTGGCTCTACCCGAATCAGCCCTGATTGGTAGGCCATGGCGACGAGTTGGGCCCGGTGCCGGGCCCCCAGCTTGGCCATCGCTCGCTGTACATGGGTGCGCACGGTGAGGAGCGAGAGGTGCATCTTCTCTGCGATCTCGTCGTTGGAGAGGCCCTCGGCGACCTGGATGAGGACTTCACGTTCGCGGGCGGTGAGGTCGGACAGGGAAGCGGGTGTGAGGCCGCTGTCCGTGTGGGGGCGGGCGAGGAAGCGGGTGACCAGGGCGCGGGTCGCTGCTGGGGACAGCGTGGTTTCGCCGGCCGCGACCGAGCGGATGGCGGCGAGGAATCCTTCGGGGCGGATGTCCTTGCTGAGGAATCCGTCGGCACCCGCGCGCAGCGCCTCGGCTACGTACTCGTCGGTCTCGAACGTGGTGAGGATCAGGACGCGGGTGTTCTTGAGGGTTTCGTCGCGGCAGATCTCCCGGGTCGCGGCGAGTCCGTCGAGGACGGGCATGCGGATGTCCATGGCGACGATATCGGGGAGGGTGGCGCGGGCGAGTTCGATCGCCTCGGCGCCATCGGCCGCGATACCCACCACTTCCATGTCGTCGCAGGAGTCGATCAGCAGCCGGAAGGCGGATGTGAGAAGGGCTTGGTCGTCGGCGAGTAGTACGCGCAGGGTCATGACCGGGTCCTTTCGCCGTGGTCGGGCCCTCGTGGGTCTACGGGCAGTTCGGCGCGTACCTCGAATCCGCCGCCCGGCCGGCCGCCGGCGGTGACGTGCCCTCCGGCGGAGGTGGCACGTTCGCGCATGCCGATCAGGCCGTACCCTGTTCCGTTTCTGGTCTGCCGCTGGGCCGGTCCGTTGTCGTTGACCGTGATCGTGACGAGTGTGCGGGTGTATTCCAGGCTTACGGTGGCCTCGGGGGTGCCTGCGTGTTTGGTGACGTTGGTCAGTGCTTCCTGCACGATGCGGTAGGCCGTCAGGTCTACGCCTGGCGACAGCGGGCGTTCTTCGCCCCGCCGGACGAGGTGGACGGTCAACCCGGCCCGCTCCAGCGAGGCGATCAGCTGCGGGAGCCGGTACAGCCCGGGAGCGGGTTCCCGGGGGGCTTCCTGGTCATCTTCGGACCGTAGCAGGCCGATGGTCGCCTTGAGTTCGCGCAGCGCGTCGGACGTCGTGTCGGCGAGACGGTCGATGATCTTCTGTGCCTCGTCGGGTTTGGTCCGCAGGAAGTAGGACGCGGTGCCTGCTTCGATGTGTGCGAGGGCGATGTGGTGGGCGACGATGTCGTGGAGTTCGCGGGCGATGCGGGTGCGTTCCTCGCCGACGCGGCGGCGGGCCTCTTCCTCGCGGGTGCGTTCTGCCAGTTCGGCGCGTGCCTCGACGGCGGCGATGTAGTCGCGGCGGGTCCGGATTCCGTAGGCGACTGCGCCCGAGAGCAGGATGGTGGCGACGATGCCGGGCTGGCTGGGACGGATCATGGAACCGGTTTGCTCGATCATGGAGGCGGCGAACGCCACGGCGGCGGTCCCGGCGGTGTAGCGCATGCCGGTTTGCTGGTCGGTCCGCAGGCCGAGGGAGAACACGGCGACCAGGACGGTGCTCAGGATCAGGGGGGAGAAGTCGAAGCCCACGTGGCTGCCGATCACGGCGAGGGCCGTCCCGCACGCGGTGGTCACCGCTACGACGGCCCGTGGGTGCCTGCGGCGCCACAGGAGCGCCGCCGAGGGAACGGCCGCGACGAGAGCGACGGCTGGGGCCGGGGGCCCGATGAATGCAGCCTCCGAGTCGAGGGTGCTGCCCAGCAGGACGAGCCCCCAGGTGACCACGGCCAGGACGGCGTCGACGATGCGCGTGCGGCGGCGTGTCCGCAGTGGCCGGTCGAGGGACATGTGCGTTTCTCCTGTCGGATGCCCCGGTGGCCGGGGGGCGGGCCGTTCGCACGGACAGCCCGCCCCTTGACTCCTGTCAGACGCGTGTGGGTTCGGGCGTGTTCACCTCAGGGGCGGTTTCAAGGGTACGGACCAGCTTCTCGCCCTCGATGTCGACGTCGGGCACGATCCGGTCGAGCCACCTGGGCAGCTTCCATGCCCGGTCGCCGAGGAGTGCGAGGACCGTCGGCACGAGGGTCATCCTGACCACGAAGGCGTCGAGGAATACGGCGGAGGCAAGCCCGAGCCCGATCATCTTGATGAACGATTCGCTCATCCCGATGAAGCCGCCGAACACCGCGATCATGATGACGGCGGCCGCGACGACGACGCGCGCGCTGTGCCGGAACCCGGTGACGACGGCTTGCCGGGGCCCCGCCCCGTGGATGTACGCCTCCCTGATGCGTGTCACGAGGAAGACCTCGTAGTCCATCGCGAGGCCGAACACCACCCCGATCAGGAAGATCGGCATCAGGCTCATGACCGGCCCGGTCTGCTCCACGCCGATCAGACCCGCGAGCCAGCCCCACTGGAAGACCGCGACGATCACGCCGAAGGAGGCGCCTACGGAGAACAGGAAGCCGAGGGCCGCCTTGAGGGGTACCAGGACGGAGCGGAACACGACCATCAGGAGGAGGACGGCGAGTCCGACGACCACCGCGAGGTAGGGCAGCAGGCTGTCGGTGACCTTCTGCGACACGTCGATGTTCACGGCGGTCGTGCCGGTGACGAGCATCGTCGCGCCGGTCTCGGACGTGAGCCCGGCCGCCTCGCCGCGAAGGGTGTGGACGAGGTCGTTGGTCTCGGAGGCGGTCGGGGCGGTAGCGGGCACGACGCTGAACAGCGCGGTGTCGCCGCTCTTGTTGGACATCGGGGGCGACACGGACACGACACCCTCGGTCTTGGCGAGGGCGGCTGCCGCCTGCTGGGCCGCGCCCTTGGGGTCGGTGGCCTTCTTGGCGTCTACGACGATGGTGAGCGGCCCGTTGAAGCCGGGGCCGAAGCCGTCGGCGAGCGCGTCGTAGGCGCGGCGCTGGGTGGTGGAAGTGGGCTGCGATTCCTCACCCGGGATCCCGAGCTCCAGGGAGAACGTGGGGATGGCCATGACCCCCAGGCCGAGCACGCTGAAGATCAGTACGGCGAGCGGGCGGCGGGTGACGAAGGACGCCCAGCGGGTGCCCATGCTGGGCTTCCCGGTTTTGTTGTCGCGCTCCTGTTCGGTGCTTTCCGTGTCACCGCGTTCTTTGCCCTTGCGCTGGCCGCGCGGCAGGACCGCCTGCTGGAGGAAGCCGAGGAGTGCGGGGAGCAGAGTGAGGGCGATGACGACGGCGATGAGGACGGTGCCTGCCCCGGCGAGCCCCATCTTGGTGAGCTGAGGGATGCCGACGACGGACAGGCCGGCGAGCGCGATGATCACGGTCAGGCCGGCGAAGACGACGGCTGAACCCGCTGTGCCGACGGCTCGCCCTGCCGCGTCCTCGGCGCTGAGTCCCCCCGCTCGTTCCGAGCGGTAGCGGGAGACGATGAACAGGGCGTAGTCGATGCCGACGGCGAGGCCCAGCATCAGAGCGAGGGTCGTGGTCGTCGTGGAGAAGCCGATGGCGATGATCGCGGCGATGCCGACGGCGATGCCGATGATCGCGGTGAGCAGGGGAAGGCCCGCGGCTGCCAGTGAGCCGAACGTGATGATGAGGACGACCGCGGCGGCGGCGATGCCGATGATCTCGGTGGTCCCGCCCAGTTCAGGTGCGGGCTCCAGGGCGGAGCCGCCGACGTCGACGGTGAGCCCGGCGCCCCGCCCGTCCTGGACCGTGTTCTTCAGCGTGTCCTTGGTCGCGTCCGTGAGGTCGGTGCTCTTCTCCTTGTAACTCACGGTGGAGTAGGCGGTCGTGCCGTCCTTGCTCACGGCGCCGGGCGTCGTGAACGGATCGATCGCGCCCTTGACCTGGCTGCCGCCCCCTACCTCGGTGACGATCTTCTCGACGGCCGCCTTGTTGGCACCCGAGGTGACCTTCTGCCCGTCGGGAGCGACGAACACGATCCGCGCCTCGGCGCCGTTCGAGCCGGCTCCGGGAAAGCGCTCGTCGAGCAGGTCGAATGCCTGCTGCGACTCCGTTCCCGGCATCGAGAAGCCGTCCTCCTCCGCGGCCGGGGCCTTGGCCGCCGCGAAAACACAAGCGGCCAGAACAACCACCCACAGCAGGGCGACGAGCCGTCGTTTCCGGAAAGAGAAATGCCCTAGTCGGTAGAGGAAGGTAGCCACAGGTCGGGCACTCCAGTCGTGATCGTCAAGAGTTGGCGGATTGCCTCTCATGCTTCGCGATCAGGTGCGTCATCGTCATCATGTGCCTGCGGACACCTCTACGTACTGTTCGTGCAGTACGCAGAGTGGACGGTGTCCACCCTCAGGCGGAGCGGATGGGCTTCGGGCCGCGCATTGGCGGCGAGGACAAGGTCACGCCCGGCAGTCGCATCCGCACGCAGACGTGGGGGTCGCCGATCGGAGTTCGATGGCGTATCGATCTCGGCCGAGGCATTGCTGACGCGAGTGCCGTGCACTCATCCGCAGCGCCCGGGCTCGCCCGACACAGACACCGTTGTCCACCTCACCATCGATACGGGCCGTCGATGTGATCACTGCGGCGTCGAGAATGAGCTGACCCTGCTTGTCCGGCATCCGGAGCGTCATGGGTGCGGCGGGGCGAGGATGCCTCGGGAGAGTGCGACGGTGACGGCTGCGGTGCGGTCGCTGACACCCAGCTTGACGAACGCGCGCAGCAGGTGTGTTTTGACGGTCGCTTCGCCGATGTACAGCTGCTGGCCGATCTCGTTGTTGGACAGGCCGCGTGCGACGAGGCTGAGGACCTGGGTTTCGCGGGGGGTCAGTTGTTGTCCGACGGGTGCCTGGACGTGCGTGACCAGCCGGGCGGCCACGGGTGGGGCGAGGACGGTTTCGCCGCGGGCCGCTGCCCGGATCGCGTCGGTCAGGGTACTGATCGGGGTGTCCTTGAGCAGGTATCCGGTGGCGCCGGCTTCGATGGCCGGCAGGATGTCGGCGTCACCTTCGTAGGTGGTCAGCACGAGAACGCGGACGCCCGGGTGCTCCTGGCGGATGCGGGCCGTCGCGGTGGCGCCGTCGGTCCCGCCGGGCATCCGCAGGTCCATCAGGACGACGTCCGGGCTCGTCGCGGAGGCGAGGGCGATGGCTTCGTCGCCAGAGCCGGCTTCGCCCACGACCCGCAGGTCGTCGTACGCCTCGAGCATGCCGCGGAGGCCGAAGCGTACGACGGGATGGTCGTCGACGATCAGGATATGGACAGTCATCGGGCCGGTTCCGCCTGCTCAGTGGTCATCGGGTGCGGGGTGGGGTTCGCGCGCAGGGCATGGGCTTCGCGTCGCCTGCTCGGCCGGGGTTGTCGGCAGTTCCACCCGCACCGTGCTGCCCTGTCCGGGAGCCGAGCGCACTGTGCAGGTTCCGTCGAGGGCGGTGGCGCGGGTGCGGATGCCGTCCAGGCCGTATCCGCCCTGGACGGTGGCCGGGTCGAAGCCCTGGCCGTCGTCGGTCACGGCCAGGGTCGTGCAGCCGTGGTCGTGGTGCAGTTCGATCCGCACGGTCGTGGCGTCGGCGTGCTTGGTGATGTTGGCCAGGGCCTCCTGGGCGGTGCGCAGGAGGGCGATGTCGGTGCCGGTGGGCGCGGCCGTTCGCTCGCCGGTGATCGACACGTCGACGTGGGTTCCGGTGTCGCGGGTGTGGCGGGCGGCGAGGCGGTCCAGGGCGTCCGCGAGGCTGCGGCCGGTCAGGTCGGCCGGGACCCGTGCGGCGATCAGCGAGCGTGCTTCGGCGAGGTTCTCGCGGGCGGTCTTCTCCAGGATGTCGAGCTGGTTGTCGGCGGCCGTCGTGTCCCGGAGCAGGGTCGTGCGTGCGGCTTGGGTGAGCATGAGGATGCTGGTGAAGCCCTGTGCCAGGGTGTCGTGGATCTCGGCGGCCAGGCGTTCGCGTTCCGCGTGGACGCCGGCTTCGTGGCCCGCGCGTTCCAGCGCGGCCCGTGTCCGGGTCAGTTCCTCGATCAACGCGGCGCGCTTGCGGTTCTGCTCGCGGATGCCGGTCAGGTAGGCGCCGACGAGGATCGTGACGGTCATGGGCACCAGAACGGTCACGCCGGCCATCGTCAGCGTGTAGCGGCTGATTCCGACCGGAGCGAGCATGGCCCAGGCGAGTTCGGCGTAGAGGAGCAGCAGCAGCGGCAGGCGCACCCGCCACCTCGCGATCATCACGAACAGCTGCGGGCAGAGCGCGAACATCAGCACGCCGCTCATCGGGGCGATGGCGAGCAGCAGCGGGAACGCAACCGCCAGGGCGGCGAAGTAGGCCGTGCCCCAGCGCTCGTCGCGGTTCTCCATGGCCTGGGGCGCGGCGACGGCGTACCACGCGATGATGATGGCCAGTGTGCTGAGGGCGAGCAGGCGCTGTCCGAGTGCCAGGGTGACGTCGGCCGCGATGGCGACGGCGAGCGGGATCGCGACGGCGCCGACGAGGACGTGCCATCCGGCGCGGTAGCGGTATCCGAAGTCGACGGTGCCGCGTCCTGCCACGCCCCGTCCTTTCGCCCGCCCGCCGGGATTCGGGCCCGAGTCTACGGATGCCCGATGTCCAGGATGCCTGGGTTCGGTGGTGAGGGGCGTCCACGTACCGGTGGACCCGGGCGTACGTCGATCGGTGGACAACGGGAGTCCACTCACCTGTTGGCGCGGCCGCGGCCTTCCCCCCGCCATGCTCAGGGGGCGGGCACTACGGCTTCGCACTGGGAGGTATGGCATGAAGAAGAACTGGCTCATGGTCGCTTTCGGGGCACTGCTGGTCTATGGCGGCGGGACCTGGACCTTGCAGGGGCTCGATGTCATGCGGGGCTCGGCGATGAGCGGCGTGACGTTGTGGGCGGTCATCGGTCCGATCGTGGCGGTCATCGGCCTGGTCCTGCTGGGCGTCGGACTCGCCCGGCTGCGCCGGACCCGCCGCCGGTAAGCGCCGACCGGGGATGAAGACTCAGACGGCAGACCGGCCGGTCACGGGCAAGCCGCCCAAACTGTGGTACGGCGAACTGGCCGGCCTTGCGGCCACCGCACTCGCCCTGGGCGTCGGCGAGCTGGTGGCCGCCGCGACGGGCGGGCCCTCCGCACCCCTCGTGGCCGTAGGGGGCGTGGCTGTGGACGCGGCGCCGACTGCGGTCAAGGAGTTCGCGGTCACGGTGTTCTACACCTACGACAAGCTGGCCCTGCAGGCCGGGATCGTCCTCGTGCTGGCGGCCTTCGCCGCGTTCATCGGTGTGCTGGCCATGCGCCGGCTCCCCTACGGGCTGGCCGGCGTCGCCATGTTCGGGGCGATCGGCGTACTCGCCTCGGCCACCCGCGCCGGCGCCACCTGGGCGTACCCCCTGCCATCCGTGGCCGGTGCGCTGACCGCCGCCGGCCTCCTGGTCCTGCTGCACCGCACCCTGCCGCGCCCAGCGGCAAGCCCGGCACAGGCGGTAGGGGACAGCGAAGGCCCGGGTTTGGACGTGGCGGCGCATGAAGCCACCGCCCCCGGGCAAGGCGCCAATGCGCCGTCGCCGTATACCCGCGTACCGGCAGTGGACGGCACACGCAGCCGCAGGCGCTTCCTCGTCCTGGCGGCCGGGTCGATCGGCGCGGCCATGGTCGCCGTGCCGGGCGGTCGCCGGCTCTGGGCACAGCGGGTGGCCGCGGCCCGGGCCGCGGTGGTGCTTCCGCCCCCGTCGAGCCCGGCCGCACCCTTGCCCGCCCGGGTCTCCGCCGGCGTGCCCGGAGTCGCACCGTTCGTGACGAGGAACGCGGACTTCTACCGGATCGACACCGCGCTGACCGTGCCGCAGATGGAACCGAAGGACTGGCAGCTGCGCATCCACGGCCGGGTGAAACAGCCCCTGACCCTGACCTACGAGCAGCTGCTGGCACGGCCGATGGTGGAGCGCCACATCACCCTGTCGTGTGTGTCCAACGAGGTCGGCGGCGAACTGGTCGGCAACGCCCGGTGGCTAGGGGTACTGATCAGGGAACTGCTGGAGGAAGCCGGGCCCGAAGAAGGCGCGGACCAGGTAGTGAGCCGCTCCGTGGACGGCTACACGGCCGGCACACCGACGGCAGCGTTGCGTGACGGACGGGACGCGTTGCTGGCGGTCGGGATGAACGGCGAGCCGCTGCCCGTCGAGCACGGCTTCCCGGTCCGGATGGTCGTACCCGGCCTGTACGGATACGTGTCGGCGACGAAGTGGTTGACGGAGCTGGAGCTGACCCGGTTCTCGGACTTCAGCGCCTACTGGGTACGACGCGACTACGCGGCGCTGGCCCCGGTGAAGACACAGTCACGGATCGACACACCGACTGCGGGCAAGCGCCTGGAATCCGGACTGGTGATGGTGGCAGGGGTGGCCTGGGCCCAGCAGCGCGGGGTGTCCGCGGTAGAGGTGCGCGTGGACGACGGCCCATGGCAGCAGGCCCAGCTCGCGGCAGTGCCTTCGGTGGACACGTGGCGGCAGTGGAGCTGGACGTGGCAAGCGACGCCGGGCAAGCACCGGCTGCAAGTACGCGCCACCGACGACACCGGCCAGGTGCAGACCGAACAGGTGCACGAGCCGCTGCCCGACGGCGCGACCGGCTGGCACACGATCAAGGTCACGGTTACCTGAGCACTTCCCCGGACCGGACTTCCCACCGAGAGAGAATGGTGCCTGACCTGCAAACACTGCCGATGAAGGCGGTCGGCGTGCTCGACGCCTCGATCGTCTCCTCTTCCATGGCCACAATCCAGCGCACAAGCGCGTCTGCGGGGACCTCCACGACCTCCTGCTGGACCACACTCATTCGCCCACAGGTAGGTCACACGGTGTGACCATCAGTTGCCAACCAACCTGCGTCATTCTTGCCAACTACGAGGCGTCACAAGCCACTGACCAGGGGCAGCAAGCTGACAGTTTTGCCAACTAACCTGCGTCGTCACAGCGCGGTCGGCCGACGAGGCAGGAAGGATCGCGGGCGGGTGGCGGCCACACAGGCTTCGTTCCCGTGAGCAGGGCACTCTTCGGCTTGTGTATCGGTCCGGCGAGCATGGCTGGCTCGGGTGCGGGTTCGAGTCCGCCACCTTCGCCGACCGGGCGCGGATCGGAGTTCGCGACCACCGTCGGCTTGGGCGCGGATCGGAGTTCGCGACCACCGTCGACGCGGGCGCGGACCGGAGTCCGCGACCACCGCCGGCACGGGCTCAGGTCCGCTCCGCCACCACCGCCGGATCGTCCAGCACGGCCCGCACCACCGCGTGCGCGGCACCGAGCAGCGGTCCTCGCGGACCCAGCTCCGACACGGAGACCGGGCAGGCCGGGCCTGCCGTGCGCCGGGCGAGTTCGTCCCGCAGTGACGGCAGCAACCACGGTGCGAGTCCGGCCAGTGCTCCGCCCAGGACCACGCTCTGCGGATCGAGCAGGTTGACCGCCCCGGTGAGTGCGATGCCGAGCGCGGTCCCCGCCTCGCGCAGGGCCTGCCGGACTGCCTCGTCGCCCTCCGCGGCACGCCCCGCGAGGAGCCCGACGCGATCCTCGCCCGGCGCCACGCCGGCCGCGCGCAGTACCGCCTTCTCACCGGCGTACTGCTCCAGGCAGCCTCGCCCTCCGCAGGCGCACTCCGGCCCGTCGGGGTGGACCGGCACATGACCCAGCTCGCCGGCGAATCCGCGGGTTCCGCGCAACAGCCGCCCGTCGACGACCACGGCCGCACCGATGCCGATCTCCGCCGAGACGTGCAGGAAGTCGCGAGGGGTGCCGTCACCGAGCCAGAGCTCGGCGAGGGCACCGAAGTTGGCCTCGTTGTCCACGGTCAGCGGCAGGTCCGCGGGCAGCAGCGCGCCGAGGTCCGCGTCGTGCCAGTCGAGGTTCGGGGCGCGTACGACCGTCCGGGCGTCCCGGGCCACGAGACCCGGGACGGCCACCGCGAGCCCGGCCGGCCACAGGCCCTCGGCCTCCGACTCGGAGACGACCTGCTGCACCAGGCCGGTGAGCTGCTCGATCACCGGCTCCAGTGAGCGGCCCCGGTTGCTGCCGTACCGCACGACACGCGACCGCACCTGGCCGCGCAGATCGACCGCGCAGACCGCGAGGTGGTCGACGCCGACCTCCGCTCCGATGCCCGCCGGGCCCCGCGCGCTCACGGCGAGCGCCGACCCGGGCCGGCCCACCCGGCCGGGACGCTCCGGGCCGAGCTCCTCCAGCAGGCCCGAGCGGATGAGCTCGTCCACGAGGGTCGACACCGCGGCCCGCGTCAGCCCGATCCGTGAGGCGACGGCGGCCCGGGACAGCGGACCTTCTGCGCTGACGGTGTGCATCACCCGGGCCAGGTTGCGGCGGCGCATGCCCTGCTGGGTGTCCGGCAGAGCGCGCCCGGCGCGGACCGGGTGGGCTTCGTGCGACGGTGCGGTCATTCCTCCGTCATTCCTCCGTCGTTCTCCGTCGTTCCTCCGTCAGTTCACGGTCGGCCCCCGGCGCGAGTCCGGTGGACGCGTCCGCCGGTGTCCGACGGACGGACACCGAGGAAGGCCGCCCCGCGGTAGGCCGGGACAGCCGTGGGGGACGGTCCTCGGCGACCTGCCCCCCCGGCATCCGTGAGGCACCCGCCGACGTGCGCTCCGTCGCGCGGCGTCCGTGCGGACGCGGTCCGACGACGAATGCCGGACCACGTCCTCCAAGACGCCCTCGACGGTGCGCACGTCGGTGGGTCACGCCCACGTGCCTCCGACGATCCCGTGCCTGCCGCGTCCCGCAGGAACGACCCGTGACGGTAGGCATCGGCGACGGCGCACTTCGGTGACGTCCAGTGGGAACGTCCGTGACGGTGCCCCGGCGGTGTCGCCCGCGCGGGCGCGTCCTCAGCGGGAGTCCGCGTTCCGCTCCAGCAACGGTGCCGCGTCGGAGAGTACCCCGGTGATCCGCGTCAGCGTCGCCTCGTCCCGTTCCACGGCGTCGAGCACAGGCCCGGCGGCCGTGTCCCAACGCCGCGCGACCGCAGCCGCGTCCTCGCCGGTCAGCAGGCCGGCCGCCTGCGCTGCGGCGCCGAGCGCGACCAGTTCCCTGGCCTCGGGGATCTGGACAGGACGCCCCGAAAGCCGTCGTACGGTCTGCTGCCACGCCGTACCGCGTGCCCCGCCGCCGATCAGCAGCAGGGGCGCGGACGGGTCCGCGTCGGCGTCGAGGACCAGGTCGAGTGCGCCGAGCAACGAGTGGACGGCGCCGTCGTACGCGGCCTGGAGCAGCTGGCCCGCGGTCGTGTCGTGGCGCAGTCCGTACAGCAGGCCGGAGGAGTGCGGCAGGTTCGGTGTGCGTTCACCGTCCAGGTAGGGCAGGAGCGTGACGTCGGTGCCTGGTTCGACGGCCTCCCGGTCCAGGCCCAGCAGGGCCGCGACGCGGTCGACGGCGAGCGTGCAGTTGAGGGTGCAGGCCAGCGGCAGCCAGTCGCCGCGTGCGTCGGCGAAGCCCGCCACGGTGCCGGTCGGGTCGGCGGGCCGACGCTGCGACACGGCGTACACAGTGCCGGACGTGCCCAGGCTCATCACCGGCGAGCCGGGACGCAGTCCGAGGCCCAGCGCGGCGGCCGCGTTGTCGCCGGTGCCGGCGGCGACCAGGGTTCCCTTGGAGAACGGCAGGTCGTGGCTGTCGCGCACGGTGCCGGCCACCTCGCCGGGCCGGACCACCCGGGGCAGCAACGCGGGATCGAGGCCCACGCGCGCGAGGATCTCCTCGTCGTACGCCTCCGTGCCGGACGCCCACCAGCCGGTGCCGGACGCGTCGCCGCGGTCGGTGGTCCCCTCACCGGTGAGCCGCTCGGTGAGGTAGTCGTGGGGGAGGCGTACGGCCCTCGCCGCGCGGGCCGCGTCCGGCTCGTGCTCGGCCAGCCACGCCCACTTGGTGACCGTGAAGGAGGCGCTCGGCACGAGGCCCGTGCGCTCCGCCCAGGTCTTGGGCCCGCCCAGCTCATCGATCAGACGGCGGGCCTGCGGCGCCGAGCGCACGTCGTTCCACAGGAGGGCCGGGCGCACCGGGTCGCCCTGGGCGTCCAGCGTGACCAGTCCGTGCTGCTGCCCGCCGATCGACACCGCGGCGGCCTCGCGCGCCGCGTCACCGCACTGGTTCAGGGCGTCGACCAGCGCGTCCCACCACTGGCGCGGGTCACTCTCGCGGCCGGCTCCGGAGGACACGGTGTGGGGTGCCTGGCCGCTCGCGACGACCCGGCCGGTGGCCGCGTCGACGACCAGCGCCTTGGTGGACTGGGTGGACGTGTCCACGCCGACGACGAGCGGACCCTCGGCTGCTGACATCGGGCTTCTCCCTCTTCCGCGGCTCTCTGCGGGGATATGACTGGATTGACCAGGGGTTTTATGGTTCCGCGGGCCTGTGTGACGCGGACGTCACTCCTTCGGGGACACCTTGTCCCTTCCCAGGACCGTGTGTGCATACTAATTTGTAAAGCGCCATGACGAAATAGTCGGCAGCGATTGATCGGCAGCGAGTGAGGAGCCGCGGAATGAACTACCAGCCCACTCCCGAGGACAGGTTCACGTTCGGTTTGTGGACGGTCGGCTGGCAGGGCCGTGACCCGTTCGGTGATGCCACCCGGCGGGCGTTGGACCCTGTGGAGTCGGTGCAGCGCCTGGCCGAGCTGGGTGCGTACGGCGTCACGTTCCACGACGACGACCTGATCCCCTTCGGGTCGAGCGACACGGAGCGGGAGGCGCACATCAAGCGGTTCCGGCAGGCGTTGGACGCGACCGGCATGAAGGTGCCGATGGCGACGACGAACCTGTTCACGCATCCGGTGTTCAAGGACGGCGCCTTCACGGCGAACGACCGGGACGTGCGCCGGTACGCGCTGCGCAAGACGATCCGCAACATCGACCTCGCGGCCGAGCTGGGCGCGAGCGTCTACGTCGCCTGGGGCGGCCGGGAGGGCGCGGAGTCCGGTGCGGCCAAGGACGTGCGGGACGCGCTGGACCGCATGAAGGAGGCCTTCGACCTGCTGGGCGAGTACGTCACCGAGCAGGGCTACGACCTGAAGTTCGCGATCGAGCCGAAGCCGAACGAGCCGCGCGGCGACATCCTGCTGCCGACGGTGGGGCACGCGCTGGCGTTCATCGAGCGGCTCGAGCGGCCGGAGCTGTACGGCGTGAACCCGGAGGTCGGCCACGAGCAGATGGCAGGGCTGAACTTCCCCCACGGGATCGCGCAGGCCCTGTGGGCGGGCAAGCTGTTCCACATCGACCTCAACGGCCAGTCGGGCATCAAGTACGACCAGGACCTGCGCTTCGGCGCGGGCGACCTGCGAGCCGCGTTCTGGCTCGTCGACCTGCTGGAGAGGGCCGGGTACGCGGGTCCGCGGCACTTCGACTTCAAGCCGCCGCGGACCGAGGACCTGGACGGGGTGTGGGCCTCGGCGGCCGGCTGCATGCGCAACTACCTGATCCTCAAGGAGCGGGCGGCTGCGTTCCGGGCGGACCCGCGGGTGCAGGAGGCCCTGGCCGCGGCCCGGCTGGACGAGCTGGCCCGTCCGACCGCCGAGGACGGTCTCGCGGGCCTGCTGGCCGACCGGACCGCCTACGACACCTTCGACGTGGACGAGGCCGCCGCCCGCGGCATGGGCTTCGAACACCTCGACCAGCTCGCCATGGACCACCTCCTCGGCGCCGGCTGACCCCACCGCACCACCACTGAGTGAACGCTCCGGCCCCCTCCGATTCACGTTGCCCGGAGGGGGCCGGAGCCCGTTCGGCCCCCTGGGAGGATGGCCCACATGAGCCAAGAGCGCGCAACACAGGTCGACCGGGCCTCCGGCGGGGAAGAGCCACAAGAGCCACTGGCCGTCGTGGCGGCGGCGATCGTTCAGCACGGACGTCTGCTGGTCGTGAGCAAGCAGGCCGCCCCGGAGGTCTTCTACCTGCCCGGCGGCAAGCCCGACCCGGGCGAGGAGCCGTTGCAGGCCCTGTGCCGTGAGCTGGACGAGGAATTGGGCGTCGAGCCCCGGGAGCCCCGGCTGCTCGCCCGGGTCGAGTCGGTGGCGGCCCTGGAGAAGGTGCCCATGCACCTGACGCTCTTCGAGGCCCGGATCGACCGACTGCCCCGGCCCGCGGCGGAGCTGGCCGACATGCAGTGGATCTCCGGACACGAACGCGACGTCCGGCTCGCACCGGCGGTCACGGACCACCTCCTCCCCATGCTGCGGCAGCGCGGCTCCATGGCACTGTAGGACGCCGCCGGGCGGCCACGTGTCCGGCAGTCAACACTCGCCCACCGGGGGCCCGGGGCGGACCCGGTGGGACGGCGGTGCGCGGAACACCGCTCGTCCTCCCCGCCCCCGCCGGTTCCCGCATCGGCAGTGCCGGCCGCGGTCGCCGGGGATGGATCAGGGTTCGTCCCCGGCCGTGAGTGCCGCCGAGGCCAGGGCGGTCGCCGGGTCCTGCGACGCGCCGCCCGCGGGGGTCCAACGACCGCGCTCCTTGCGGTACGGCCACCAACGGCCGTCTCGGTCCAGCCGGAGCTGGTACGGCGCGCCGACGACGGTCCACCGGTTGGCGCGGGGCCGGAGCGACGGCCGTTCGTCCTCGTCCCAGGCCGACTCCAGTGCCGCACGCGCGCGTGCGAGCGCGTCGCCGTCCACCGTCCACTCCTCCTCCAGCACGGAAAGAGCGGCACCGCCCCCGAGCCGCCACGCGCGCACGGCGACGGCCAGCGTCTCCCGGGTGCGCTCCGAGCCGTCGCCGAGACGGTGCAGCACGGCCGGGTCGGGATCACCCGCGGCCAGCCGTACCGCGTCCTGCGAGGCGGTCGGCTCCGGGCCCACGGGCTGCCGGCCGTGCCCGGTCCGCAGGGCCTCCGCGAGCAGACGGTGTGCCTCCGTCGCGGCCTGAGAGGCCAGGAACGACAGGGCGGCCGGGGCGACACCGGCCGGGGGTGCCTTCTCGGTGTCCAGGGACGGCGGCAGACCCGGCCCCTCCTGGAGTACCGGCAGGGCGGGCAGCGGAGGGAGCACGTGCCCCGCCGCGTACGCCTCCGCGGCCTCCACATCCTCCGGACGGGAGGAGGTCTCCTCGGCGGACGCGCCCCCGTGCGCCTGGAGCGCGTCGAGTACGGCGCTCTCCTCACGTCCCCGCATCAGCAGCAGGACGAACGGATCCTGGTCCAGCAGCCTGGCCACCTGGTAGCAGAGCGCCGCGGTGTGCCCGCAGTGGTCCCAGGCACCGCAGTCGCACTCCGGTTCCAGATCGCCCAGGCCCGGCAGCAGGTCGATGCCGGCGGCCGCGGCGTCCTCCACCAGGTGCGGCGGCATGTCGCGGTCCAGCAGGGCCGCGACGTGCCCGGACCGCTCGACCGCCATGTCGACGAAACGGTCCCACTGGGCATCCGACAGCTTCTCCCACAGCACGTCGGCCCGGTGCGCCGTGCGGTCCCGGTCCTGGACGACCGCGGTGATGCGCCCGGGCCGTACCGACACCGCGCCGACCGCTCCCGCGCGCGCGAGCCTGCGTCCCGTCTTCACCTGCCCCGCGTCCATCGCCGCGTCCTCCAGCGCCTTCAGCCATGCCATGCCCCACCAGGTCTGCGCGAAGCCCCGCCCCGGCGCGGGCGGCAGTGCGGCGAACGTCCGTTCCGCGTCCCCGCCGTACCGGGTCATCGGGTACCCCCTCGCAACTCGACCAGATCGGCCAGTTCGTCGTCCGTCAGCTCCGTGAGCGCCGACTCGCCTGTTCCCAGCACCGCGTCGGCCAGTTCCCGCTTGCGGTTCAGCAGGGCGGCGATGCGGTCCTCGATGGTTCCCTCGGCGATCAGCCGGTGCACCTGCACGGGACGGGTCTGGCCGATGCGGTAGGCGCGGTCGGTGGCCTGCGCCTCGACGGCGGGATTCCACCAGCGGTCGTAGTGCACGACGTGCTCCGCGCGCGTGAGGTTCAGTCCGGTGCCCGCTGCCTTCAGCGACAGCAGGAAGACCGGAACCTCACCGTCCTGGAACCGCCGCACCAACGACTCCCGCGCCGTGACGGACGTTCCGCCGTGCAGGAACAGCGAGGCCACGCCGCGGGCGGCCAGGTGTTCTTCGAGGAGGCGTGCCATCTGCACGTACTGCGTGAAGACCAGCACGCTCGCCTCCTCGGCGAGGATCGTGTCGAGCAGTTCGTCCAGCAGCTCCAGCTTGCCCGAGCGGCCCGTGATCGTCGGCCGGTCCTCCTTGAGGAACTGCGCCGGGTGGTTGCAGACCTGCTTGAGGCTGGTCAGCAGTCTCACGATCATGCCGCGTCGCGTCATACTGTCGGCCCCGGAGATCTCCGCGAGCGCCTCGCGCACCACCGCCTCGTACAGACCCGTCTGTTCCGCGGTCAGCGACACGGGATGGTCGGTCTCGGTCTTCGGTGGCAGCTCGGGCGCGATCCCGGGGTCCGACTTGCGGCGGCGCAGCAGAAACGGCCGCACGAGTCGCGCCAGCCGCTCCGCCGCCGCCGGGTCCTGACCGCCCTCGACGGCCTGTGCGTAGCGCCGGCGGAAGGTACCGAGCCCGCCCAGCAGCCCCGGGGTGGTCCAGTCGAGGACGGCCCACAGCTCCGAGAGGTTGTTCTCCACCGGAGTGCCCGTGAGCGCCACGCGCGCGCGTGCGCCGATGGAGCGCAGTCGCCGCGCGGTTTCCGAGTAGGGGTTCTTCACGTGCTGGGCCTCGTCCGCCACGACCATGCCCCACGGCACTGAGGCGAGCCGTTCGGTGTCCAGGCGCATCGTCCCGTAGGTGGTGAGTACGAACTCGCCGTCCGCGAGGTCCTCCAGGTCGCGTCGTGCGCCGTGGAACCGGCGTACGGGCGTGCCGGGCGCGAACCGCTCGACCTCCCGCTGCCAGTTGCCCATGAGTGAGGTCGGGCAGACCACCAGGGTGGGTCCGGCGGCGGACGCGTCCGTCTGCCGGTGCAGGTGGAGGGCGATCAGGGTGATGGTCTTGCCCAGACCCATGTCGTCGGCGAGACAGCAGCCCAGGCCCAACGACGTCATGTGGGCCAGCCAGCCGAGGCCGCGTCGCTGGTAGTCGCGCAGCGTGGCATCGAGGGCGGCGGGCTGTGCCACGGCGTCCTGCGCCTCGGGATCGGCGAGCCGGTCCCGCAGGGTGGCCAGCCATCCCGTGGGGCGCACCTCCACATGGCGCCCGTCGACCTCCGTCGAGCCCGTCAGGGCCGCGGCGAGCGCGTCGACGGGCGTGACCTTGTGGTCCTGCCGGGTGCGCGCGCGGTGGGCCTGCTCGGGGTCGACGAGAACCCATTGGTCGCGCAGCCGCACCACGGGGCGGCCGGCCTCGGCGAGTACATTCAGCTCCTCACGCGTGAGCCGTTCCTCGCCCAGGGCGAACGACCAGTTGAAGGCGAGCAGCGCGTCGGCGGACAGGAACGACGGGCCGGTGTCCGAGGAGCCCGTGCGTGGCACCGACTCGTCGCCGGGCGGTCCGACCTCCGCGCGGGCGGTGAGGTCACGGGAGAGTTCCCGTGGCCAGTGCACGTCGACTCCCGCGCCGGCGAGCGCCCGGGCGCCCGCACCGAGGAGTTCGGTGACCTCTTCGTCGGCGAGCTCGACGGCGTCCGGCACGGCGGCCGACAGCAACGGTGCGAGCGCCGGCCAGGCCCGCGCCGCACGGCGGAGCGCGAGCAGGGCGTCCATCCGCGCGCGCGTGCCGAACGAGTCGTCCATGGTGCCGGCCCACACCTCGGCGGTGTCCGCCACGAGCGCGGGATCGCTCACACTGTGCACCTGGAGCACGGCCCGGAACGCCGGCGGACTGTCCGCCCGGGGGGTGGCCGACAGGCCCCGCACCTCGACGCGCAGTGACAGCCGTACGCCCGCGTCATGTCCCGCGGCGACATCGGCGGCCCACGTGCGCAGCTCGGGCACCCGCTGCGGCTTCCGCGACGCGTAGGCCGGCCCGGCCGTCACGAGCTCGGCCGCGGGGGAGCGGGGCAGTGTGTCGGCGACGGCGTCCAGGAAGCCACGCACCAGCCGCTCCGGGTCGGACAGCCGCAGGGGCTCGCCGTCGTCGACCGGGACGGCGTGCGCCTCCGGAGGCATCGCGGCGGCGAGGTGGCGGACCCGCTCGGTGTCCTCCGCGCGCAGCGGACCCGTGCGCCACGCGTCGTGGTCGGTCGCGGACAGGCCGGGCAGCAACAGCCCGCGCGCCACGAGGTGCAGGGCCTCGACGACGACCGCGCCCCAGAACACGGCGGCCCGGTGGCCGTCCGAGTGAACACGCGCGCGGGTGAGGACCGGCAGGGCCGCCCGCACCGGCAGCAGGACCGCCGGCACGCTCACCCGGCTCACACCGTCGCCCTCGGGCAGTACGACCGTCAGATCCTCCACGGACCCCGACGAGACGGCCCGAGGGGCCTCACCGTCGGACCGCCAGAAGGCGACACGGCCGGCACGGGCCGGGTCCGCGGGGACGAATACGACACAGTGGCGGGCCAGTTCGGAGATCTCGGAGGGCGTCGGCGGGAGATGGGTCTGCGCAGCGATGACGTATTCCTCAAATTTGACTACCGGGGGACGCGATCGCTGATGATACATGATCCATGGGACCGCGAGGTGTGGCCGGGCCGTGGCTTGGGTCACCATGCAGATGACTGGACGCACTCCCCGGACGGCTCGCCGACGGGCTCTTCGGGGCCCGTGAGGGTACGGCCTCAGGGACGTCTCAGGGACGTGTCAGGGTCGCGATACGGAACCGCTGGGAGCTGGGACCCGTTTTCAGGACAGAGAGCGGCAGTGGCCGCGAAGGAGGCGACACCATGTCGAAGAACGCCAAGATCGCAGCAGGGGGTTTGGCGGCCGGGCTCATCCTGCTGATCTGGCTGCCCTGGTGGGCTGCCCTGCTGATAGTTCTGGGAGTACCGGCCGCCGCGTACCTGACCCTGGACCCCTCGCAGCGGCGCAGGCTGCGCCGCGTCACGCGGAAGGAGCTCGGCCGCTGAGTGCTGACGCCGCGCCGCGTCCGTCTCGGCCAGGGCACAGGAGTTGACCACGTCACCGTCCGTGGGCCTGTCGACCGTGTGGTCCGCGGGCGGTGGGGTGCCGCGCTCCACCCACTCGGTCAGCGCGTCGAACGCCGACCGGAAGCAGGGCAGGATCGGCCGGAGCCTGTCGGGATACGTGTCGTACAGCCCGTCGACGTGGGTGCCGCCCCGGATCGTGTAGTAGCGGTGCAGTTCGCCTCGCCCGCTCCCGTCGATCAGGCGTGCGTACACGTCGGAGTAGGTGGTCTTGGGCAGTAGCACGTCCAGATCGCCGTGCAGCGTGATCAACGGCTTGCCGATGCGTCCGGTCAGGGCCACCCGGGCCACCGCGCGGTGGACGGAGACGGGACGTGCCGCGTAGTCGTACCCCGCATCGGACGAACACGGCGCCAGGATCTCCTCCGGCAACGACCCGGCGGTCGGTCCCGGGCAGCGCGGATCACGGGCCGGGTCGAACTCGGCCCGGTAGATCTTCTGCGTCACGCCCCAGTAGGCCTTCTCGTGGTACGGCCACAGGAACTCGGAGCCGCGTGCGAAGCCCGCGGCGTACAAATCCTCGTCCCGTGCCGCGCCGAACATCCGGGCCACCGCGACCGGCAGTGTCGTGAAGAGACCGGGGTCCTTCGTGGTCCACAGCGCACCCTCCCAGTCCACGCCGCCGTCGTACAGTTCCGGGTGGTTCTCCAACTGCCAGCGGGTGAGGTAGCCGCCGTTGGAGACGCCGGTGATGTACGTGCGGCGCGGTGCGTGTCCGTAACGCCGGGCGGCCACCTGGCGGGCGGCCCGGGTGAGCTGGGTGGTCCGGGCGTTCCACTCGGCGATCGCGTCTCCCGGCCGGTTGCCGTCCCGGTAGAAGTCCGGTCCGCTGTTCCCCTTGTCGGTCGCGGCGTACGCGTACCCCTGCGCGAGGACCCGGTCGGAGATCGCCTTGTCCGTGGCGTACTGCCTCCGCGTGCCGGGCGCTCCCGTCACGACGAGGCCGCCGTTCCAGCGGTCCGGCAGCCGGATCACGAACTGCGCGTCGTGCCGCCAGCCGTGTGTGGCGTTGAAGTGGGACGAGTCCGGGAAGTACCCGTCGACCTGGATGCCGGGAACGCCGGACGGCGTGCTGGTTCCGCCGGCCGTCAGTCCCGCCTGGTCGGCCAGGTCGGTGTACCGGGTGCCGGCCAGCCCGGTGGTGGTCAGGTCGTTCAGGCAGGCGGTGCGCTGCCGCGCCGCGCCCGGCACCGGTAAGTGCTCCTGGCCGACGCAGTGTTCGCCCCCGTCGGTCGCGACGGCCGGGACGGGCCCCGTGAGCGAGACCGCCGTCAGAACGGCGGCGAGGAAGGTGACACCACGGGGCAGACGCATCAGGCTCTCCTGGCGCGAGGGGGAAGCGGGGGTGGGGCTCAGAGGTGACCCATCGTGCGAGCCAACACCGCACCTCTTCCATGGGCGTGACCCATATGGAGTAAGAGCCGGACATGGAGGTTGAAGACAGTCCGGGCGTCAGGGCTCGCGACTCCCCGTGGTGAACCGGCTCGCCACTCCCTGGTCAGCTCGGTCGTACGGCCATCTTGTCGAGGGCCTCCAGGAGCCCGGGCAGCGACGGCCCACGGCCCACCGGTATCACCTCACCGGGTTCCTCGTCGAGGAGGATGAAGGCGATGTCGTCGGTTCTGGCGACGAGCGACCAGCCAGGGCCGTCGGCACGCAGCGTCCGCGCGTCCCCCGGTGCGAACGACGACCGGACCCGGCCGAGCGGCGGGGGCGTGTCGACATAGGCGCGGGCCTCAGCGAGCACTCGCCGGATATCGCCTCGTCCGGAGGAACCGGACGTGGCCTGCTCCGCGGTACCGGTCCCGGCGACCTGTTCCGCGCTACCGGTCGCCACGCCCTCGTCGGCGCCGGAGACCTCTTCAGGGGCGTCCACCGCCCCCGACTCCTCGGCCGCCACCGTGAAGTTCGCGTCGTCGACCTGGTCCCGCCACTGCGCCCACTGAAGGGCGATCTCGTCGGCCCCCAGGCGCCGCTGCGCGGGGCCCCAGACAGTGGTGTCCGGCGGTGACAACGCGGGCCGGTCGGCGGACCCGGGGCCGGGATCATGCGGCGCGGGTACGCCGGGGGCCGCCACGGCGACCGCGAGGGGCCAGCCGGGCAGCGCGGCGACGACCGTACGCTCGTCGGGCGACAGGTCGTACTCCATACCGCAGTCCCAGGACGCCACGGCGACGGCGACGAGTGAGACGTCGTCGACGGCGACGGTCCACCGGGCGCCGTCACCGTCCTGACCGAGAACCAGCCCGTAGCCGTCGGCCAGTGGTGGGAGTCCGAGCGCCGCACATGCCTCCGGGTAGTCGTCGCCCAGTACACTCGGGAACTTCGCCGGCGTCAGCAGCACCGCCGTGAGCACGTAGAGCGCATCGTCCGCGGCGGCGACGGCGTCCTCGTCCGTCCCGGCCATCCCTGCCTCCCCATCGGTTCGTCCAATGGCGCGCACCCTAGTGCGACGGGGAAGGCCTTGTCACGACTCCCAGACGCACCCGAGCTGCAGCTTTCCGGCTGGACGGGGGCGAATCGACCACGCGTGCCGGACGGGCCGCTCACGTCACGGGCAGCCCCATGAGTGCGCGCGCCACGTCCCGCGGAGACTCGTCTCGTTCCCGCGCAAGTGTGATCACGGCCCGGCACGCCAGCTCGTTCACCCCGAACGACAGGGCCTCCGGCGACACCCAGCCCGCCGCCTCGTCCATCCGTTCCTGATCGTCGTCCGCACGAGCCGAGACGTACGCGGCGGCGGCCTCGAACAGGTTGTGCGAGCGCGGCTCCCCTCCCGTTTTCCCTTCCGTGCGCCGAGCGGCGCGGGATCTGTACCAAGCCTCGCGGATCCTGCCGAACAAGCTGACCACCCTCCCCTGGCGATTGCCCTGGTCCAATGTGCACATCAGGCTACTCAACGTAGAGTTGAGGGCTCGTCAGCAGAAGGGGGCCACCGGTGAAGCGCTTCGAACGGCTGGAACGGATCCGGCGGATGGACCCGTACGAGGACGCCTCGGAAATCTACCGGCTGGCCTCGGCCTACGAGTTCCCCTGGGACTTCGCCCGCGCCATGGAGCTGGCCCTCTACCGAACCTACGCCGTTCCGAGCATCGGCCGACTGCTGGCCGAGACCGCGGAGTTCACGGACCGGCCGCAGAAGCGGTACGACGACACGGCGCTGTTGCTCGACGCCGTCGTCGAGCACGGCTTCGGCAGCGAGCAGGGCCGTACGGCCATCCGGCGCATCAACCAGATGCACCGCAGCTACGACATCACCAACGACGACATGCGCTACGTCCTGTGCACGTTCGTCGTCATCCCCAAGCGCTGGATCGACGCCTTCGGATGGCGCAGGATGTCGCGCCACGAGACCATCGCCTCCGCCGTCCACTACCGCACCCTGGGACGGCACATGGGCATCAAGTACATCCCCGGGACCTACGAGGAGTTCGAAGCCTGCCTCGACGCCTACGAGGAGGCCAACTTCGCCTGGGACGAAGGGGCCCGTCGGGTCTCCGACGCCACACTCGACCTCATGACCTCCTGGTACCCGCGCCCCCTCGCCCCGCTCCTGCGCACCGGGACGCTCGCCCTGCTCGACGAGCCCCTCCTGCGGGCCTTCCGGTACGCCCCGCCGAGTGCCGCCGTCCGCGCGACCGTGCACCGCGCGGTGTGGTTGCGTGGGCGCGCGGTCCGCCTGATGCCACCGCGGCGCGCCCCGCACCACGCCCGGCAGAACCGGGAGATCAAGGGCTACCCGAACGGCTACCGTCTGGCGGAGCTGGGCACCCGCCCCACCCCGGGGGTACGGGGCTGTCCGGTCCGGCACATCGACACGTCAGCCGTCGAGTGAACGGATCGTGTCCCTCAGCCAGCTGAGTTCGGCCCGGGAGGTGGCGCGCGCGACGGTCAGAAGGCCACGCCGGAACGGATCGTCCAGCTCCTCGGCGCGCAGCGACCGGTCACCGTCGTAGAAGAAACTCGCGGGCTCCTCCAGAAAGGCCAGTCGGCGGCGCAGTACGGCGGCCTGGCCTGCGGCGTCGTCCAGGTGCCGGAGAAAGGCGAGGACCGTGAACCAGCGGTTCTCGTCGGTGATGTCATGCCGCGCGGGTTCGGCGAGCCGTCGGCGCAGCTCCCCTCGGCCCTCCTCGGTGAGTGTCAGGACGTGGCGCGGGGCGGCCACGGAGCCGGGCTGCGTGGTGCGCGCGAGGAGGCCCGCCTGCTCGAGACGCTTGATCGCGGGGTAGAGCGTGCTCTCGGCGACGGGCCGTACGTGCCCGGTGAGTGCGGTGATGCGCTTGCGCAGTTCGTAGCCGTGCAGGGGGGCGTCGTACAGGAATCCGAGGATGGCGAGCTCCAGCATGTCCGCATTCTCGCCCACGACGGCTGTACATCGGGCATCAGGTACCCCGGCGACCAGATACCTCGATCATGCGATACCTCGTGTCCGATGTACTCTCCTGGGAGTCGCGGAGGCGTTGTGCCCCGGCGGAAGGAGGACGAGATGAAAGAGGCCCAGTTCGGTGGCGAGGGCAGCCGCGTCCGCTGGACGGAGACCACAGGGGCGGAACCCGCGCGGGTGTACGTGCACGGGCTTGGGTCGATCTCGTCCGTGTACCACGCCCACATCGCGGCGAGTCCGGAACTGGCGGGCCGTCGCAGCCTCTTCGTCGACCTGCCCGGCCACGGCATCAGTGACCGGCCCGAGCACTTCGGCTACACCCTCGACGACCATGCCGACGCCCTGGCCGCAGTTCTGGACGCGGCGGGCCTGACCGGCGCCGAACTGGTCGCGCACAGTATGGGCGGCGCCGTCGCCATCGTCCTCGCCCACCGACGACCCGAGCTGGTCTCCCGCCTGGTCCTGACGGAGGCCAACCTCGACGCCTCCCCGCCGCCGACCGCCGGCAGCAGTGGCATCGCCTCCTACGAGGAGGACGATTTCGTCAACGGCGGCCACGCGCGCGTACTGGCGGACGTCGGCCCCCTGTGGGCGGCGACGATGCGGCTGGCCGACCCGCGAGCCCTGCACCGCTCCGCCGTCGGGCTGCGCCGGGGCTCGGAGCCCGTGATGCGCGTCCTCCTCGAGGGGCTTGAGGTCGACCGTGTGTACCTGCAGGGCGGACTCAGCGGTGAACTGGCGGGCCGAGAGGACCTGGAGGCTGCGGGTGTACGTGTGGTGACCGTGCCGGGAGCCGGGCACAACGTCATGTTCGACCGCCCCGACGTGTTCGCGGCAGCGGTCGCGGGGCGGTACTGAGCGGTCAGTCCTCGCGGACCGCCAACGCCAGGAAGCGGGCGTCCTCGTCGACGTACGACGTCATGCGCCATCCGGAAGCGGCCAGCAGCGGCCGGAGGTTCGGCTCGGCGCGCAGGTCGTCCGGCGCGATCCGCCGCCCCTGCCGCGCGGCAAGCGCCGCCCTCCCGATCGGGTGGAACAGCGCCAGCACACCGCCGGGACGCACGACGCGCCCCAACTCCCGCAGGTTCCGCGCGGGATCGGGCAGGTGCGCGACGAGGCCCGCCGCGAACACCGCGTCGAGCGATCCCGACCGCAGTGGCAGCGCGGCGACGTCGGTCAGCAGCAACCGCCCGGCGCGGTCCCTCCCGGCATCTACGGCGGCCTGGAGCATGGCGGGCGTCAGATCGGCTCCGAGGACCACCCCCGAGGGCCCCACGGCGGCGCGCAACGGGGGCAGGGCGCGTCCGGTGCCGCAGCCCGCGTCGAGCACGTGGTCCCCCTCCCGCAGTCCCAGCTCGGCGACCGCGGCCGCGTAGGCGGGGCCGTCGTCCGGGAACCGGCTGTCCCAGTCGGCGGCGCGGGCGCCGAAGAACTCCTGGACGTGCGTGTGGTCGTCGCTCATGCTCCGCATGATCCCCCAACGGCACGGAGAGTGCCGCAGCGCGCATCTTCGAACCTGACGCGATCGTTCCGGTGCCCGGCCGGGTCGTGGAGCAACGCTGACTCCCGCGGTGTCGTATGCGAAGGCCTGTGCCGGCGTGGCCCTCGGACCGTGCCGCACCGTGCGCGCGCGGGCCACCACCGGGCGCCCGCGCCGCGACTGGCTGATCACCGCCGTCCCCTCGCCGTCGGTATCGGGGGCTACCTCTTTCTGCCCCAGGCCTTCGTCGCGCTGCCGCCGACGGCGGGCGAGCGCGAGGCTCCGCCCCGCCCCAGCGGCCCGTCGGGAGCACTGCCTCGTGACGGCGGCCCCGGGCGTCGACCGCCCGGAGACAGCGTTCCGCACTGTGCCCCGAGCGAGGAGGTCATGTGTACGCCCCGGACGACCCGCGCAGCCGGCGCGGAAGTACTGTCCCAGCCGTCCGTGCGTGGCCATCGAGCCCACGCCGGACCACCGGCCGGCGGAGCCGTGGGCGATGCGCCGCACTGTGCGCACGGTGATGGTGCCGCGCGACGCCCGGGACCGCGGCTCGGGGAAGGAGGTGCTGATCCGGCCGGCCCGGCTCGTCGAGCAGCCGGGCGGATGCACACCGCCGGCTGCTCGACTCCGTGCGCTGACCGGACCGGCCACCGGCGCAGCAGGGGCCTCAGTCCGCCACGGCCTTCTGGGCCAGAACTTTGTCGATGGTGACACGGACGAGCAGCTCACCCGGAACCCCGTTGCGGGCTCCGAACTCCTCGGCGCGTTCCTCGCCCATGTAGCGGGCCGCGATGCGGGCGGCCCAATGCCGGAGGTCGTCGAGATCCTCCGAGAGCCGCGCGCGCCCCTGCAGCACGACATAGTCGAAGGGCGGCCGGTCGTCGTCCACGCACAGGGCGACTCGCCCGTCGCGGGCCAGATTGCGTCCCTTCACGGTGTCCTTGCCTGTGGTGAGCACCACGTCGTCCCCGTCCAACAGGAACCAGAGCGGCGCGACGTGCGGGCTGCCGTCCGCGCGGACGGTCGAGAGTTTCGCCGTGCGGGTGCCGTCCGAGGCGAACGCCCGCCACTCGTCATCGGTCATCTTCTGTGCCATGCCCCCATCCTGCTTGCCCGGAGCACGGACGTGGTGAAGGCTGGCGGGCAGATCCCCCGGCCAGGGGGAGACAACGCATACGGGGACAACACGGGGAGACCGGATCATGGCGCAGAACCAGGGACTCGGCTGGCTGCTGGACGACCTGACCGAGCGCGTCGAACACGTCAGGCATGCATTGGTCCTGTCCAACGACGGACTGGTGACCGGAGCGAGTACGGGCCTGCGACGCGAGGACGCCGAGCACCTCGCCGCCGTCTCGTCCGGACTGCACAGCCTGGCGAAGGGCTCGGGCCGTCACTTCGGCGCCGGCCGGGTACGGCAGACGATGGTCGAGTTCGACGACGCGGTGCTGTTCGTCACCGCGGCGGGCTCGGGCAGCTGCCTGTGCGTGCTCAGCGGCGCGGAAGCCGACATCGGACAGATCGCGTACGAGATGACGCTGCTCGTGAACCGGGTCGGCGAGCACCTCGATGTCGATGCCCGACAGCCGGGCCGGATATCGTCCATAGAGCACTGACCTGGGCATTCGATGCGCCCATGAGGACGGACGCGAAGTTTTCCACAGGCTCGCCACGGATGTCGTGACGGCGGCTACGGTTTTGTGTCAGGCGGGCGCGGACGGCGTCGGCCGCACACTCCACGGGGGAGACGAGCATGTCCGGCAACACCCTCACGCACGAGGCCACGGCCACCGTCGAGCAGACCGGCACCACCCGCGACACCGCTTACGCTCCGGGCCGTGCGGCGCGAGAACTCCGCCTCAAGCGCAGTGAGTTCGACCTCGCCGTACACCTCGGCCGCATCCGCACCGTACCCGACGAGGGAGGCGGCGGCCGACGCGTCCTCCCCGGTGAGATCGAGCGGATCCGGGCGGCGGAGGGTTTCCCGCAAGCACTGCGCGACAGCGTCCGGACCGTCGGGACGGCGGAGGGCGCGTCCCTCATGCAAGTGACCAGGGCCCGGTTCACCCGCCTGGCACGGCTGGGACTGCTGGTTCCCGTGAGGTTCTACGTCAACCGCTACCGCGCGGTCGTCTGGCTGTATCCGGCCGAGGAACTACGGCAGTTCGCGGCCGACGGGAGGAACGCCGCGCTGCTGAAGGGCCGTACCCCAGAGGGACTGCGTGACCAGCTGGCGGAGGGCCTGGACCTACGGCCCCGCAACTGGCGGGGACGGCACCTGGGATTCCTCCTCCGTCAGGCCGACGACCCGTGGGCCCGGGCGGCGGCCGTGGCCTCGCTGCTCGACCCGGTCGAGGTCTCGGAGATCGTCAGGGATCCCTACGAGCTCTCCCACCTGAACCGGTTCCGTCCGCTGTCGCCGGCCCAGGGCGCGCCGGGCTCCCCGGCCGGACACATCGCCGAGGAGATCAACACGGCGGCCGACCCGGACGAGATCGAGTGGCTCCGGGCGGACCTCGCGGGCGCGGTGGCAGCCGCTCGCCGGCAGCGCCCGGCGCCACGCCCGGATCTTCACCCGGTACCGCTGCCGCCCGGCCCGGCACCGGCACCGCAAGGGGCACAGGAACCGGAGGAACCCGGACGGCTTCGCGGTCTGCTCGGCCGGATGCGACGCAAAGGCCCTTGACCTACAGAGCCCGGAACAGGCCTTCCTGGACGACGGACACCAGCATGCGCCCCTCCCTGTCGTAGATCCGCCCGCGGGCCAGTCCCCGTCCACCGATGGCGATCGGCGACTCCTGGTCGTACAGGAACCACTCGTCCGCGCGGAACGGCCGGTGGAACCACATGGCGTGATCCAGCGACGCCATGTCGAAGCCCCGCGGGCCCCACAGCGGTTCCACCGGGATGCGCACCGCGTCCAGGAGGGTCATGTCACTGGCGTAGGTCAGGGCGCAGGTGTGCACGAGCGGGTCGTCGCCGAGCGGCCCGACCGCGCGCATCCACACGGCGCTGCGGGGCTCGGCGTCCTTGATTTCCTCGGCGCTCCAGCGCAGGCGGTCGACATAGCGGATGTCGAAGGGCTGGCGGCGGGCCATCCGCTCGAACTGCTCCGGCAGCGCGCCCAGATGTTCCCGCACCTCGTCGGCGACCGTCGGCAGGGACTCCGGAGCCGGGACCTTGCGGGCCGGCGGCAGCTGGTGCTCGAAATTCCCCTGCTCGGGCTTGTGGAAGGAGGCGGTGAGATTGAAGATCGTGCGGCCCTGCTGCACGGCGGTGACCCGGCGGGTCGTGAACGACCGCCCGTCCCGCACCCGTTCGACCTGGTACACGATCGGCACGCCGGGCCGCCCCGGGCGCAGGAAGTACGCGTGCAGCGAGTGCACCGGGCGCTCGCCGTCCGTGGTGCGGCCCGCGGCTACCAGCGCCTGGCCGGCCACCTGGCCGCCGAAGACCCGCTGCAGCGATTCCTCGGGACTGCGGCCACGGAATATGTCGACCTCGATCTGCTCGAGGTCGAGCAGGGAGACGAGGCTCTCGGCCGGGTTCGTCATCGGTGGGATTCTCCTGTGCTCACAGCTGGCCGACATCGGTGACGCGGACGACTGCCCGGCCCTCCGCGTCGGAGGCCGTGAGGTCGACCTCCGCGCTGATGCCCCAGTCGTGGTCGTCGTTGGGGTCGTCGAAGATCTGCCGCACTCGCCACAGGCCGCTTCGCGGTTCCTCCTCGATGACCAGCAGCTTGGGGCCGCGGGCGTCGGGTCCGGTGCCGAGGTCGTCGTACTCGTCCCAGTACTTGTCCATCGCCTCGCCCCAGGCTTCGGCGTCCCAGCCGGCGTCGGCGTCCATCTCGCCCAGCTCCCCGACCTGGTCGAGGGCCGCGAGTTCGACACGGCGGAACATGGCGTTGCGGACCAGGACGCGGAAGGCGCGTGCGTTGGCGGTGACCGGGCGCACCTGGTCGGCCTTCTCCTGCGCCTCCTCGGCGGTCATCTCCTCCGGGTTGGCGAGCTGCTCCCACTCGTCCAGCAGGCTGGAGTCGACCTGGCGCACCATCTCGCCGAGCCACTCGATCAGGTCCTGGAGGTCGTCGGACTTCAGGTCGTCGGGGATCGTGTGGTCGAGAGCCTTGTAGGCGCTGGCGAGATAGCGCAGCACGATGCCCTCGGTGCGGGCCAGTTCGTAGTGGGAGACCAGCTCCGTGAAGGTCAGCGCCCGCTCGTACATGTCCCGGATCACCGACTTGGGCGACAACGGATGGTCACCGACCCAGGGGTGGCTCTTGCGGTAGGTGTCGTACGCGTGGAAGAGCAACTCCTCCAGGGGCTTCGGGTACGTGATGTCCTGGAGGCGCTCCATGCGCTCCTCGTACTCGACGCCGTCCGCCTTCATCGCGGCCACGGCCTCACCGCGTGCCTTGTTCTGCTGGGCGGCGAGAATCTGTCGCGGGTCGTCCAGTGTGGACTCCACGACGGACACCATGTCCAGCGCGTAGGACGGCGACTCCGGGTCCAGCAGCTCGAACGCGGCCAGTGCGAAGGTGGACAGTGGCTGGTTCAGCGCGAAGTCCTGCTGCAGGTCCACCGTCAGACGCACGATGCGCCCCTCGGCGTCCGGCTGGTCGAGTTTCTCGACGATGCCGCCGTCCAGCAGCGAGCGGTAGATGGCGATCGCCCGCCGGATGTGCCTGAGCTGCTGCTTGCGCGGCTCGTGGTTGTCCTCCAGCAGGTGGCGCATCGCCGCGAAGGCGTTGCCGGGCCGGGCGATCACCGACAGCAGCATGGTGTGCGTGACCCGGAAGCGGGACGTCAGCGGCTCCGGCTCGGAGGCGATGAGCTTCTCGAACGTGTTCTCCGACCAGGCCACGAAGCCTTCGGGAGCCTTCTTGCGGACGACCTTGCGCCGCTTCTTCGGGTCGTCGCCCGCCTTGGCGAGCGCCTTCTCGTTCTCGATGACGTGCTCGGGGGCCTGGGCGACGACGAAGCCCTCCGTGTCGAACCCGGCGCGCCCGGCCCGGCCGGCGATCTGGTGGAACTCCCGGGCCCGCAGCGTGCGCACCCGGCTGCCGTCGTACTTGGTCAGGGCGGTGAACAGCACGGTGCGGATGGGGACGTTGACGCCGACGCCGAGGGTGTCCGTTCCGCAGATCACCTTCAGCAGGCCGGCCTGAGCGAGTTTCTCCACCAGCCGTCGGTACTTGGGCAGCATCCCGGCGTGGTGCACTCCGATGCCGTGCCGGACGTAGCGGGAGAGATTGCGGCCGAACTTGGTGGTGAAGCGGAAGTTGCCGATCAGCTCGGCGATCCGGTCCTTCTCCTCACGCGTGCACATGTTGATGCTCATCAGCGCCTGTGCCCGCTCCACGGCCTGCGCCTGCGTGAAGTGCACGATGTAGACGGGGGCCTGCCGGGCCGCCAGCAGATCGGTGAGCGTCTCCGTGAGCGGCGTGTAGCGGTACTCGTAGGAGAGCGGCACGGGACGGATGGCCGAGCGGACCACCGCCGTGGGACGGCCGGTGCGGCGCGCGAGGTCCTTCTCGAAGAAGGAGACGTCGCCGAGCGTGGCCGACATCAGGACGAACTGGGCCTGCGGCAGTTCCAGCAGGGGGATCTGCCAGGCCCAGCCGCGGTCCGGTTCCGCGTAGAAGTGGAACTCGTCCATGACGACCTGGCCGATGTCGGCATGCTTGCCGTCCCTCAGCGCGATCGATGCCAGGACCTCGGCGGTGCAGCAGATGACGGGGGCGTCGGCGTTCACGGAGGCGTCGCCGGTCAGCATGCCGACGTTCTCGGTGCCGAAGAGCTTGCACAGCTCGAAGAACTTCTCCGACACCAGCGCCTTGATCGGCGCCGTGTAGAAGGTGACCTCGTCCCGGGCCAGGGCGGCGAAGTGGGCGCCCGCCGCGATCATGCTCTTGCCGGAGCCGGTGGGCGTCGACACGATCACGTTCGCGCCGGACACCACCTCGATCAGCGCCTCTTCCTGATGGGGGTAGAGAGCGAGACCGCGTTCCTGGGCCCACGACTCGAAGGCTTCGTACAGGGCGTCGGGGTCGGCGGTCGGCGGCAGCTGGTCGATGAGGGTCACGCCCCCATCTTGCCTGGCCTCGGCCGTGATGGGGGAATCGGCTGTCCGCATGAAGATCACGAAGGCTACGCTGGGTCGCCGACGAGGCATCAGCGGTCCCGGACAACTGGACAGCGGCACACGAGGAATGGGGCGGGCAACGGCGATGATGGGACCAGCACACTCACTCTCGGGCGCCGCGGCCTGGCTCGGTGTCGGGGCGGCGACCGCCGCCGCAGGGCACCCGATGCCCTGGCCGGTGCTGCTCGCCGGAGCCCTGATCTGCGCGGGCGCGGCGCTCGCCCCGGATCTCGACCACAAGGCGGCCACCATCTCCCGGGCCTTCGGTCCGGTCTCACGGGGGCTGTGCGAGATCGTCGACAAGCTGTCGTACGCCGTCTACAAGGCCACGAGGAAGCAGGGCGACCCGCGCCGCTCCGGCGGTCACCGCACGCTGACGCACACCTGGCTGTGGGCGGTTTTGATCGGCGCGGGCACGTCTGTGCTGGCCATCACGGGGGGCCGCTGGGCGGTCCTGGCGATCCTCTTCGTGCACATGGTGCTGGCCATCGAGGGCCTGCTGTGGCGGGCGACCCGCGGTTCCAGCAGCGATGTGCTGGTCTGGCTGCTGGCTGCCACCAGCGCGTGGATCCTGGCCGGGATACTGGACAGGACGGACGGCGGCGCGGACTGGCTGTTCACCGCACCGGGCCAGGAGTACCTGTGGCTGGGGCTGCCGATCGTGCTCGGCGCGCTGGTGCACGACATCGGCGACGCGCTGACCGTCTCGGGCTGCCCCATACTCTGGCCGATACCGGTGGGCCGCAAGCGCTGGTACCCGATCGGCCCGCCGAAGGCCATGCGGTTCCGTGCCGGCAGCTGGGTGGAGCTGAAGGTGCTGATGCCGGCGTTCATGGTGCTCGGCGGGGTGGGCTGCGCCGCGGCGCTCAACTTCATCTGAGGGGCCCGGGGGACCACAACCGTCTGCGTCCCGACGGCGGCGGTCCCGGCTCCCCGGGCGTGAGCCGCAGCCGCTCAGCCGGTCCCGCCGGCGTCTTGGCCCTCGCCGCTTCCGTAGCGCCGCTCGAAGCGCGCGACACGTCCTTCCGAGTCCACGGTCCGTGCCTTGCCCGTGTAGAAGGGGTGGCTCTCCGAGGAGATCTCCACGTCCACCACCGGGTAGGTCTCACCGTCGTCCCACGTGATGGTCTGGTCGCTGGTCGCGGTGGACCGGGTGAGGAAGGCGTACCCGGCGGCGCGGTCACGGAAGACGACGGGCTGGTACTCGGGGTGCTTGTCCTGCTGCATGGCGGCTCCTCTTACGGCGCGGATCATCGGGATGACGGCGCGGGAACGCCGCCGCGGGTGGGGTCAGCCGGGCAGGGAGTCCTCGTCGACGACGTGCACCGCGGCCTCTTCGGCGGAGGCGGCGGCACCGTCGATGCCCACGTCCATGGCGACCAACGCCGGCTCCTCGTCCTCGTGCGCCCCTTCGTCGGGCGCCACGAGCCGGCCGGAGCGGTCCGTGCCGACCTCGTTGTCCAGGAGTTCGCCGTCGGTGCCCTCGGAGTCGCCGAGGCCGTCTCCGTCGGGTGCGAGGACGTCCGGTTGCTCCTCGCTGAGCCGCTGCTCCAGCGTCTCGCCCCTGTGGCGTTCGGCGGCCGTCACACCGGTGTGCTCCACCGCCCAGGGGCGCTCGGGCGGGGACCAGCCACGGTCGAGGGGGTCGTCGACACCGTCGTACTCGAGAGTGTCCTCCGCGTCGAGCAGCCCGGTGTCCTCCCGCTGCTCGGAACCGTCGGGCTGGTAGACGTCATCTCCCCATCCGTCGACGCTGTTCACGGGTACCTCCAGGGGGGTGGGGACGGGCCCCTTCTCACCGTGGACCGCGGCGGGCCGCCGCTGCACGGGGCACAGGCATCGCCCGTCGCCGAGCCACACGGCTCCCGGGCCTTCCCCGAGCCGGTGCCTCCTCCCAGCCTTCCACTCCCGTTCGGGACCACGCAACGGCACGGACTCGAGCCGGGTACCCCGCAGCGCCCCCGGCCCGGCCCCGCCTCGTCCCCGGCCCGGCCCCGCCTCGTCCCCGGCGGGCCGGGGCCCGGGCCCCGGACGTCACGGGCGGGCCCGGTCGGTGAGCGGAGGGGGCCACCGATCACCGGCTTGGTCCGACCAGGTACCCGGTGCCGTCCGGCCCAGCACCGGGTGGGTCGGATCGAGTACCGGCCTTCGCCCGACCGTGCCCGGCCTTCGCCCGACCATGCCCGGCCTTCGCCCGATCACGCGGAGGCACCGGTCACGCGGAGGCACCGGTCACGCGGAGGCACCGGCCGATCGGACGGGGTCACCGGCGGGCCCGGTCTCCAGCGGACCGGTCATGGCCCGGACCGGTCATGGCCCAGCGGTCCCGGCCCAGACCGATCCTGGCCGACTGGTCACGGATCGGATCCGAGGCCGGCCGACTCAGTCATGGCCCGGACCCATCGCGGCCGGCCGGTCGTGGACCGGAGCCGTCCCCGGCCGGCCAGGATCGGTCCGGGCCATGACTGACCGGCCGAGCCCGGTCGTGGCCCGGCCGGGCGGGGGACCACCCCGCTCCGGTGGCCGACGGGCGGGCACCGGTCACCCGTGCCAGGACCGCCACAGCGCCGCGTAGGCACCGTCCGCCGCGACCAGTTCGTCGTGGCTGCCCAGCTCGCTGATCCGGCCGTTCTCGACGACCGCGATGACGTCCGCGTCGTGGGCGGTGTGCAGACGGTGGGCGATGGCGACCACCGTACGGCCGTCCAGGACCCGGGCCAGGGACCGCTCGAGGTGGCGCGCGGCCCGGGGGTCGAGCAGGGACGTCGCCTCGTCCAGCACCAGGGTGTGCGGGTCGGCCAGCACCAGGCGGGCCAGCGCGATCTGCTGGGCCTGCGCCGGTGTGAGCGCGAAACCGCCCGAGCCGACCTCGGTGTCCAGGCCCTCGTCGAGCCCGCGCGACCAGTCGTCCGCGTCGACCGCGCCCAGCGCCGCCCACAGCTCGGCGTCGGTGGCGCCCGACCTGGCGAGGCGGAGGTTGTCGCGCAGGGAGCCCACGAAGACGTGGTGCTCCTGGTTGACCAGGGCGACGTGGGAGCGGACCCGTTCGGCGGACATCCGGGACAGTTCCGCGCCACCCAGGGTGATCCGGCCCTCCCGGGGACCGTAGATGCCGGCGAGGAGCCTGCCCAGCGTGGACTTGCCGGCGCCCGAGGGGCCGACCAGGGCGACCCTCGTGCCCGGGGCGACCTCCAGCGACACCTTGCGCAGCACGTCCACGCCCTCGACGTAGCCGAAGTGCACCCGGTCGGCGTGCACGTGCCGTCCCTCGGGAGCCAGGGAGGAGTCCCCGGCGTCCGGCTCGATGTCCCGCACGCCCACCAGCCGGGCCAGGGACACCTGGGCCACCTGGAGCTCGTCGTACCAGCGCAGGATCAGACCGACCGGGTCGACGAGCATCTGGGCGATCAGCGCAGCGGTGGTCAGCTGACCGACCCCGATCCAGCCCTGCAGGACGAACACACCGCCGATCAGCAGGACGGAGGCGAGCACGGTCACATGGGTGACGTTGATGACCGGGAAGAGCACCGACCGCAGCCAGAGCGTGTAGCGCTCCCAGGCCGTCCACTCCCTGATCCTGCGCTCCGAGAGCTCGATGCGACGGGCATCCAGACGGTGGGACTCGACGGTGCGCCCGGCGTCCACGGTCTCGGCGAGCGCGGCGGCCACGGCGGCGTACCCGGCGGCCTCCGAACGGTAGGCGGCAGGGGCCCGCCGGAAGTACCAGCGGCAGCCGATCACCAGCAGCGGCACCGCGATCAGTACTGCGGGCGCCAGCGGCGGCGCCGTCACCACGAGCCCGCCGAGCAGCAGCACCACCCACACGACACCGATCGACAGCTGGGGCACCGCCTCGCGCATGGCGTTGGCGAGCCGGTCGATGTCCGTCGTGATCCGGGAGAGCAGATCACCCGTGCCGGCCCGCTCCAGCACGCCGGGCGGCAGCCCGACCGACCGCACGAGGAAGTCCTCGCGGAGATCGGCCAGCATCCGCTCGCCGAGGATGGCTCCGCGCAGCCGTACCTCCCGCACGAACGCCGCCTGGACGAGGAGCGCGCACACGAACAGTGTGGCGGTGAGCCCCAGGTGCAGTTCGCGTGCGTCGTCGGTCACCCGTTCCACGAGCCCGCCCAGCAGGTAGGGGCCCGCCATGGAGGCGACCACGGCGACGGTGTTGACGGTGACGAGGAGGAGGAACGCGCCGCGGTGCCGGCGCAGCAGTTCTCCCGCGTAGGCGCGTACGGTCGCGGGCGCGCCGACGGGCAGGGTGCTCGCCGCCGTGGGGGCCGCCGGGTCGTACGACGGGGGCGCGACGCCGATCATGCCGTCTCCTCGATCTCTTCAAGTCGGTGCAGTACGTCGTCCCGGTGCAGTACGTCGTCGCCGAGGACGCCGTCGTCCGGGTCCCTCTCGGAGTCCCGGTCCCTCTCGGAGTCCGGGTCCCTCTCGGAGTGCCGGTCCCTCTCGGCGCTCAGGGCTTCCTCCGGCCCGTTGCCGGGCTTGTCCCCGTCCCGGTGCGCCGAGGTCTCCTCGTCCGTCTCGCGGGTCACCACCGCGCGGTACCGGGGCTCGGTGTGCAGCAGGTCCCGATGGGTGCCGACCGCGGCGACCTCGCCGTCGTGCAGGAAGACGATCCGGTCCGCGCGGTCCAGCAGCAGCGGCGACGAGGTGAACACCACCGTCGTGCGCCCCGCGCGCAGGGTCCGCACGCCTTCGGCGATCCGTGCCTCGGTGTGGGAGTCCACGGCGGAGGTGGGTTCGTCCAGGACGAGTGCCTCGGGGTCCGTGATCAGGGACCGGGCCAGCGCGAGCCGCTGGCGCTGGCCGCCCGACAGCGAGCGGCCCCGTTCGGTGATGCGGGCGTCCATCGGGTCGTCCGCGCCGAGCGATCCCTGCGCGAGGGCCGCCAGCACGTCCCCGCACTGGGCCGCGGTCAGCGCCTCCTCGGCGCCGACAGCCCCGGACGCGGGCACGTCGAGCAGCTCACGCAGCGTGCCGGAGAGCAGCACCGGATCCTTGTCCTGGACCAGGACGGCGGTGCGGGCGGTCTCCAGCGGCAGCTCGTCCAGTGGCACCCCGCCCAGGAGGGCCGACGTGCCCTCCTCCGAGGGGTGTCCGCCGAGGCGTTCCGCCAGGCGGCCGGCCGCGTCCGGGTCGCCGCACACCACGGCCGTGAACCGGCCCGTCGGCGCGAGGAGCCCGGTGGTCGGGTCGTACAGGTCCCCGGTCGGGACCTCGGCGGCGCGCGACCCCGTCGTGTCCGTGGCCCGTTCCAGCGCCAGCACCCGCGCGGCCCGCTTGGCCGAGGGCCGGGAGAAGGAGTACGCCATGGCGATCTCCTCGAAGTGCCGCAGCGGGTAGGTGAGGATCATGACGGAGCTGTAGACGGTGACGAGTTCGCCGACGCCGATGCGGCCCTCGCGGGCCAGATGGACGCCGTGCCAGACCACCGCGATCAGCAGCAGCCCCGGCAGCAGCACCTGGATGGCGGAGATCAGGGACCACATCCGCGCGCTGCGCACGGCCGCGCGGCGCACCTCCTGGGAGGCGTCGCGGTAGCGGTCCAGGAAGAGCTCCTCGCCGCCGATGCCGCGCAGCACACGCAGCCCGGCGACGGTGTCCGAGGCGAGTTCCGTGGCGCGGCCGGCCTTCTCGCGCTGGACGTCGGCCCTCCGGGTGGCCCGGGGCAGGAGGGGCAGCACGGCGAGGGCCAGCACCGGCAGCCCCACGATCACGACGACGCCGAGCGCCGGCTCGTAGACGACCAGGGTCACGCAGACCAGCACGATCGTCAGGGCCGCCGCGGTGAAGCGGGAGACGGCCTCCACGAACCAGCCGATCTTCTCGACGTCGCCGGTGGAGACGGCCACGACCTCGCCGGCCGCGACGCGACGGGTCAGTGCCGACCCCAGCAGCGCGGTCTTGCGGGCCAGCAGCTGCTGGACGCGGGCCGCGGCGGTGATCCAGTTGGTGACGGCGGCGCGGTGCAGAAAGGTATCGCCGAGCGCGTTGCCGACGCAGCACAGGGCCATCAGGCCGCCGGCGAGGGCGAGCCGCGTGCCGGAACGGTCGACGACGGCCTGGACGGCGAGACCGACGCAGAAGGGCAGGGCGGAGACGGAGGCGAAGTGCAGCAGGCCCCAGGCCAGCGACTTGAGTTGCCCACCCAGCTGGTTCCGGAACAGCCACCACAGGAATCGGGGGCCCGAGCGTGCGTCCGGCACGCCCGGGTCGGGATACGGAAGGTCTTGGATCTGCATGGCGTCCCAGTGGCTCGTGTCAGGGGTGCCGTTGCAACACGGCATCAAGAGGCTGCAAACCGTGACAGGTTCGCGTCGCGGTGGGCCCAAAATCAAGCGGTTTTCCGCGGTGGGGTACGAATCCGGCTTCCGGGAGCGGGTGCGAGGATGGACGGATGCGGACTCGTGGTGCACGGCGGACGGCGGCCGGTACGGCGGCCCTTGGAATCCTGCTGACGGTGGCCGCCTGTGGCGGCCCGTCCGGGAGTCCCGCGGACGCCGGAGCGAGCCGATCCGCCGGTGGGCCCGCGGCGAGCGGCCCCGCGGCCGACCCGACACGGATTCCCGGCGTCGGCGACCGGCTCCACAAGCGCATACCGGCCGACTCGCGCCAGGTCGTGGCGGTGTACGGCGACGGCCGGGACTCCGCGGACTCCACGGTCGTGCTGTACACGAAGCAGGGGGCCGCCTGGCATCGCGCCCGCAGTTGGCCGGCGCACAACGGCACGAAGGGCTGGACGACCGACCATCACGAGAACGACAGGCGCAGCCCCGTCGGAGTGTTCACACTCAGCGACGCGGGCGGCGTGCTCCCGGACCCGGATCCGGCTCCCGGCACCGGGCTGCCGTACACCCGGTCCGCCGCCTTCGCGGCGCCGCGGTGGTGGTCCAGGTCGTACTGGCACGACTTCGACTACGTCATCGCCATCGACTACAACAGGGTCGAGGGCACCTCGCCGAACGACCCGACCCGTCCCGAGGGCGCGTCCAAGGGCGGAGGGATCTGGCTGCACATGGACCACGGCAGCGGTACGTCCGCCTGCGTCAGCTTGCCCAAACCCGCGATGGAGTATCTGCTGCGCACGCTGCGGCCGGACCGGCATCCGGTGGTGGTGATGGGGGACAGGGCGCACCTGAAGCGCTGACACGTTCTCACGGTCCCACCGTGCGGTGCCCCCGCCCGGCGTCGGGTCCGTCGACCAGCGTGTCCAAAAGCACGCCGAGCACCGCGCGCTGCTCGTCCGTCAGCGGGGCCAGGATCTCCTCCGCGGCGGACCGCCGGGCGCCTTGCAGCTCGCGCAGGGCCGCGCGTCCGTCGTCGGTGAGCTCGATCCGGATCACCCGGCGGTTGGCCGGGTCCGGGACACGGCATACCTTCCCGGTGGCCTCCAATCCGTCGACCAGTGTCGTCACCGCACGGGGCACGACCTCCAGGCGCTCGGCCAGATCGGTCATCCGGGGCGGCGAGCCGTAGTGCGCCAGAGTGCGCAGCAGCCGGGACTGGGCCGGGGTGATGCCGAGGCCGCGGTGCTCGAGATGGCGCTTCTGGATGCGGTGCACCCGGCGGGTGAGCCGCAGCAACTGCTCGGCGAGCAGGCCGTCGGGATCGGGGGCGGTCATGCGGGAACAATATCAGGACGACGTTCATTGTGAGTATAGGTAACAATGAGCTACGATCCGCAAGGTTGGTGACAGTCCGGGCATGCCGGCCGTCCGCAGGTTTCGCCGGTCCCCCTCGCCGTCCTCCGAAGGAGCCCATGCACCCCGATCGCGATTCCACCTGGACCGCACCCGCCGACGCCAAGGAACAGCCCCGGCAGGTGCGCCGCATTCTGAAGCTGTTCCGTCCCTACCGCGGCCGTCTCGCGGTCGTCGGACTGCTCGTCGGCGCCGCGTCGCTGGTCTCGGTGGCCACGCCCTTCCTGCTGAAGGAGATCCTCGACGTCGCCATCCCCGAGGGACGCACGGGCCTGCTGAGCCTGCTCGCCCTCGGCATGATCCTCGGCGCCGTCCTCACCAGCGTCTTCGGCGTACTGCAGACGCTGATCTCCACGACGGTCGGCCAGCGCGTCATGCACGACCTGCGCACCGCCGTCTACGGCCGGCTGCAGCAGATGTCCCTCGCCTTCTTCACGCGCACCCGTACCGGTGAGGTCCAGTCCCGCATCGCCAACGACATCGGCGGCATGCAGGCCACCGTCACCTCCACGGCGACCTCCCTGGTCTCCAACCTCACCAGCGTGGTCGCCACGATCGCCGCCATGGTCGTCCTCGACTGGCGTCTCACCGTCGTCTCGCTGCTCCTCCTGCCGGTGTTCGTGTGGATCAGCCGCCGCGTCGGCAGGGAACGCCGGAAGATCACCACCCGTCGCCAGAAGCAGATGGCCGCGATGGCCGCGACGGTCACCGAGTCGCTCTCCGTCAGCGGCATCCTGCTCGGCCGCACCATGGGCCGCTCCGACTCACTCGTCCGCGCCTTCGCGGACGAGTCCGAGGGCCTGGTCGACCTGGAAGTGAAGTCGAACATGGCGGGCCGCTGGCGCATGGCCGTCATCACGATCGTCATGGCGGCCATGCCGGCCGTCATCTACTGGACCGCGGGCATCGCCCTCCGGTTCGGTGGCCCCGACGTCTCCCTCGGCACCATCGTCGCCTTCGTCTCGCTCCAGCAGGGGCTGTTCCGCCCGACCGTGAGCCTGCTGTCGACCGGCGTCCAGATCCAGACCTCGCTCGCGCTCTTCCAGCGCATCTTCGAGTACCTCGACCTGCCGATCGACATCACCGAGCGGGACGAGCCCGTCCACCTCGACCACGTCAAGGGCGAGGTCCGCTTCGAGAACGTCGAGTTCCGCTACGACGGCAAGGGCGGGCCGGTCCTCGACGGCATCGACATCACGGTCCCCGCGGGAAGCAGCCTCGCGGTCGTCGGCCCGACCGGCGCCGGCAAGTCCACGCTCGGCCACCTGGTGCCGCGGCTGTACGACGTGACGGGCGGCCGGGTCACCCTCGACGGGATCGACGTGCGCGACCTCGACTTCGACACCCTCGCCCGCGCGGTCGGCGTCGTCTCGCAGGAGACGTACCTCTTCCACGCCTCGGTCGCCGAGAACCTGCGCTTCGCCAAGCCCGACGCCACCGACGAGGAACTCGTGGCCGCGGCGCGCGCGGCCCAGATCCACGACCACATCGCCGCCCTGCCCGACGGGTACGACACGGTCGTCGGCGAGCGCGGCCACCGTTTCTCCGGCGGCGAGAAGCAGCGCCTGGCCATCGCCCGCACCATTCTGCGCGACCCGCCCGTCCTCGTCCTCGACGAGGCGACCAGTGCGCTGGACACCCGCACCGAGGCCGCCGTGCAGGACGCCATCGACGCCCTGTCCGCCAACCGCACCACGCTCACCATCGCGCACCGCCTGTCCACGGTCCGGGACGCCGACCAGATCGTCGTCCTCGACGGCGGACGTCTGGCCGAGCGGGGCACCCACGAGGAGTTGCTGGAGCGGGACGGGCGTTATGCGGCGCTGGCCCGCCGGGACACCCGACTGGAGCCTACGAAATGACGATATGCCGTGTTTGTTCGCTCATGGGGGTTACCGTGCCCGCATGCAGACGAACACTCGGCCACGGAACACGAGAGGCAGCAGAAGAGCGATCCGACTGACGCGCCGGGGGCGTCTCGCCCTGATCGTGACCGGGGCCGTTGTCGCCGGGAGCGCCGTGGCGGTGCCGCTGCTGAGGACGGACGACGAGGGCGTGACCCGCCCCACGTCCCGCCCCACGTCCCTGTCGATCCCCGAGGGCCGGCGCGCGACCCAGGTCTACGGGGCCATCGACAAGGCCCTGGCCCTGCCCGTCGGCACCACCAAGAAGTCCCTGGCCACGGCCGACCTCAAACTGCCGAACGACGCCGAGGGCAACCCCGAGGGCTATCTCTTCCCGGCGACCTATCCGCTCGGTGGGAATCCGACCCCGCAGAAGCTGCTGACGGCCATGGTGGACACGGCGAACAGGAAGTTCACCGGCGCGCCGATCGCCGCGGGCGCCCAGCGCAACGGGCTCAACGTCTACCAGGCGGTCACCATCGCCAGCATCGTGCAGGCCGAGGCCACCGCCAAGGAGGACATGGGCAAGGTGGCCCGGGTGATCTTCAACCGGCTGGAACGCGGTATGCCGCTGCAGATGGACTCCACCCTCGACTACGCCCTGGGCCGCTCCACGCCGAGGACCACCACCGAGGACACCCGGATCGACAGCCCCTACAACTCGTACCAGCGCATGGGCCTGCCGCCCACGCCCATCGGCAACCCCGGCGACGAGGCGATGCGCGCCGCGACCAACCCGACCCCGGGCGACTGGCTGTACTTCGTCACGGTCAAGCCGGGCGACACCCGTTTCACCGCCGACTACGCCGAACACCGGAGCAACGTGGCCGAGTCCGACCGCGTCGAGCAGAGCCTCCCGGCCGAGGCCGAGCCCGAGGCCGCGGCGAGGTGACCCGGGGCGTCACGCGGCGACCGGCTCCTCCTCGGCGAGCAGCCGCCTGATGTCCCGTACGGCCGCGCGTCCCGCCCGGTTGGCGCCGATGGTGCTGGCCGACGGTCCGTAGCCGACCAGATGGATGCGTGGGTCGGTGACCGCGCGCGTCCCCTCGACGCGGATCCCCCCGCCCGGCTCGCGCAGCCGCAGGGGCGTCAGATGGTCGATGGCGGCCCGGAACCCGGTGGCCCACAGGATGACGTCGGCGGCCACGTGCCGTCCGTCGCTCCACTCGACCCCGTCGGGCGTGATCCGGTCGAACATGGTCCGCCGGTCCAGCACACCCGACTCCAGTCCCGCCCGGATCGCGTCGTTCAGCGGCAGCCCGGTCACCGACACCACGCTCTTCGGCGGCAGCCCCTGCCGCACCCGTTCCTCCACGAGCGCCACCGCCGCCCGGCCCGCGTTCTCGTCGAAGGGCCCTTCGCGGAAGACGGGGGGCCGCCTGGTCACCCACGTGGTGCCCGCGGCGTACGGGGCGATCTCCAGCAGATGCTGCGTACCCGACGCACCCCCGCCCACCACGATCACGCGCTGCCCGGCGAACTCCTGCGGACCGGCGTACTGCGCGGTGTGCAGCTGCCGCCCCCGGAAGGTCTCCTGGCCCGGGTAGCGCGGCCAGAACGGCCGGTCCCAGGTGCCCGTCGCGTTGATCAGCGCACGCGTCGACCAGGACCCGGCCGACGTCTCGACGAGCAGCCGACCGCCCGTCCCGTCGCGCACCGCGCGGACGTCGACGGGCCGCCGCACCCGCAGATCGAAGGCACGCTCGTACGAGGCGAAGTACTCACCGACGACCTCGGCGGAGGGCCGCGCCGGATCCGCGCCGGTCAGCTCCATGCCCGGCAACGAGTGCATCCCGTGCACCTTGCCGTACGTCAGCGAGGGCCAGCGGAACTGCCAGGCCCCGCCGGGCCCGGGGGAGTGGTCGAGCACCACGAAGTCGCGATCCGGCGCGGACCCGGTGCGCCGCAGGTGATACGCGGCGGCGAGTCCCGCCTGACCGGCACCGATGACGACGACCTCGACCTCACGTGTGTTGTTCACGTTTCTACCAACGGCACGGAGCGCGCCGATCTTCCCCGCGCACGAACGACGGACGATCACCGATCACCCCGCGCTCCCGCCCACGACCCGCCGCGTACGTCAGGATGGGAGGCATGCCAGATGTCTTCACCACCCGAGTCTTGAACCTCGCCACCGGCTCCGCCGAGCGGGTCGCCGACATCACCGGTGACTGCGAGTCCTTCCTGCGCGAGGCGGCGGCCGGCCGTGACGGCCTGCTCAACGTCTTCGTCCCGCACGCCACCGCGGGGATCGCGATCATCGAGACCGGAGCCGGCAGCGACGACGACCTGCTGGCCGCCCTGCACACCCTGCTCCCCGCCGACGACCGCTGGCAGCACCGCCACGGCAGCCCCGGCCACGGCCGCGACCACGTCCTGCCCGCCCTCGTGCCCCCGCACGCGACCCTGCCGGTGATCGGCGGACGACTGGAACTCGGCACCTGGCAGTCGGTGTGCCTGGTGGACACGAACGTCTCCAATCCCGACCGTCAGGTGCGGTTGAGTTTCCTGGGATGACCCAGGGCGGCCGAGATCGTCCCGGGTGCGGCCGCCGCGGCCGTCGGCGACGGCTCACCGCCATCGTTCGCGGCCAGGACCCCTGTCCGCCTGCGTACGCGTCTTCACGTTCGGGTCTTCATAGGGGCCCGGCAGTCCCGAGGTCCCTCACCGGTCTGGTGTCCTCCGTCGGCCGACGAGCCCAGCACACCGCGGTGGGGGCCCCTAGGGCGCCGGAGTCAGGGGTGGGGGAAGTCGGCGGTGCGCTCGTACGATGCGGTGGCTCGAGGCTGGTCGCTCATACGAGGGGGTCAACAGTGGCGGACCAGGTGGTGGCGGACGGCGCGCTTCTCGGCTACGTCCGGGAGATGTCCCTGCGGGAGGATCCGGTGCTGGCCGGGCTCCGGGCCGAGACGGCGCAGTTGCCCGGCGGCACGGCGTTGCAGGTGATGGCCGAGGAGGGCCAGCTGCTGGGGCTGCTGGCGAAGCTGACGGGTGCCCGTACGGTACTGGAGGTCGGCACCTACACCGGTTACAGCACGCTCTGCCTGGCGCGGGCGTTGCCTGCCGACGGCCGGGTGCTCACCTGCGACGTCACCGACCGGTGGCCGCGGATCGGGCGGCCCTACTGGGAGCGGGCGCGGGTCGCCGACAGGATCGACCTGCTGGTCGGCGACGCGGGGGCGACACTGGGCCGGCTGCTCGACGAGCGCGGGGCGGGCTGGGTGGACATGGCGTTCATCGACGCCGACAAGGCGAACTACCCGCGCTACTACGAGGACTGCGTGGCGCTGGTGCGCCCGGGCGGGCTCATCGCGGTGGACAACACGCTCTTCTTCGGCCGGGTGATCGACCCGGAGGCCCGCGACGCGGACACCGAGGCGATCCGCAAGCTCAACGAGATGCTCCGGGACGACCAGCGCGTCGACCTGTCCCTGCTGCCGGTGGCGGACGGTCTCACGCTGGCCCGCAAGCGCTGAGCGGGGACGCGGAGGCGGCGGCCGCACGGCGAGGTCCGCCGCGGCCTGCCGCGCGGACCAGGTGCGGCCCGACACGCGGGGAGCGTGTCGGGCCGCGGCGTGCGAACGGGCGGGACGGGTCTCAGCCGATCGGTTCGGCATCCTCGACGGTCGATGCGGTCGATGCGGTCGATGCGGTCGATGCCGTCGTGGCCGTCGTGGCCGTCGTGGCCGTCGAGGTCGCGGGGGTCGCGGAGGGCGCCGCGTGTTCCTTGGTCAGGTCGGGTCCCGCCAGGTCGATGGCGGCCGGCGGGGCATGGCGTCCGGGTACCAGGTGCAGCCGCTGGAGGTCCTCCTGGCCGGGTTCGTCCAAGGCGTCCAGACATGCGCAGGCGACGTTCTCGTACCCGGCGAAGCGGTAGGCGATCTCCATCATCCGGTTCCGGTCGGTGCGCCGGAAGTCGGCGACCAGGTGGACTCCGGCCCGTGCGGCCTGGTCGCTCAGCCAGTTGAGCAGGGCCGCGCCGGCGCCGAAGCCGACCACCCGGCAGGAGGTGGCGAGCAGCTTCAGGTGCCAGGCCCCCGGGTGCAGCCGGAGCAGCAGGACACCGACCGCCCCGTGCGGGCCGAACCGGTCCGACATGGTGGCGGTGAGCACTTCGTGCCGCGGGTCGTCCAGATAGGCGCGCAGCACCTCGTCGGGGTAGTGGATCCCGGTGGCGTTCATCTGGCTGGTGCGGAGGGTGAGTTCCTCGACGCGGGAGAGCATCTCGTCATCGGCCCGGTCGATGCGCAGCACCAGTTCCAGCGACCGCAGGAACTCCTCGTCGGGGCCGTTGAAGTCGGCCTTCTCCTGCTCCCGCTGGAAGCCGGCCTGGTACATCTCGCGGCGGCGCCGGGAGTCCACGGTGACGGTGGCGGGGCTGAACTCCTCCCGCTCCGTCAGCCGCAGCACCTCCTCCGCCGGATAGCAGCGCACCTGCGGCAGGTGGTACACGACCTCCGCGCGCTCGGCGGGCTGGTCGTCGACGAAGGCGAGCGTGGACTCGGCGAAGTTGAGCCGCTCACCGATCTCCCGTACCGAGTCGGACTTCACGCCCCAGTTGATCCGGGGCAGCACGAAGTACTCGGCCACCCCGAGCTCCTCCAGCCGCTGCCAGGCCGGCGCGAAGTCGTTCTTGCTGGCGATGGACTGCAGGATGCCGCGCGAGTCCAGGGTGCGGATCACCTCGAGGACCTCCGGGGCGATCCGGACCTCCCCGTCCTCGGACAGCGTGCCGTCCCACAGCGTGTTGTCCAGGTCCCAGACCAGGCACTTCACCGTGGGTTTCGGGTCGGACATCGGGTCTCCCGTCCGGTCAGCGCGTCATGGCGAGCGCGTGTTCGGCCAGCAGCAAACGGCTGATCTCGTTGCTGCCCTCGATGATCTCCATCAGCTTGGCGTCCCGGTGCGCACGGGCCACCACATGACCGTCCACGGTGCCGGCCGAAGCCAGGATCTGGACGGCCAGGGAGGAGCCGGCCGCGGCACCGGTGGCGCCGACGTGCTTGGCGAGCACCGCCGCCGTCGCCAGGTCCGGCTGCCGGGTGTCCCACAGGCGGCTGGCGTGCTCGCAGGCCCGGGTGGCGTTCCGCTCCGCCACCAGCAGGTCCGCGAGATGGCCGGCCACCAGCTGGTGCGCGGCCAGCGGCTGCCCGAACTGCTTGCGCGAGGAGGCGTGGTCGGCGGCCGCCCGGAGGCAGGCCCGGAGGATTCCGACGCAGCCCCAGGCGACGGACAGCCGGCCGTAGGTGAGCGCCGTGGTCACCAGCATCGGCAGCGAGTACGCGCCGCCGCCGAGGAGCGCGTCGGGTCCCAACCGTACGGAGTCCAGCGTCACATGGGCGTGCCCGGCGGCCCGGCAGCCCAACGGGTCGGGGATCACGTCCACCCGGACGCCGGGCGCGGTGCGGGGCACCACGACCACCGCGGCGGTCTCCTCACGGGCGTCGTCGTCTCCGTCGGCGGCGTCCTCGAAGCGGCCGAAGACCACCAGCCGGTCGGCGTAGCGGGCGGCGGTGATCCACTTCTTGGTGCCGTCCACGACCAGGTCCTCGCCGTCGCGGCGGATCCGGGTGGTCATGGCGGACAGGTCGCTGCCGGCCTCCGGCTCGCTGAACGCCACCGCGGCCAGCTCACCGGAGGTGAGCGCACCCAGATGGTCACGCCGCTGGGCGGCGTCCCCGAGCCGGGAGACGGTCCAGGCGGCCATGCCCTGCGAGGTCTGGACGCTGCGCAGGGAACTGCACAACGCGCCGGTGTGCGCGGTGAGTTCGCCGTTGGCGGCGCTGTCCAGGCCGAGTCCGCCGTAGGTCTGCGGGACCTGGGCGCACAGCAGTCCGCGAGAGCCCAGGTCCCGCAGGAGCTCCTCGGGCAGCACCCCGGCCAGGTCCCAGGCCTCCGCCCGGTCCGCCACCAGCTCGCTCAGCACCGTGCGCCCGGTGGCGAGCGACGGCGCGGAAAGGTCAGTCACGGTCGCCCGACCCGCCCGCTCCCGCGAGGCGCATCGTCAGCGCGACCAGCCGCTCGACGGTGCGGAAGTGCTGTATCCGCAGGTCGGGCCCGGCGATCTCGATGCCATAGGTGGTCTCCAGGTGGACCACCAGCTCCATCGCGAACAGGGAGGTCACCGGACCGTCGGCGAAGATGTCCTGGTCGGGGGCGATCTTCTGCTTGGTCCTGGTCTCCAGGAAGGAGAGCAGCCCGGAGCGGACCTCCTCCTCCCGCAGCGTCGGCGCCGTCCCAGCAGACCCGTTGGTGGTCACGAGATTCCTTCTCCGTAGTCGTAGAAACCTCGCCCGGACTTGCGGCCGAGGTCACCTGCGCGCACCTTCTCGCGCAGGAGCGCGCACGGACGACTGCGTTCGTCGCCGGTGCGCTCGTGGAGGGCGTCGAGGGCGTCGACCAGGTTGTCGATGCCGATCAGGTCGGCGGTCCGCAACGGACCGGTGGGGTGGCCCAGGCAGCCCTCCATCAGGCGGTCGACGTCCGCGACGCGGGCGGTGCCCTCCTCGACGAGGCGCGCGGCGTCGTTGATCATCGGGTGCAGCAGCCGGCTGGTGACGAAGCCGGGGCTGTCGGCCACCACCACGGACTGCCGTCGAACCTGGGAGAGCAGCCCCAGGGTGGCGGCCAGTGCCGCCTCCCCGGTCCGCGGGCCGCGCACCACCTCGACCATGGTGATGAGGTAGGTCGGGTTCATGAAGTGGGTGCCGAGCAGGTCCTCGGGGCGGGCGACGGCCTCGGCCAGCTCGTCGATGGGAATGCCCGAGGTGTTGGAGATCAGGGGCGTCCCCGGACGCATCAGCGCCGACACCTCGCCCAGGACCTTGGCCTTGAGCGCGGCGTTCTCGGTGATCGCCTCGATGACGGCGTCCGCCTCCGCCACCGCCTCGGGGGTCACCTCGGTGACCAGCTCGCCGGGGCTGCGGTCCTCGGGCAGCGCGCCCATCATCCGGGCGTGCCGCAGCTGGAGGCGGACGGCCGTACCGGCCCGTTCGAGGATCGCCCGGTCGACGTCGACCAGGGTGACGCGGAGCCCGGAACCCAGCGCGAGGGCGGTGATCCCGGTGCCCATCACCCCGGCACCCAGGACGACGATTCCTCGAGCCTGCTGATCGGTGGACAAGGAACCTCCAGGAACGGCACTGAGCTGGTGAACGCGACGGACCCGGCGGGTGAGGGACACGGGACGGCCGCACGCCGCGCCGGAGGGCGGGCCGGGCCGCCGCACCGCCCGGTGTCGCCGGTCACGCCTCCGGGAGGGAGGCGGGCGGCCCCCTCGGGAACCGTCCGCGGGCGGACCGGCCAGGTGCGTCCACCCGCGTGACAGATGCTGAATCTGCCAGCGGCCCCGGGGGCGGACAACCCCTAACGTCCGGTGCGGGCGGGCGTCGGTCCCGGGCCGGCGGTCCGCCCGCCCGGGCGCCTGCCGACGCCGTCCGAACGCCCGGTGCACTGCCGCGCGGAGACCGCCGTCCGCGGGGCGGCCCACGGCGTACCCCTACGGAGCACGAGCGCCCCGCCCACCCACGCGGAGGCGGCGGCGCCCGGCACCAACCAGGGGTGGGGCCGGCCCGGCTAGGGGTGGGGAGGCGGCGCCGGGCGCTCGTATGGTGGCGCTCGCCGAAGAGCAACAACACAACGGGCAGGGCTGTGAGCGTTCCCGTGAGGCGCGACCGGGGCGGCCGTACTGGCCGCCGGGTCCCCCGAGGTCCCAGGCCGTGGACGACGGCCGGCCGTGTCCGTGCGCGGAGCATCCGTGCGTGGGCGCAGCGGGCCGTGACCGCTGGAGGGGGAGCCCGGTCGGCGCCCCGGGCGGCCACGCGACTGCATAACGTGGGGGTTCAGGTGAGCACGTCCGAGGACCGGCTGGTCGAAGCTTTGCGCGCGTCACTCAAGGAGGCCGACCGGCTGCGTGAGCAGAACCGCAAGCTCACCGAGGACAACCGGGATCCGATCGCGATCGTCGGCATGGCCTGCCGCTTCCCCGGCGGCATCGGTTCCCCCGAGGACCTGTGGCGCCTGCTGGAGGCCGGCGAGGACGTCATCGGGCCGTTCCCCACCGACCGCGGTTGGGACCTCGAGCGGCTCTACGACCCGACCGGTGAGCGGCCGGGTTCGACGTACGTACGCGACGGCGGGTTCCTCCACGACGCGGCGGACTTCGACGCCGACTTCTTCGGCATCAGCCCCCGGGACGCCCTGCTGATGGACCCGCAGCAGCGCCTGCTGCTGGAGATCACCTGGGAGGTCCTGGAGCGGGCCGGCATTCCGCCGCGGTCCGTGAAGGGCAGCCCGCTGGGCGTCTACTCGGGCGTGATGTACCACAACTACCCCGGCAGCTACGGGTCCTCGGGACCGGTCGCGGGACGGCTGTCGTACACCTTCGGGCTGGAGGGCCCCGCCGTCACGGTGGACACCGCCTGCTCCTCCTCGCTGGTCACCCTCCACCTGGCGGCGCAGGCGCTGCGGCGGCGCGAGTGCACCATGGCGCTGGCCGCCGGTGTCTCGGTGATGTCCAGCCCGCGCACCTTCGTCGAGTTCAGTCTGGACGGCAACCTCTCCCGGGACGGGCGCTGCCGCCCCTTCGCCGAGTCCGCGGACGGCACCTCCTGGTCCGAGGGCGCCGGCGTGCTGCTGCTGGAGCGGCTGTCGGACGCGCGCCGCAACGGCCACCCGGTCCTCGCCGTGCTCCGCGGCTCGGCCGTCAACCAGGACGGCGCCACCAACGGCATCGCCGCCCCCAACGGCCCGGCCCAGCAGCGGGTCATCCGGCAGGCGCTCGCCGACGCCGGCCTGACGCCCGCCCAGATCGACGTGGTGGAGGCCCACGGCTCCTCCACCGAACTCGGCGACCCGATCGAGGCCGACGCGCTGCTGGCCGCCTACGGCAAGCACCGGCCGGCCGACCACCCGCAGTGGCTCGGCTCGGTCAAGTCCAACCTCGGCCACACCCAGGGCGCCGCCGGCGTGGCCGGGGTGATGAAGATGGTGCTGGCGATGCAGCACGGGCTGCTGCCCAGGACGCTGCACGTGGACCGGCCCAGCCGCCACGTGGACTGGAGCCAGGGCGCGATCCGGCTGCTCACCGAGCCGGTGGAGTGGCGGACCGACGGCGCGCCGCGCCGCGCCGGCGTCTCCTCCTTCGGCCTCAGCGGCACCAACGCCCACGTCATCCTGGAGCAGGCACCCGAGGAGCCCGCCGCGACCGACGCGCGACCCGCCCCCGAGCGGACCGCGGGTCCGCTGCCGTGGCTGGTCTCCGGGCGCAACCCCGAGGCGCTGCGGGCCCAGGCCGGCCGGCTTCTCGACTGGCTCCGGGACCGCCCCGACACCCACCCGCTGGACATCGGCCACGCGCTGGCGACCCGGCGCTCCCCGCTGGAGCACCGCGCCGCGCTGGTCGGCGAGGACCGGGAGGAGCTGCTGGCCGCGCTGGCCGCGCTCGCCGCGGGCGAGCCGGCACCCGGCACCGAGCAGGGCGTGTCCCGCGGTGAGCCGCTGCTCGCCTACCTGTTCCCCGGCGGCGGCGCCCAGCGGCTCGGCATGGGCCGTGAACTCAGCGCAGCCCACCCGGTGTTCGCCGCCGCGTACGACGAGGTGTGCGCCGCCCTCGACGCCCACCTCGACCGTCCGCTCCGGGAAATGATCGACAACGACGAGGAGGCGCTGGACCGGGTCGGCCACGCCCAGGCCGCCCTCTTCGCCTTCGAGGTGGCGCTCTTCCGGCTGCTGGAGTCCTGGGGCATCCACCCCGGACTGCTGGCGGGCCACTCCACCGGTGAGCTCTCGGCCGCGCACGTCTCCGGCGTGCTCACGCTGCCCGACGCCGCCCGCCTGGTGGCGGCGCGCGGCCGACTGATGCAGGGGCTGCCCGCCGGCGGCTCGATGATCGCGGTCAACGCCGACGAGGAGGCCGTACGGCCGCTGCTCACCGACGGCGTCGGGGTGGCCGCGGTCAACAGCCCCGGATCGGTGGTGATCTCCGGCGTCACCGCGGAGGTGGAGGCGGTCGCCGAGACCCTCGCCGGGCGCGGCCACCGCACCAAGCGGCTGCGGGTCAGCCACGCCGCGCACTCCCCGATGATGGAGCCGATCGCCGAGGAATTCCGCGCGGTCGCCGCCGAACTGACCTTCCACGCACCCCGCATCCCGGTGGTGTCCACCGTCACCGGCCGCCTCGCGGAGGGCGACGACCTGCGCACCCCCGACTACTGGGTGCGCCACCTGTGCCAGGCCGTCCGCTTCCGGGACGCGGTGGACACGCTGCGCGCCGAGGGCGTCGACCGCTTCCTGGAGCTGGGGCCGGCCGCGGTGCTCTCCGCCATGGCACAGGAGTGCCTGGCCGACGCGCCCGACGAACCCGTGGTGCTGCCGCTGCTGCGCAAGGACCGCAGCGAGCCGCTGTCCTGCGCCGCGGCGGTGGGGCTGCTGCACACCCGCGGGGTCCCGGTGGACTGGGCCGCCTACTTCGACGCCCGCCACGCCCGGCCGGCCGCCCTGCCGACCTACGCCTTCCAGCGGGAGCGCTTCTGGCTCCAGGCCTCGGCCTCCGGCGGGGACCCGACCTCGCTCGGCCTGGACCCGGTGGACCACCCGCTGCTGGGCGCCGCCACCGTGCTCGCCGACTCCCAGGAGCTGGTGGTCACCGGCCGCCTGTCCCTGGCCACCCACCCCTGGCTGGCCGACCACGCGGTGGGCGGCGCGGTGCTGCTGCCCGGTACGGCCTTCGTGGAGCTGGCGGCCGGCGCCGGTGCCCGGGTCGGCGCCGGCCGCCTGCGCGATCTGGCGCTGCACGCCCCGATGGTCGTCCCGCCGGAGGGAGCCGTCCGGCTCCAGGTCGTGGTGGGCCCGCCCGACGGGACCGGGGCCCGCCCGCTGAGCTTCCACTCCCGCCCCGAGGGCGCGGGGGACCACCAGCCCTGGACCCAGCACGCCACCGGCGCCCTGGTGTACGGCACCGGCGTGGCCGCCTTCGACCTGGCGCAGTGGCCGCCGGCCGGCGCGGAACCGATCGACCTGGGCGGCATGTACGAGGAGCTGGCGGCTCGCGGCTCGCAGTACGGCCCGCTGTTCCGCGGGCTGCGCGCCGCCTGGCGCACCGCCGCCGGTGAGGTCCTCGCCGAGGTGAGTCTGCCGGAGAACTCCCGCGCCACCGCCGAGGACTTCGGCCTCCACCCGGCCGTCTTCGACGCCGCGCTGCACGCGGTGGGCCTGACCGGCACCGAGGAGGGCGTCACCGCCCTGCCCTACGCCTGGACGGACGTGGAGCTGCTGGCCTTCGGCGCCTCCGCGCTCCGCGTCCGCGTCCGGCCGACCGACGCGGGCGGCTCCGGTGGCGACCGCACGGTCGCGCTGGACCTCGCCGACGTCACCGGGCGGCCCGTCGCCACCGTCGGCGCGCTCACCCTGCGGGCGGTCACCGACGAGCAGCTGGCCGCGGCCACCGCCCGCACCGCCGTCGGCGACGACCTGTTCGCCGTGGACTGGGCGGAGGTGCCCCTGCCCGACGCCCCGGCCCCCTGCGTGGTGTCCGCCGACGCCCTGGAGACGCTGGACGACGTGGCCCCCGCGCCGGACGCGGTGGTGCTGCGGCTGACCGGCGGCACCGGGCCGGACGCCGTGCGGGCCGCCACAGGGCGACTGCTGGCCGTCCTGCACGACTGGTCTTCCGACGCGCGGCTGGCCACCACCTCCCTGGTGGTGCTCACCTCGGGCGCGGTCGCCCTGCCGGACACCGCCGGTGAGGGCGTCACCGACCTCGGCGCCGCCGCCGCCCTCGGCCTGGCGCGCTCCGCCCAGTCCGAGGACCCGGGCCGTATCGTCCTGGTCGACACCGACACGCCCCCGCCCGCCGACGCCCTCGCCGGCCTCCTTGCCGGTGTGCTCGCGCTCGGCGAGCCCGCCGTCGCGCTGCGCGGCGGCACCGCCGCGGTGCCCCGACTGGCGCGCGTGGCCCCGGCCCCCGACGCCGCCCCGGCCGCCTTCGATCCCGAGGGCACCGTCCTGGTCACCGGCGGCACGGGAGCGCTGGGCCGTCTGGTCGCTCGGCACCTCGCCGAACGCCACGGCGTACGGCGGCTGGTGCTGGCCGGCCGCCGTGGCCCGGCCGCCGAAGGCGCCGCCGAGCTGGTGGCCGAACTGGCCGGGCTCGGCGCCACCGCGGAGGTCGTGGCGTGCGACCTGGCCGACCGCGCCGCCGCCGAGCGGCTCCTGTCCGAGCACCCCGTACGCGCCGTGGTGCACTGCGCGGGCGTCCTGGACGACGGTGTCATCGCCTCCCTCACCCCCGAGCGCCTGGACACCGTGCTGCGTCCCAAGGCGGACGCCGCCTGGCACCTGCACGAGCTGACCGCCGCCCGGTCCGACGGCCTCACCCACTTCGTGCTCTTCTCCTCGGCCGCCGGCGTGCTGGGCGCGCCCGGCCAGGGCAACTACGCCGCGGCCAACGCCTTCCTGGACGCCCTGGCCGCGCACCGCCGAGCGGCCGGGCTGCCCGCCCAGTCGCTGGCCTGGGGCCAGTGGGCCCAGGCGGGCGGGATGGCGCCCGAGACCGCCCGTTCCGGACTGCCCGCGCTCTCCGCCCAGGAGGGGCTGGCACTGCTGGACGCGGCGCTGGCCTGCCCGCGCCCCGCGCTGGTGCCCGTCAGACTCGACCTGGCCGCGCTGCGCGCAGACGCGGGCCGGGTCAGCGACCTCTTCCGCTCCCTGGTGCCCACCGCCCGCCGGGCCGCCGCGCCCGCCGCGGGCGCGGGCACCCTGGTCGACGAGCTCGCCGCGCTCCCCGCGGACCGGCGCCGGGCCGCGTTGCTGGACCTGGTGCTCGACAAGGTGGTCCAGGTGCTCGGCCACGGTTCGAAGGACCTCATCGACGCCGAACGCCCCTTCCGCGACCTGGGGTTCGACTCACTCACCGCGGTCGAGCTCCGCAACGGACTGAGCGCGGCCACCGGGCTGCAGCTCGGCAGCACCCTCGCCTTCGACCATCCCTCGGCCGCCGCGCTCGCCGACCACCTCCTCGGGGAACTCCTGGGCGACCTGACGGAGGCCGCCCCGCAGGCCCAGGTCGTGGCCGCGGACGAGGAGCCGATCGCCGTGGTGGGCATGGCCTGCCGCTTCCCCGGGGGCGTGACCTCGCCCGACGAGCTGTGGCAGCTGGTAGACGAGGGCCGTGACGGCTCCAGCCCCTTCCCCGAGGACCGAGCCTGGGACATGGACTATTGGCGGGAGGTCTTCGAGGCCTCCGGCACCGCCCTGCGCGGCGGCTTCATGCCCCACGCCACCGAGTTCGACGCCGGCTTCTTCGGAATCGGTCCGAACGAGGCCGTCATGATGGACCCGCAGCAGCGCTCCCTGCTGGAGGTCTGCTGGGAGGCGCTGGAACGGGCGGGAGCCGACCCGCTGGCGCTCAAGGGCAGCACGACCGGTGTCTTCGTCGGGGCGATGACCACCACCTACGACCCCGGTCCGCTCAGCACCCTGGAGCACAACGGCCTCTACTTCGGCATCGGTTCGCTCACCAGCATGGTGTCCGGCCGGATCTCCTACACCTTCGGCTTCGAGGGCCCCACGCTCTCCGTGGACACCGCCTGTTCCTCCTCGCTGGTCGCGATCCACCTCGCCGCCCAGGCGCTGCGCAACGGCGACTGCGGGCTGGCGCTGGCCGGCGGCGTGTCCACCGCCTCCTCACTGGAACAGTTCGCCCGCTACGACAGCGGCACCAGTTCGGACGGCCGCTGCAAGTCCTACTCGGCCTCCGCGGACGGCGTCGGCTGGGCCGAGGGCGTGGGCGTGCTGGTGCTGGAGCGCCTCTCCGAGGCCCGCCGCAACGGCCACCGGGTGCTGGCGGTCGTCCGCGGCTCCGCCGTCAACTCCGACGGCGCCTCCAACGGCCCCACCGCCCCCCACGGCCCCTCCCAGGAGCAGGTCATCCGCCGGGCGCTCGCCGTCGCGGGCCTGGAGTACGCGGACGTGGACGCGGTCGACGGGCACGGCACCGGCACCACCCTCGGCGACCCGATCGAGGTGAACGCGCTGCTTTCCACCTACGGCCAGGACCGCCCCGAGGGCCAGCCGCTGTGGCTGGGCTCGGTGAAGTCCAACCTCGGCCACCCGCAGGCCGCCGCGGGCGTCGCCGGGGTGATCAAGATGGTGCAGGCGCTGCGCCACGGCCGGCTGCCGCAGTCCCGGTTCTCCGACGAGCCGACCCCGCACGTCGACTGGTCCCGCGGGCAGGTCGAGCTGCTGACCGAGTCGATCCCCTGGCCCGAGCGGGGCCACCCGCGCCGGGCCGGGGTCTCCTCCTTCGGCTACAGCGGCACCAACGCCCACCTCATCCTGGAGCAGGCACCGCAGGAGGAGCCCGCCGCCGAGGCCGCACCCGCGCCCGATCAGGCCACCGGAACCGGCCGGACGCCCGCCCCCTGGCTGCTGAGCGCCCGCACCGGGGAGGCCCTGCCGACCCAGGCCGCCGCCCTGCTGGCCCACCTCGAGGCCCACCCGGACCTGGCGACCGACGCGATCGGCCGGTCCCTGGCCGCCCGCCGTCCGCAGTTCGCCCACCGAGCAGCCCTGGTCGGCAAGGACCGCGGGGAACTGGTGGCGGCACTCACCGCGCTCGCCGAGGACCGCACCTCTCCGCGCCTGGTGCGGGGCGCCCCGCGCCAGGGCGGGAGCGCCGCCGGCCGGACCGTCTTCCTCTTCCCCGGCCAGGGCACCCAGCGCCCGGGCATGGGCCGGGAGCTGTACGAGAGCCAGCCCGTCTTCGCGCACGCGGTGGACGAGCTGTGCGCCCTCTTCGACGACCACCTCGACCGCCCGCTGCGCGAGGTGATGTTCGCCGACGAGGACTCGGTGCTCGCCCAGCTGCTGGACCAGACGGTGTTCACCCAGGCGGCCGTCTTCACCATGGAGGTGGCGCTCTTCCGCCTGCTGCAGGCCTGGGGCCTGCGGCCGGACCTCGTCCTCGGCCACTCCATCGGTGAGCTGGCCGCGGCCTACGTCGCCGGGGTGTTCCCGCTGCCGGACGCGGTCCGGCTGGTGGCCCACCGAGGCCGGCTCATGCAGGAGCTGCCCGAGGGTGCGATGCTCGCGGTGGACGCCGAGGAGGACCAGGTGCGCCCGCTGCTGACCGACGGGGTCAGCATCGCCGCGGTCAACGGTCCCCGCCTGGTCGTGGTGTCGGGCGAGGAGGACGAGGTCCACGAACTCGCCGCCCGCTGCAAGCAGCAGGGCCGGGGGGCGATGCGGCTGGCCGTCCGGCACGCGGCCCACTCCCCGCTGGTCGACGAGATGACCGACGAATTCCTCGACATCGCCGAGGAGCTGAGCTACGAGGCACCGGTCTACGGCTTCATCTCCACGGTCCTCGGCAGGCAGGCCGACCCCGAGGAGCTGACCGACCCCGAGTACTGGGTGGCGAACTGCCGCCGTACGGTGCGTTTCCTGGACGCCGTCCGGGCCGCCGAGGCGGCCGGGGCGGACCGCTTCGTGGAACTGGGCCCGGACAGCACCCTGTCCGGCATGGTGCGGCTGTGCCTGACCCGCGCGCCGGAGGACGTCGCCGTGGTGCCGCTGCTGCGCTACGGCGTGGCCGAGCCGCAGGGCGTCCACCTCGCGGTGGGGCAGCTGTACACGGACGGCCTCACCCTCGTTCCCGAGCGGCTGTTCGCCGGCCGGGCCGCCGGGACGGTGCCGCTGCCGCCGTACGCCTTCCACCGCAAGCGGTACTGGCCGGACGTCGACATGGGCGCGGTGCGGGACAGCGGCGGTGCCGGGACGACCGGTGCCGACGCCACCACCCACCCGCTGGTCGGCACCTCCTTGACGGTCGTCGACTCCGCGCAGGTGCGTGCCGGAAGGCTGTCGCTGACCACCCACCCGTGGCTGGCGGACCACGGCCTCGGCGACACCCCGCTCCTGCCGGGCGCCGCGTTCGTCGAACTGGCCCTGCAGGCGGGCGCCGACACCGGTTGCCACCGGATCGACGACCTGACCGTGGGGACACCGCTGGTGCTGCCGCGCCGCGGCAAGATCCAGCTCCAGGTGGTGGCCGGGGCCCCCGATGAAAGCGGCGCCCGTCCGGTGTCCGTGCACTCCCGCCCGGACGAGGAGGGGGCGCCCTGGACGCGGCACGCCACCGGGCGGCTGGTGCCCGGAGCGGCACCCGAGCCCGAGGCCCTCGCCACCTGGCCACCGACCGGCGCCGAGGAGATCGACCTGGACGGGCTGTACGAGGGCTTCGCCGAGGCCGGCCTCTCCTACGGCCCGGCCTTCCGGGCGCTGCGGGCGGCCTGGCGGGTCGGACCCGAGGTCTTCGCCGAGGTGCGCCTGGACCGGGAGACCGGCCGGCAGGCCGACCTGTTCGGGCTGCACCCCGCGGCCCTCGACGCGGCGCTGCACGCCGTGGGGTTCGCCGAGGGCGTCGACGTCGCGGGCGGACTGCCCTTCTCCTGGACCGGCGTGGACCTCTACGCGACCGGAGCGCGCAGTCTGCGCGTGCGGATCACCCCCACCGCGGGCGACACCGTCGCCCTGGTGCTGGCCGACCAGGCCGGCACCCCGGTGGCGTCGGTGGAGGGCCTGGTACTGCGGGCCGCGGACTACGGCGAGGCGGCCGCCGCCGCACCGACCGCCCCCGCGGACTCCCTCTACGGCTGGGAGTGGACCCGGGTACCCGTCGGCTCTCCGGACCCGGACCTCGGATGGGCGATCGCGGGAGAGGACACCGCGCTGGCCGGCATGGCGCTCGGCACCACCGGACTCACCGTCGAGACCCACCCCGACCTGGCGTCGCTGATCGCCTCCGGGTCCCGGCCGGGCGCGGTGGTGCTGGACCGCACCGCACCGGCGGTCGGCAGCACCACGGCCGAGGCGGTGCACACCGCCGCCGCGCGGACCCTGGCCGACCTGAAGTCCTTCCTGGCCGCCGACCACCTCGCCCACGCCACCCTGGTGGTGCTCACCCGCGGTGCCGCGGCGCCGGCCGGCGAGGCGGTGACCGACCTGGTCGGCGCCGCGCTGTGGGGGCTGCTGCGCTCGGCCCAGTCGGAACACCCGGACCGGATCGTGCTGGTGGACATCGACGACCACCCCGCCTCGCTGCGGCTGCTGCCGGCCCTGCCGGCCGGCGGCGAACCCCAGTGGGCGATCCGCGAGGGCGACGCCTACGGCGGACGCCTGGTCAAGGCACCGGCCCTCGGGGCGCCGTCGCCGGACGGCGACGGCCCGAAGACCGCCCCCGCGGCGGTCTTCGGCCCGACGGGCACCACCCTGGTCACCGGGGCCACCGGTGCGGTCGGACGGCTGCTCAGCCGCCACCTGGTGACCGGACACGGCGTACGGCGACTGCTCCTGCTCTCCCGTGGCGGCGAGGCCCCGGAGCTGGTCGAGGAGCTGACCGGCCTGGGTGCCGAGGTCACCCTGGCGGCCTGCGACGCGGCCGACCGCGAGGCGCTGGCCGCGGTGGTGCGGGACCTGCCCGCCGAACACCCGGTCACCGCGGTGGTCCACCTGGCCGCGGTGGTGGAGGACGGCACCGTCACGGGACTCACCGAGGAGGCGCTGCACGCGGTGCTGCGCCCCAAGGTGGACGCCGCGCTGGCCCTGCACGAGGTGACCGCGGGACTGCCGCTCACCGCCTTCGTGCTCTTCTCCTCCGTCGCCGGCCTCCTGGGCAACCCGGGCCAGGCCAACTACGCGGCGGCGAACACCTTCCTGGACGCGCTCGCCGCCCGGCGCCGCGCGGACGGGCTGCCGGGCCAGTCGCTCGCCTGGGGACTGTGGTCGGCGGTCGGCACCGCCACCGCGTCGGTCGGCGAGGCGGACCGCGCGCGGATGGCCCGGGAGGGGATGGCGCCGCTCACCGACGAGCAGGGCACCACGCTCTTCGACGTCGCCACCGCCCGGCCCGAGGCGCTGCTGGTGCCCATGCGCATCACCGGCGGCCGGACCGCGCCGGGGGAGTACGTACCGCACGTCTTCCGCTCCCTGGTGGCCCCGGCCCGCCGCTCGGCGGCCCGGGTGGCCGCCTCGCCGACGGACGCCGCCGCGCTGCGCCGACGCCTCGCGGGCCTCGCACCGGAACCGCTGGCGAAGGCGCTGGTCGCACTGGTGCTGGAGCACGCGGGCGCGCTCCTGGGCTACGGCGACCACGAGACCATCGAGCCGCACCGCAACTTCCTGGAGTCCGGCTTCGACTCGCTCACCGCGGTCGAGCTGCGCAACCGCCTCAACAGCGCCACCGGCCTCGCGCTGGCGCCCACCGCGGCCTTCGAGCACGGCAGTCCGGTCGGGCTCGCCGCGCACCTGGCGGACGAACTGCGCGCCGCCGAGGACGCGGGGGACACCTCCGGCACCTCCGGCGACGCGGGCGGCCCCGCCTCCGGGCAGCCGGGCGACTCCGTCCCCGAGCTCTTCCGGGAGGCCGTGCGGGCCGGCCGGGTCCAGGACGGACTGGGCCTGCTGCACTGGGTGGCCAACCTGCGGCAGACCTTCTCCTCGGCCGCCGACCTGGAACGGCCCCCGGCCGCGGTCCGGTTGACCGAGGAGACGGACCGGCCGGGCGTCATCGCCCTGTGCACCCCGGCCGCGATGGGCGGCCCCTACCAGTTCGCCCGGCTCGGGGCCTCCTTCCGGGGCGTCCGGGGTCTGTCCGCGCTGCCGATGCCGGGCTTCGGCACGGGGGAGCGGCTGCCGGCCACGGCGGACGCGGTGCTCGACGTCCTGGCGGCGTCCGTCCGCGAGGCGTCGGGGGAGGCGCCGTACGTCCTGCTCGGCTACTCCTCCTCCGGGGTGCTGGCGTACGCGCTGGCCGCCCGGCTGGAGCGGGAGGGCACACCCCCCGCCGCGGTGGTCCTGCTCGACACCTATCTGATGACCGGGACGGAGGACGGCGACGGCGACGGCGGCGGGCAGGACGCCGCGCAGTCCGGCTTCGCCGCCGACGTGGCGATCGGCGCCCTCACCAGGGAGGACTGGTACGGCCGGACCGGCACCCGGGACTCCCTGACGGCGATGGCCCGCTACATGACCCTGCTGCCGGAGTTCTCCACGGCCGAGATCAGCACGCCCACCCTGCTGGTGCGGGTGACCGACCGCTACACCGTGGACGCCTCGGAGACCACCGCCGAGCCCCGCGACACCTCGGCGGAGGACGGCTGGCAGACCACCTGGACCCGGGCCACCGCCGTGGAGACCGTGCCGGGCGACCACTTCAGCATGGTCGAGGGCGACGCCGCGACGACGGCGGCCGCCGTGGAGAGGTGGCTGAACACGCTGAGCTGACCACCGCCACCGCGCCGGTCGGGCCGGCACCGCTCCGCCCGGTGGCCTCCCCTCCCTCCGCCCCGACCCCTGGAGCCGTCCATGCGCGTCCTCGTCACCGCCGCCCTGCCGTCCCTCCTGCACCCGCTGGTTCCGCTCGCCTGGGCGCTGCGGACCGCCGGGCACGAGGTACGCGTGGTGGGGCGGCCGGAGGTCGCCCGGGCGGCGCGCACCGCCGGCCTGGTCGGGGTGGAGGCCGGTGACGAACTGACCGGCGCCCCCTGGACGGCTCCCGGGGCGGCCGAGGCCGCGGCCGCCGACCCGGTGGTGTGGACGGCCGGTGAGCCGGCCCGGGCGGCACGCGTGCTCGCCGCGCACCTTCCGCTCCTCGACCACCTCACCGACGACGGCGTGCTGGAGGGGGTGGTGACGGCCGCCCGCGACTGGCGGCCGGAGCTGGTGCTCTGGGACGCCCACGCCCTCGGCGGTCCGGTCGCGGCGCGCGCGGTGGGCGCGGCCCAGGTACGGGTGCTGTCCGGGCCGGACCACTGGGGCCGGCTGGTGGGCTCCGCCGTCGGAGGGGCGGAGGACGGCCCCGACCCGCTCTCCGCGCACCTGACGGCCCGCGCGGACCGGCACGGGGTGGCCTGCGGCACGGGACGGCCGGTGCTCGGGGACGCCACCGTCGACCCGCTGCCCGGCTGCCTGCAACACACACAAGGACTGGACCACCGCCCGGTCCGTCCGGTGCCCTACGACGGTCCGGCGGTCTTCCCCGCCTGGCTCCGCAAGGAACCCCGGCGCCCCCGCCTGCTGGTCACCCTGGGCGAGCCGGGACTGCCCGCCGCACCGGCGGCGGCCGGGGACCCGGGGCCGGGCGTCACCGTCGCCGACGTCTTCGCCGCGGTGGACGCGCTCGACGTCGAGGTGGTGGCCACCATGGACACCGGCCGCATCCCACCCGGCACCAGGATCCCGCACCAGGTACGCCTGCTGGACCGGCTGCCGGCGCACCTCCCGCTGCCGTACTGCGCCGCCGTGGTGCACGACGGCGCCCCGGAGACACTGGTCACCGCCGCGCTCAGCGGCGTCCCGCAGCTCGCAATCCCCGGGCCCCGCTGGGGCACCGCCGGGGTGATCGACGCCGTCGAGCGCGCCGGCGCGGGGCTGGCCGCCGACCCCGCGGCGCTCGGGGACCAGCTGACCCGGCTGCTGGAGGACCCCCGGCTGCGGTCCGGCGCCGCCCGGTTGAAGGAGGAGACGGCGGCCGGACCGAGCCCCCGTGAACTCGTGCCGGGCCTGGAGGAACTGGCGGCGGGGGCGGCGGGCCGGTCGGCGGACCCGTCCACGCCGCGGCCGACCACCGTCACGAAAGGCGTCCGCGCGGCATGACCCGACACCAGATCGACCCCCGGCAGTTCTCCGACTCCGACCTCGCCCGGCACCTGCTGACCGTCCGCGGGGTCCAGTGGATGAACGGCGACCGCGGCGCCCCCCTCGCCCTCCTGCTGCGCGACCACGGCGTCGACCCGCACACGCTGCACGCCACGCTGCGCGGCACCCCGGTACTGCGGCAGACCGACCTCGACGTGTGGGTCACCGCCTGCCACGAGCCGGCCGCCGCGCTCCTCGCCGACCCCCGCCTCACCAGCCAAGACACCGCACTGGGACGCCGCCGCCGGCGGGTGTACTCGCTGGGCGCGGGGGCGACGGTCAAGTACGTCCTCACCGTCGACGACACCGCCCTCGCGGCGGACCACGCCGACAGCGCCCGGTCGGCGGAGCTGACCCGCGACTGGCTGAGCGGCCCCGCCGTGGAGCGCCACCGGGCCCGGACCGCCGCTGCGTTCACCGGCCTGGCACTGCCCGACGGCGAGCGGGACGCCTTCGACCTGCTGACCGACTTCGTCCGGCCCGGCACGGTCGCCGCGCTGGCCGGACTGCTCGGGCTGCCGCCCGGATCGGTGGAGCGCTACGCCGCGCTGCTGCCGGCCACCACCCACGTCCTGGACTCCCTGCTGTGCCCGCCCACCCTCGCCGCCGGACGCGCGCTGGTGGAGGGGTACGACGGGATCGCGGCGCTGGTGGACCAGGCCCTGGCCGCGCCGCCGGAACTGCCGGACGGGGCGCTCGCGGGCCTGCTGCGCGCCGCGGGTGGGGACACTGCCCCGGTGCGGTCGGTCGCGCTGCTGACCCTGGTGGTCGGTGCCCGGCTCGCGACCGGCCTGGCCTGCAGCACGGTCGCCGCGCTGCTCGCCCACCCCGACGAGTGGGACGCCGTGCGGCGGGAGCCCGCACGGGCCGAGGCCGCGGTGGCCGAGACCCTGCGCTACGACCCGCCGGTGCGCGTCGTCGGCCGGATCGCCGGCGAGGCCATGGAGATCGCCGGGCTGCCGATCGCCGCGGGCGACCTGGTGACGGTGCTGGTGGACGCCGCCCAGCGGGACCCGGCGGCCCACCCGGAACCCGACCGGTTCCTGCCCGGACGCACCGCGGGCGCCGCGCCGCTGGTCTTCGCCGACCCCCGCATCTCCCTGCTGGAACCGGTGGTGCGGCTGGTGGCGACGGAGGCGGTCCGCGTCCTGGTCGCGCGCCGTCCCCGGCTGACCCCGGCCGGCGAACCCGTCCGCCACATCCGGGTGCCGGTCACCGGGGCGGTGGCGCGCTTCCCGGTCCGTACCGCCGGGCGCACGGCCGCGACGCAGGACGGGGCGGTCGCCGCGCCGCGCTGAGCCAGGACCGTCCGTATCTCGAGGCAGGGTGGAAAATTGCGCGTTCTCTTCACGGTGTTCGCCTCCCGGGCCCACACCTACAACCTGGTGCCGCTCGCCTGGGCGCTGCGCGCCGCGGGCCACGAGGTGTGCGTCGCCACGCACCCCGACACCCTGGAGACGGTCACGGCCACCGGGCTGCCCGTGGTCGCCGTCGGGGAGCGGCTCGGCATGGGCAGCACCTCGCAGGCCAAGGGCTCCTCCAACCACGAGGTGCTCAGCCGTGGTCTGAGCGCCCCCTACGAGGAGCAGCGCGAGGGAGGGTGGGACCACGCCCTGGCGGAACTCACCATGGCCTGCGGCGTGCGCTACGAGTACCTCGCCGACCAGTCCTACCTCGACGACCTGGTGCGCTTCTGCGACTTCTGGCGACCGGACCTGGTGATCTGGGACGCGCTCACCTTCGCCGGGGCGATCGCCGCCCGCTCCTGCGGGGCCGCGCACGCCCGGATGCTCTTCGGTCTCGACCTGATCAACCGCCTCTACCAGGACTACCGCGCGCTCCGGGCGGAGCAGCCGCCCGAGCGGCGGGACGATCCGCTGGGCGACTGGCTCACCGGTCGTCTGGACCGTATCGGCACGCGCTTCACTCCGGAACTCGAGGAGGAGCTGGTCACCGGGCAGTGGACCATCGACCCGCTGCCGCCGTGGATCCGGCTGCCCACCGCTCTGCACCACGTACCGGTGCGCTACGTCCCCTACAACGGTCCGACCGGGGTGCCGGACTGGCTCGCCGAGCCGCCCGCGCGGCGCCGGGTCTGCCTCACCCTGGGCCTGTCGATGCGGGAGGACGTCGGTGACGCCACGGTCTCCGCCGGCCACCTGCTGGGCGCCTTCGAGGGCCTGGACGTGGAGCTGGTGGCCACCCTGGACGCCTCCCAGGTCGGCTCCGTCACCGTGCCGGAGAACGTCCGGCTGGTCGATTTCGTCCCGCTGAACGAGCTGCTGCCCACTTGCTCCGCCGTGGTCCACCAGGCCGGGCTGGGCACCCACGGCAACGTGATGGTGCACGGCGTTCCCGAGGTGATCGTCGCCGACCCGTTCTGGGACGAGCTGGAACGCGGCCGGATGAGCGAGCGGCACGGTACGGGCGTCTGCCTGGCCCCGGGCGACCTCACCCCCGAACGGCTGCGGGAGGCCGTCCTGCGGGTCCTGGACGATCCCTCCTACCGGCACGCGGCCGCCGAGGTGCGGCGGAAGCTGTCCGAGGTGCCCGCACCGGCCGAGGTGGTCCCGGTGCTGGAGGAGCTCACCGCCCGCCACCGGCGGGGATGAGCGTCGGTGCGCCCGCCGTCACCGGGGGGCGCACCGGCCGCTCAGTTGCCGGCGGCCGCGACCGCGGCGGTCACCGCCTCACCGTGGTCGACGATCTCCCGGATCAGCGCGCACACCCGGTCCACCTCGGCGGAGCCGACCGCGTTGCCGGTGGGCAGCATCACCACCCGGGAACCCAGCGCCTCGGTGCGGGGCAGCGGCAGCGGGGCGTGCCGCCGCGGCGCCCGCACATAGGGCTCGGTGCGGTGGCAGCCGGGGTCGAAGTGGGTGCGCACCAGTACGTTGTCCGCGGTCAGGGCCGCGGCCAGGGCGTCCCGCCCCACCCCTGCCGCCCGCTCGTCGACCTCGACGACCACGTACTGGTGATTGATCGTGTTCTCCGGCAGGGGCTCGCGCAGGACGACGCCGGGCACGTCGGCCAGACCCTCGGCGTAGCGGTTGTGGTGGCCCCGGTTGACGTCGATCAGATGGGACATGTTCTCCAGCGAGGTGATGCCCATCGCGGCGGCCACCTCGGTCATCTTGGCGTTGGTGCCGAGGGAGGAGACCACCGAGCCCTCACCTCGCCCGTAGTTGTGGATCGCCCGGACGCGCTCGGCCAGTTCCTCGTCGTCGGTGACGACCGCGCCGCCCTCGAAGGAGTTGATGAACTTCGTGGCGTGGAAGCTGAAGACCTCCGCGTCGCCGAAGCTCCCCACCGGGCGGCCGTACCGGCTGCTGCCGATCGCGTGGGCGCTGTCGTAGAAGAGCCGGAGCCCGTGTTCGTCGGCGAGCGCGGCGAGGTCCTCCGTCGGCGCCGGGTGGCCCCACAGGTGGACGCCCATGATCCCGGTGGTGCGCTCGGTGATCAGCCGGCGGGCGTGCGCCGGATCGAGGTTGCCGGTCTTCTCGTCGATGTCGCAGAAGACGGGGGTGACCCCTTCCCACTGCAGGGTGTGCGCGGTGGCGATGAAGGTGAACGACGGCAGGACCACCTCGCCGCGCAGCCCCGCGGCGCGGATCAGCACCTGCAGCGCGACGGAGGCATTGCACATGGCCACGCAGTGCTTCACCCCGGCGGCGGCCGCGATGTCCCGCTCGAACTGCTTGACCAGCGGACCGAAGGCGGTCAGCCACCGGCGGTCGAGGGCCTGCTGGATGCGTGCCATGGTGCGCCGCTCGTCGGGCACGTTGGGGCGCCCGATGTGCAGCGGTTCGTCGAAGGACGGGGTGCCGCCCAGGACAGCCAGTTCAGCGGGCACCGGCGCCTCCCCGCTCGGCGGCGAAGGAGCGGATGGACTCCACGACGTAGTCGGTCATCTCCGGGGTGATCCCCGGGTAGACGCCGATCCAGAAGGTGCGCTCGGTGACGATGTCGGAGTTGGTCAGCTCGCCGGAGACCCGGAACGGATGCTCCCGGTAGGCCGGGTGGCGGGTGAGGTTGCCGGCGAACAGCAGCCGGGTGCCGATCCGCCGCGACTCCAGGAACTGGACCAGGTCCGCCCGCCGGAACGGCGCGTCCTCGGTGAGGGTGATCACGAAGCCGAACCAGCTCGGGTCGCTGTCCGGGGCCGGCGAGGGCAGCCGCAGCCACGGCACTCCGTCCAGCCCCTCCCGCAGCCGCTGCCAGTTGGCGCGGCGTGCGGCACCGAAGTCGTCCAGCTTGGCCAGCTGGGTGAGGGCCAGCGCCGCCTGCACGTCGGTCGCCTTCAGGTTGTAACCGATGTGGGAGAAGATGTACTTGTGGTCGTAGCCGTGGGGCAGCGTGCCCATCTGGTAGGAGAAGCGCTTGCGGCAGGTGTCGTTCTCGCCCGGCTCGCACCAGCAGTCCCGGCCCCAGTCCCGCAGCGACTCCACCACCCGGGCGAGCGCCAGGTTGTCGGTCAGCACGCAGCCGCCCTCGCCCGCGGTGATGTGGTGCGCGGGGTAGAAGCTGACGGTGCTCAGGTCGCCGAAGCCGCCGGTGAGCCTGCCGTGGTGGTAGGTGCCCACCGCGTCACAGTTGTCCTCGACGAAGAACAGCCCGCGCTCCTGGGCGAGTTCGGCGATGTCCCGGGCGGGGAAGGGGTTGCCCAGCGCATGCGCGATCATGATGGCCCGGGTCCGCGGTCCGATGGCCTCGGCCACCCGCTCGACCGTGGTGTTGTACGTGTCCAGGTCGATGTCGACGAAGACCGGTGCGAGGTGGTTCTGCACGATCGGGTTGACCGTGGTCGGGAAGCCGGCGGCGACCGTCACCACCTCGTCGCCGGGTCTGAGCCGCTGGTCGCCCAGCTCGGGGGCGCAGAGGGCGGAGAGCGCCAGCAGGTTGGCGGAGGAGCCGGAGTTGGTGAGATGCGCCTTGCGCAGCCCCAGCTTCCGGGCGAAGAGCCTCTCGAACTTCCGGGAGGAGACGCCGGCGGCGATCCGCATGCTCAGCGCCGCCTCCACCAGCGCCACCCGGTCGTCCTCGTCCAGCACGGCGCCGGAGGGCAGGATCGGGGTCACCCCCGGCTCGAACGCGGTGTGGCCGCCGATCTCCCGGTCGTACTTGCGCACCATCTCCAGGATCGCGGTCCTGGTCTCGGTGGCGTCTGCCGTCATCTCTGCTCCCGTCATCGGTGGGCCGTCCGTCGTACGGCGTCCATGAGCGCCGCACCCCGTACGGCGGCCGCCAGATGCGTGTCGAGGCCCCCGCCCGCGCGGACGGCCGCGGCGAAGTGCTCGAGGCTGCTGCGGAACTGGTGGGCGGCGGGCAGGGTGAGTTCCTCGACCCGGTTCTGCCGCTCGACGCGGACCACCGGCTGCCAGCTCTCCGGCGGGGTGAACGCCCGTTCCAGCACCAGTCGCCCCTTGCTCCCCCACAACTCGTAACTGGACCGGTAGCCGTGGTCGAAGCCGAAGACCAGATGCGCGGTCACGCCGCGGGCGTCGCGCAGCAGCACGTCGCCGCGCACCTCCACCCCACGGTCCGGGTCCACCGGCAGATCGGCGCCGAGCACCTCCAGCGGCTCGGTGAGCAGCAGCATCGCGGCCTGCAGCGGGTAGTAGCCGGCGTCCAGCAGCGCACCGCCGCCCAGATCGGCGCGGTAGCGCACGTCCTCGGCGGGCAGCGGGGGGAAGGCCATCGTGGCGTGCATCACCCGCAGCGCGCCGATGGCGTCCTCCTCGACCAGCTGCCGCACGGTCTCGTGCTGCGGATGGTGGGCGAACATCCGGTTCTCCGTCAGGCAGAGCCCGCGCTCGGCGGCCAGCGCGGCCAGCTCGGCGGCCTCCGCGTGCGAGGCGGTCAGCGGCTTCTCGGCCAGTACGTGCTTGCCCGCGCGCAGCGCCCGGGCGCACCAGTGCGCGTGCAGGCCGGTGGGCAGCGGCACGTACACCGCCTCCACGTCCGGCCGCGCCAGCAGCTCGTCGTAGCCGGTGACCGCCGCGCCGCCGAACCGCCGGGCGAACCGCTCCGCCGTGGCGGTGTCCCGGCTGGCCACCGCGACGAGGTCGACGTGCTCGGAGGCGAGTACCGCCGGCAGGGTGCGCCGCCAGGCGATCGACGCGCAGCCCAGGACCCCGAGGCGCAGCGGACCGGTGCCGCTCAGCTGAGCCCCAGGGTCAGGCGCATCGCGCAGACCAGGGTCCTGGCCTGGACGTTGACGTAGTTGCGGTGAGCCAGCAGTCCGGTCAGCTGGCGCAGCGTGAGCCATCGGTAGTCCTCGGGTAGCGGCTCGGGCAGGTCGTCGTCGGTCTCCAGCACCATGTAGCGGTTCTCGGCGTTGCGGAACCGGCCGCCCTCCTCGGAGAGCACGGTGTCGTAGTGGATCCGCTCCGGTGCCGCGTCACGCACCAGGTCCGCGAAGGGCGGGCTGCCGTCGGGATAGCTGGAGGGCTGGTACTGCACCGTGGGGCCGATCTCGACCACGTCGACGAAGCCCGGTTCGGCCCGCGCGTGTGCCAGGACCTGCACCTCGCCCGCCACCCGGCGGATCAGGAACGCGACGACGCCGAGCCCGCACGGCTGGAAGAGCGGCTGTGTCCAGGAGGACACCTCGCGGGTGGTGGCCCGCACCGACACGGCGACCACCTTGAAGTGGTGGCCGTCCTCGTGCGCGATCTCGTCCGCGCGGTGCTCCCACCGTTCCACCTCGCGGAGCGGGATGCTCTGGGTCCGCACGTTGTGCGTGGCACAGATCTCGGTGAACCAGCTGCGCAGCGCGGTGTCCGCGGCCGCGTCGCCGGAGGTGTGCGACAGCGGGAGGCAGGAGAGCACCGTACGGGCGTCCATGTTGACCAGGTTGTCCACCCGCAGGAGTTCACCGATCTGGTCCAGGGTGAGCCAGCGGAAGTTCTCCCGCAGGGGCACCTCCTCCTCGACCTCCACGATCATGTTCCGGTTCCGCTTGCGCAGGAACCAGGAGCCGTGCTCGGACTGCAGGACGTCCACCAGCACCCGGTCGGGCCGCAGGTCGGTGAAGTACTCGATGTACGCCACCTGGGAACCCTGGTGCGCCCGGGTGAAGTTGCTCCGCGTCGCCTGCACGGTGGGGGAGAGCTGGAGGACGTTGATGTTCCCCGGCTCCATCTTGCACTGCATCAGGTAGTGCGGAACGCCGTCGAAACGCTTGACCAGGATGCCGAGGATGCCGATCTCCGGCTGGTTGATGATCGGCTGCGACCAGGAGTGGACGGGGCCGCGCTCCGAGTGGACCCGGAGGCCCTCGACCGTGAAGAACCGTCCCGAGTCGTGGCGGATGTCGCCGGTGCCGGGATCCATCCGCCACCGGCGGAGGTCCGCGAAGGGAATGCGCTCCACCCGGAACGCGGACCGCTCGGTCAGCTCCTTCCACCAGGAATGGAACTCGTCCAGGCTCCGGTCCGGACCGTAACGCGCTTCTGACATCACAATCACCTCGACGATCCGAGCGACGGCTGCGGGGGTGCTGGCGGGGTCCGTGCGCCCCGAGCGTCGGGACCGGCCGGAGGACAGGCGGACGGACAGCGGCGGGAGGGAGCTCACAGGGTGCGGACGGCCACGGCCGCGACGCCACGGGTGTTCCTGGGGCCGTCCCGCGCGGTGGTCGTGGGGAGCGGCGATCTTCGCCGAGGCTATGACCGGGGCGCGGTCCGGCCAACCCCTAACCGTCGTCCGCCGCCCCGCCCCCGCCTGGCGGCCGCGCGGGGACCCGGAGGCTCCCACCGGCGCTCGGCCACCACCCCTAGGGCGGTGGCTAGGGGCCGTGGGGCCGGGCACGCCGGGGCTATCGTCCGTGGTCCCGGGATCTCCGGGGCGCGTCCCGCATGCCCAGGAGGGGTTGAGATTGAGAGTCCTGCTCGCCACGCCGTCCTCGTCCGACCGGCTGCACACCCTGATGCCGTGGGCGTGGGCCCTGCGCACCGCGGGCCATGAGACCCAGATCGCCGGACGGCCCGACTTCGTCGAGGCCGTCACCGCGACCGGCTTCGTCGCCGTGCCCGTCGGTCCCCAGGCCGCCGACGGCGCACGGCTCGATCTGCCCGAGGACGTCGAGGGGATCGCCGACCACGCCTCCCGGTGGCGCCCCGAACTGGTGCTCTGGGACGGTGCGGCACCGGCCGCGGCCGAGGCGGCGGCGCGATGCGGCGCCACGAGCGTGGCCGCGCTGGGCCCGTACGACCATCCCGCCCACCCCGGCGCCCACGTCACCTACGACTGCCTGCCGCCCTCCCTGCGCGCGCCGGATCGCACGGCACAGGACGGAGAGCGCACCGGTGTGCGGTACGTGCCCTACGACGGCCCCGGCGAGCTGCCGTCCTGGCTGGGCCGGAAGGTCCGCCTCCCCCGGGTGCTGGTGCTCGGGGAGCTGACACCGCAGACCGTCGCCGGACTCTTCTCCAGCGCCGCGGGGCTCAAGATCGAACTGCTCTGCCGGCTCCGGCAGGACCGCATCCCCGCGGGTGTCCGGTTGCCCTCCCACACCCGCCTCCTGGACTCCGTGCCGGTGATGGCGACACTTCCCACCTGCACGGCGGTGGTGCACGACGGCTCCGCCGCGCTCACCATGGCCGCGGCCACCCTGGGTCTGCCGCAACTGGTCGTCGGGGGCGGCCCGCACAGTACGGTGCCGGCCGTGGCGCACCGGCTGGCCGCGCACGGTGCGGCCCTGGTCGCCGCCCCGGACGGGCCGGTGCCCGGACTGCCGTCCCTGGTGGAGGACCCGGAGCCCGGGGAGCGTGCCCGGCTGCTGGCCAAGGAGATCAACGGGCTGCCCACACCGCGCGAGGCGGTCGCGCGGCTGGTTGAGCCGACCGCGCGCTGAGGCCGTCCGGCGAGGCGCGAACACCCGTGCCGGGCCCGGGGGTTCCGGTGCCGGTGCGGCGGCGCAGATTAGGGGTGGGTGAGGCGGTGCGCTGTCGGTAGCGTCCGCCGTGGCGCGCCGATCTGTCGAACCGGACCTCGGGTTCGCGACGTCACGGCGCATTCTTCCGCGTGCCGGACGACGGTGGGGAAATCTCGTGAAGCGGGGTCGCGATGGTCAATGAGGAGAAGCTGCGCGCCTATCTCAAGCGTGCGACCGCCGACCTCCAGCAGACGCGGCAGCGACTGCGGGAGGTGGAGGCACGGAGCCACGAACCGATCGCGATCGTGGGCATGAGCTGCCGCTATCCGGGCGGCGCCACCACCCCCGACGCGCTCTGGCAGTTGGTGGCCGACGGCGTCGACGCCGTCGGCCCCTTCCCCGCCGACCGCGGATGGGACCTGGAGCGGATCTACGACCCGGAGCCGGAGAAGCCGGGGAGGACGTACGTCCGCGAGGGCGGCTTCCTCTACGACGCGGCCGAGTTCGACGCGGAGTTCTTCGGGATCAGCCCGCTCGAGGCGACCCGCATGGACCCGCAGCAGCGGCTGCTGCTGGAGACCTCCTGGGAGGCCGTGGAGCGGGCGGGCATCGTCCCCGGGACGCTGCGCGGCAGCCCGACCGGCGTGTTCGCGGGCCTGATGTACCACGACTACACCGGTGGCGCGCCCGGCGGCAGCCTCATCTCCGGCCAGGTCGCCTACGAGCTGGGCCTGGAAGGACCCGCGGTCTCGGTGGACACCGCCTGCTCCTCCTCCCTGGTCGCCCTCCACCTGGCGGTCCAGTCGCTGCGGACGGGCGAGTGCGACCTCGCCCTGGCCGGCGGGGTGGCGGTGATGAGCACGCCGGAGATCTTCCTCGACTTCAGCCGCCGACGCGGCCTGGCCCCCGACGGCCGGTGCAAGTCCTTCTCCGACGACGCCGACGGCACCGCGTGGGCCGAGGGCGTGGGCGTCCTGGTGCTGGAGCGCCTCTCCGACGCCCGCCGGCACGGCCGCCGGGTGCTCGGGGTCGTCCGCGGATCGGCCGTCAACCAGGACGGCGCCAGCAACGGCATCATGGCACCCAACGGCCCCTCCCAGGTCAAGGTGATCCGGCAGGCCCTGGCGGACGCGGGCCTCACCCCGGCCGATGTGGACGCCGTCGAGGCGCACGGCACCGGCACCGCGCTGGGCGACCCGATCGAGGCGCAGGCCCTGCTGGCCACCTACGGCCAGGAGCGGCCGGCCGACCGGCCGCTGCTGCTGGGGTCCGTCAAGTCCAACCTCGGGCATCCGCAGGCCGCCGCGGGGATCGCCGGTGTCATCAAAATGGTCATGGCGATGCGCCACGGCATCCTGCCGAAGACCCTGCACCTGGGCGAGCCCTCCCGGCACGTGGACTGGTCCTCCGGTGCGGTGAGCCTGCTGGCCGAGGCCACACCCTGGCCGAAGGTGGACCGGCCCCGCCGGTCGGCGGTGTCCTCCTTCGGCTTCAGCGGCACCAACGCGCACATCGTGCTGGAGGAGCCGGAGCCCGCGGACGTCCCCGCCGAGGAACGGGGGGCGGTGCCCGGCGCGGACACCGCGCAGGTGGTGCCGCTGCTGCTCTCCGGGCGCTCCGACACCGCGCTGCGGTCCGCCGCCGGCCGCCTCGCCGCGCACCTGGAGCGGACCCCGTCCGGCACATCGGAGGCCACCGCGGGCCTCGGCGACACCGGATACGCCCTCGCCACCACCCGCTCCGCCTTCGAGCAGCGGGCCGTCGTGCTGGCCGGCGGCCCCGACGGCGCGGCGGACCCCGCCGCCGCCCTGCACGCGCTGGCCGCGGGCACGGCCACCCCCGAGGCGGTCACCGGCACCGCCGACCTGACCGGCCGCACCGTCTTCGTCTTCCCCGGCCAGGGCTCCCAGTGGGCCGGCATGGCCACCGAACTCCTCGACGGCTCACCGGTGTTCGCCGCACGGCTGGCCGCCTGCGAGGAGGCGCTGAACGCCTTCGTCGACTGGTCGGTGACCGAGGTCCTGCGCGGCGAGCCCGGTGCCCCGTCCGCGGAGCGGGTGGACGTGGTGCAGCCGCTGCTGTGGGCGGTCATGGTGTCGCTGGCCGAGCAGTGGCGGGCACACGGTGTCGAGCCGGACGCGGTCGTCGGCCACTCCCAGGGCGAGATCGCCGCCGCCTGTGTGGCCGGGGCGCTCTCGCTGCACGACGGCGCGCGGGTGGTGGCGCTGCGCAGCCGGGCCATCGCCGAGGTCCTGGGCGGGAGCGGCGGCATGCTGGCGGTCGGACTCCCGGCCGCCGGGGTGGCGGACCGGTTGGCCGGCTACGGCGAGCGGATCTCCCTGGCCGCCGACAACGGCGCCGGCTCGGTGGTCCTCTCCGGCGACGTCGACGCGCTGGACGAACTGCAGGCGGCCCTGGCGGCCGACGGGGTACGGGCCAAGCGGGTCCCGGTGGACTACGCCTCGCACTCCGCGCACGTCGAGGCGCTGCGGGAGCGGCTGCACACCGACCTGGCGCCGCTGGCCCCGGCCGCCGGCCGGATCCCGATGATGTCCACCGTCACCGGGGACTGGGTGGACGGCGACGGCCTGGACGCCGGCTACTGGTTCCGCAACCTGCGCGGCCTGGTCCGCTTCGCCCCGGCGGTGGAGCGGCTGGCCGGGACCGGGCACGCGGCGTTCGTGGAGGTGAGCCCGCACCCGGTGCTCACCATGAGCATCCAGGAGACGCTCGCGGCACGGGACGGCGACACGGTGGTCGTCGGCACCCTCAGGCGCGAGGAGGGCGGACCACGGCGGTTCGCGACGTCGCTGGCCGAGGTGTACGTACGCGGCGTCGCGGTGGACTGGACCCCGTTCTTCCCCGGCGCGCGGACGGTGGAGGTACCGACCTACCCGTTCCGGCGCAAGCGCCACTGGGAGGTGGACGAGGGCCACCGGACGCCTGACGCGGCGGCGGCCCCGCCGCACGGGGCCGTGGAGCCGGCCCCGGTGGCGGCGTTCTGGCAGGACGTCACCGCCGGGGACACCGCCGCGGTCGCCCGGACCCTGGGTATCGGCGCCACCGGACCGGTCGGGCTGGACACGGTGGTGCCCGCGCTCGCCGACTGGCGGCACCGTACACAGCGGAGCTCCACCGTGGAGTCCTGGCGCTACCGGCTCACCTGGTCCCCCCTCACCGTGTCCGGCGCCGGCGCCCGCATGACGCTCGGCGACGGCTGGCTGGTGGTCCGCCCGGACGGTTCCGCGCGCGCCGCGGCGGTGGCCGACGGGCTCGGGGAACGCGGCGCGACCGTGGTCACCGCCACGGCGGACACCGATCACCTTGCGCTGGCCGGACTGCTGCGCGGGGCCCTGGACGGCCGCGAACCGGCCGGCGTGGTCTCGCTGCTCGGCCTCGCGGACGGGACCGACGACACGGCGGCCGAGGGCGGTTTCGCCCTGCCGCCGGGCCTCGCCCGCACACTGACCCTGCTCAGGGCCCTGGCGGACGTCCCGACCGCCCCGCTGTGGTGCGTCACCTCCGGCGCCGTGGCGGTCGACCCCTTCGAGGACGTGGCACCGCAGGCCGCGGCGCTGTGGGGCCTGGGCACGGTGCTCGCCCTCGACCTGCCCCGGCACGGCTGGGGCGGTCTGGCCGACCTCGGCGGCCCGCACGACGTCACCGCACGGGCCGGCGGATCCCCGGAGACGGACGACGCCGGGGTCCTGGACAGGCTCTGCGCCGTCCTGACCGGCGCGGTCCGCCCGGACGGTGCGGGCCGCCGCTCCGGGGCGCCGGAGGAGGCGGTGGCGCTCCGCAAGCACGGCACCTTCGCCCGCCGGCTGGTCCGCGCACCGCTGGGCGAGGTCGCCGGCGAGCCCTGGCGGCCGCACGGCACGGTGCTGGTCACCGGCGGCACCGGGGCGGTCGGCGCACATGTGGCCCGCTGGCTGGCGCGCGCCGGGGCGGAGCACCTGGTGCTCACCGGCCGCCGCGGCCCCGACGCCCCCGGCGCCGGGGAACTGGCCGACGAACTCACCGCGCTCGGCGCCGAGGTGACCCTGGCCGCCTGTGACGTGGCCGATCCCGCCGCGGTCACCGCGCTGCTCGCCGGCCTGCCCGCGGACCGTCCGCTGACCGCCGTCCTGCACGCCGCCGGCGTCCTCACCGAGGAGCCGCCGCTGTCCGCCACCGACCCCGCGCGGTTCGCCGAGGCGATCCGGGCCAAGGCCGGCGGGGCGGCCGTGCTCGACGCGGCGCTCGGCGACCGGCCGCTGGAGGCGTTCGTCCTCTTCGCCTCCGGCGCGGCCGTGTGGGGCACCTCCGGGCAACCCGCCTACGCCACCGCCAACGCCTGGCTGGACGGACTCGCCCAGCGCCGCCGGGCCCGCGGCCTGACCGCCACCTCGGTGGCCTGGGGGTCCTGGGCCGGCGGCGGCATGGTGGCCGAGGAGAGCGACGCCCACCTGCGCAGGATGGGCCTGGCCGCGATGGACCCCGAACTCGCCGCGGAGGCCCTGGCGCAGGCCCTGGACCGGGGCGAGAGCCACCTGGTGGTCGCCGACATCGACTGGGCGCGCTTCACCCCGGTCTACACCCTCGGCCGGGAGCGACCGCTGCTCCACGAGCTGCCGGAAGCCCGCCGTGCCGCCGCCGGCGAGGACGGACCGGACGCCCCCGGGGGCGGCGGCACGGACCTGGCCGACCGCCTGGCCGGACTGCCCGAGCCCGAACAGCGTCGTCGCCTGGCGGAGTTGGTCGCGGGCCAGGCCGCGGCCGTACTCGGCCACGACGGGGGGTCGGCGATCGCGCCGGACCGCGCCTTCAAGGAGTTCGGCTTCGACTCCGTGTCCGCGGTCGACCTGCGGAACCGGCTCGGTACCGCCACCGGGCTGCGACTGCCGGCCACCGTGGTCTTCGACCACGCCACGCCCGGCGCCCTCGCCGACCACCTGTGGACCCTGCTGTGCCAGGACGCGGCGGACGCGGTCGTTCCGCTGACCGTCGAACTGGACCGGCTGGAGGCCAGGCTGGCCGGGATGTCGGCCGAGGAGCTGACGGCCGACCGGGTCACCGCCCGGCTGAACACCCTGGTGGAGCGGGTCGCCCAGTCCCTCGGCGGGACGGGCACCGTCGTGGAGCGGCTCAAGGACGCCTCCACCGAGGACCTCTTCGACCTGATCGACAACGAACTCGGCGCGAGCTGACCGCACGCGGGAACGGACACGAGGGTTGATGGCTAACGAAGAAAGACTCGTCGACTATCTCAAGCGTGTGACGGCGAGCCTCCACCAGACACGGGAACGCGTACGCGAGCTGGAGAACGCCGAGCACGAGCCCATCGCCGTGGTGGCGATGGGCTGCCGTTACCCCGGCGACCTTGGTGACGTGACGTCCCCCGAGGAGCTGTGGCGGCTGGTCGCCGAGGAGCGTGACGCCATCGGGCCGTTCCCCACCGACCGCGGCTGGGACGCCGAGGCGCTGCACGACGCCGACCCGGACCGGCCGGGCACCAGCTACGTCGCGCAGGGCGGCTTCCTGCGGAGCGCGGGCGACTTCGACGCGGCCTTCTTCGGGATCTCGCCGCGGGAGGCGCTGGCGCTGGACCCGCAGCAGCGGCTGGCGCTGGAACTGGCCTGGGAGACCGTGGAGCGCGCCGGTATCGCCCCGCACTCCCTGAACGGGTCCCGGGTCGGCGTCTTCGTCGGCAGCGGCAGCCAGGACTACTACGACGAGGTGGCCCCCGACCGGATGGCCGAGGTGGCCGAGGACTACCTCAGCACCGGCACCGCCGGCTCGGTGATCTCGGGCCGGATCGCCTACACCCTCGGCCTGCAGGGCCCCGCCCTCACCGTGGACACCGCCTGTTCGTCCTCGCTGGTCGCCCTCCACCTCGCCGCCCAGGCGCTGCGGGCCGGGGAGTGCTCGCTGGCGCTGGCCGGCGGTGTCATGGTGATGGCGACGCCCTCGCCCTTCCAGGCGTTCAGCAGGCAGCGCGGACTCGCGCCGGACGGGCGCTGCCGCGCGTTCTCCGACGACGCCGACGGCACCGGCTGGTCGGAGGGCGCCGGCCTGGTGCTGCTGGAGCGGCTCTCCGACGCCCGCCGCAACGGCCGCGAGGTCCTGGCGGTGATCAGCGGGTCCGCGGTCAACTCCGACGGCGCCTCCAACGGCCTGACCGCCCCCAACGGCCTCTCCCAGCAGCGCGTCATCCGCCAGGCGCTCGCCCGGGCCCGGCTCTCCCCGGCCGATGTGGACGCGGTCGAGGGCCACGGGACGGGCACCCGCCTCGGCGACCCCATCGAGGCGCAGGCGCTGCTGGCCACCTACGGACAGGACCGCGACCCCGAGCGCCCGCTGTGGCTGGGTTCGGTGAAGTCGAACATCGGCCACGCCCAGGCCGCCGCGGGGATCAGCGGGGTCATCAAGACGGTGATGGCGCTGCGCCACGGCGTCCTGCCACGGACCCTGCACGTGTCGGCGCCCACCCGGGAGGTGGAGTGGGCCGCCGGATCGGTGCGCCTGCTGGAGCGGGCCCGCCCCTGGCCCGAGGGCGACCGCCCGCGCCGGGCCGGTGTCTCCTCCTTCGGCGTGAGCGGCACCAACGCCCACGTCATCGTGGAGTCAGCACCGGCACCGGCACCCGGGTCCGCACCCGCACCCGAGCCCGCGTCGGCCCCGGCCGGGCCCGCCACCGTTCCCACCTGGCCGGCCGGCCTCCCGGTGCCGCTGCCGGTCTCGGCCGCCGGCCCCGCCGCGCTGCGCGCCCAGGCCGCGCGCCTGGCCGCGGCACCGGCCGTGACGGACGCCGGCCTCATCGACCTCGGGCACTCCCTGGCCCGCGGACGCTCCCCGCTGCGGCACCGCGCGGTGCTGCTCGCCCCCGTGCCCGGGGGCACCGGCGGGACCTGTGCCGCCGAGGGGCTCACCGCGCTGGCCGACGGCGCCCCGGCACCGGGGCTGATCACCGGTGAGCCGCACGGCGGACTCACCGCCTTCCTCCTGTCCGGGCAGGGATCCCAGCGCGCCGGCGCGGGGCGGGAGCTGTACGCGTCCTTCCCGGCGTTCGCCCAGGCACTGGACGCCGTCTGCGAGGTCCTCGACCCGCTGCTGGACCGACCGCTGCGCCCCCTGCTGCTCGACCAGCCCGCCCCCGGCGCCGACGGAGAGCACCCGGCCGGCGACGCCCCGCTGGACCGGACCGGCCACACCCAGCCCGCGCTCTTCGCACTGGAGGTCGCGGTTCACCGTCTGCTGGAGTCCTGCGGGGTCGCGCCCGACATGCTCGTCGGCCACTCCGTGGGGGAACTCGCCGCCGCCCACCTGGCCGGGGTGCTCTCGCTGCCCGACGCCGCCGCACTGGTGGCCGCCCGCGGCCGGCTGATGCAGGCGCTGCCCCCCGGCGGTGCGATGGTCGCGGTGGAGGCCACCGAGGACGAAGTACGCCCGCTGCTCACCGAGGGGGCCGGCCTGGCCGCCCTCAACGGTCCCCGCGCGGTGGTCGTCTCCGGCCACGAGGACGCCGTCGCCGCGGTGGCCGAGCGGTTCGCCGCCGACGGGCGCCGCACCCGGCGGCTGCGGGTCTCGCACGCCTTCCACTCGCCGCTGATGGAACCGATGCTCGACCGGTTCGCCGAGGTCGCGCGGTCGTTGACGTACCACGCCCCCCGGCTCCCGGTGGTCTCGGGCGTCACCGGCCGGGTGGCCACCGCAGAGGAGCTGTGCTCCCCCGAGTACTGGGTGCGGCAGGTGCGCGCGACGGTGCGCTTCCACGACGGGGTGTGCGCCGCGCGGGAGGCCGGGGCGACCCGCTTCCTGGAGGTGGGGCCCGGCGGCGTGCTCGCCGGGCTGGTGTCCGGCTGCCTGGCGGAGGACGGTGAACCCGCCACCGTGCTCCCGCTGCTGCGTACCGACCGCCCCGAGGCGGAGGCGCTGATCACCGCGCTGTCCCGGCTGTTCGTCAGCGGCGCGGACGTCGACCTCGGCGGGCTGCTGGACGGCTACGGCGCCACGGCCGTGCCGCTGCCCACCTACCCCTTCCAGCGCCGGCGCTACTGGCTGGACGGCCGCGGGGCGCGCGACCAGGTCACCGCGGCCGGCCTGGCCGTCCCCGGCCACCCCCTGCTCGGCGCGGCGATCACCCTCGCCGACGGTGACGGCGTCCTGCTCACCGGCCGGCTGTCGACGGCCCGCCAGCCGTGGCTGGCCGACCACGTGGTCGCCGGCACCACGATGCTGCCCGGCACCGCCTTCGTCGAACTCGCTCTGCGGGCGGGCGACCAGGTCGGCTGCGGCCGGCTGGAGGAGCTGACGCTCAGCGCCCCCCTGCCGCTGCCGCGCCACGGAGGGGTCGCCGTCCAGGTCGCACTCGGCCCGGCCGACGCCGAAGGACGCCGGCCGGTCACCGTCCACTCCCGGGCGGGTGCCGCGGACACCGAGGGCGACGACGGCGGCGTCCTGCCGTGGACGCTCCACGCGCAGGGCACCGTGCAGCCCGCCACGGGTCGGCCCGGGGACGCCCTCACCACCTGGCCGCCGCCGGAGGCCACCGAGGTCCCGGTCGACCGGCTCTACGACGAGTTCGCCGCCACCGGACTGGAGTACGGCCCCGTCTTCCGCGCCCTGCACGCCGCCTGGCGGCGCGGCGAGGAGATCTACGGCGAGGTCCGGCTGCCCGAGGACGTCCCGCACGGCGCCGAGTGGTTCGCTCTCCACCCCGCGGCCCTGGACGCCGGCAGCCACGCACTGCGGGCGGCCGGCGACGGGGACGGCGGCGTCGGGCTGGTGCCGTTCTCCTGGTCCGGTGTGGAGCTCCACGCCCACGGCGCCGACGCCCTGCGCATCCGCTTCACCCCCCGAGGACCGGAGACCTTCGCGGTGACGGTCGCCGACGCCACCGGCGCCCCGGTGGCCACCATCGAGGCCGGCGCCTTCCGCCCGCTCGGCCCGGCGGACGGCAGCGCGGCGGCGGGCGGTCCGCTCCACCGGCTGCGGTGGCGGGCCCTGCCGGCCCCCTCCGTCCCGGCGGAGCTCCGGCTGGGTGAACTCCGGCCCGGCGCCCCGGTGGCCGGGGCGGCCGGAGGGGCCGACGCCGTGCTGCTGCGCGTCCCGCCGGGGGAGCCGGTACCCGCCGCGGGCGCGGCGGAGGACGCCGCCGCGGTCACCGCGACGACCGGCCGGGTGCTGGAGGCCCTGCACGCCTGGCTGGCCGACGCCTCCACCGCCGCCACCCCGCTGCTCGTCCTGACCCGGGGCGCGGTCGGCGTCGGCGACCGCCCCGCCGAGGACCTCGCCGGTGCCGCCGTGTGGGGACTGGTCCGGGCCGCCCAGGCGGAGCATCCGGGCCGCCTGGTGCTCTGGGACGCCGACCCCGACGAGCCGGAGCCCGGCACCGCGGACCCCGTCGCCGCGCAGGCCGCCGCCGCCGTCCTGGCTACCGGAGAGCCGCAGGTCGCCACCCGGGCCGGCACCGCGTACGCCGCCCGTCTGGTCCGCGACGTGTCCCCGGCGCCCGCCGGGGACACCCCGCCCGCGTTCGGCACCGGAACGGTCCTGATCACCGGTGCCACCGGCGCCCTCGGCGCTCTGGTCGCCCGGCACCTGGTCACCCGGCACGGCGTACGCCGGCTGCTGCTGCTCGGCCGCCGCGGGCCGGAGGCCGTGACCGACCTGGTCGCCGAACTCACCGCGCTCGGCGCCGAGGTGCGCGCGGCGGCCTGTGACGTCGCCGACGCGGAACAGGTCGCCGCCGCCCTGGCCGGAACACCCGGTACGCACCCGGTGACCGCGGTGGTGCACGCCGCCGGCGTCCTCGACGACGCGCTGCTGACCTCCCTCACCCCGCGACGGCTGGCGCAGGTGCTGCGCCCCAAGGTCGCCGGCGCCCTCACCCTGCACGAGGCGACCCGCGACCTGGACCTGTCCGCCTTCGTCCTCTTCTCCTCGGTCTCCGGGGTGCTCGGGGCGCCGGGACAGGCCAACTACGCCGCCGCCAACGCCTTCCTGGACGCCTTCGCCGAACGCCGCGCGGCGGCCGGCCTGCCCGCACTCTCCCTCGCGTGGGGCCTGTGGGGCGAGGCCGGCGGGATGGGCGGGACGCCGGCGGCCGGCGACCTGCGCCGCCACGCCCGCGGCGGGCTGGCACCACTGGCCACCGAGGAGGCGCTCGCCCTCCTCGACGCCGCACTGTGCGCCGACGGCCCCACCGCCGTACCGGTCCGGCTGGACCTGGCCGCGCTGCGCGACCTGGGGACGGAGGCACCCGCCCCGCTGCGCGGCCTGGTGGGCACCGGCCGCCGCCCCGCCGCTCGCGCGGCCTCGGCCGGGAAGGGACCGGCGCCGGAGGCGGACTCCTTCGCGGCCGTCGTCGCCGCGCTGCCGCAGGCCGAACGCGGCCCGTTCCTCCGGGAGGCGGTGTGCCGCCGCACCGCCTCGGTCCTGGGGCACGGGTCCGCCGCGGACATCGACCCGGGGCTGGAGTTCCAGCGCCTGGGCTTCGACTCGCTCACCGCGATCGAGCTGCGCAACGGACTGGCCGCCGAGACCGGTCTGCGGCTGCCGGCCACGCTGATCTTCGACCACCCGACCCCCGCACTCCTGGCCGGCCACCTGCTCGACGAACTCCTGCGCGCCGAGGGCGCGCCGGACACGGCCCCGGCGTCCGGCGCGGGCGCGCGGGCCGCCGTGACCGGCCCGGACGAGCCGATCGCCGTGGTCGGGCTGGCCTGCAGGCTTCCCGGCGGGGTCTCCTCCCCGGAGGACCTGTGGACGCTGCTGACCGAGGAGTCCGACGCCATCGGTGACTTCCCCGCCGACCGCGGCTGGGACGTGGAGGGCCTGTACGACCCCGAGCGGCTGCGACCGGACACCAGCTACGTCCGCACCGGCGGCTTCCTCCACGACGCGGGCGACTTCGACCCCGGGCTGTTCGGCGTCGCGCCCAAGGACGCCGCCCTGATCGACCCGCAGCAGCGGTTGCTGCTGGAGGCGGCCTGGGAGGCGCTGGAACGGGCCGGTATCGACCCGCGTTCCCTGCGTGGCAGTGACACCGGCGTCTACGCCGGGGTGCAATACCACGACTACGTCGGCGCGGCCAGCTCCGGCTCGATCGTCACCGGGCGGATCGCCTACACCTTCGGTCTCGCCGGACCGGCGGTCTCGGTGGACACCGCCTGCTCCTCGTCGCTGGTGGCGCTCCACCTCGCCGCGCAGGCGCTGCGGTCGGGCGAGTGCTCCCTGGCGCTGGCCGGCGGTGTGGCGGTGATGGCGACACCGGAGACGTTCGTGGAGTTCAGCCGGCAGGGCGGGCTCGCCCCGGACGGCCGGTGCAAGGCGTTCTCGGCGGACGCCGACGGCACCGGCTGGTCGGAGGGGGTGGGTCTGATGGTGCTGGAGCGGCTGTCGGACGCCCGGCGCCACGGCCACCCCGTCCTCGCCGTGGTCCGCGGCTCGGCGGTCAACCAGGACGGCGCGTCCAACGGCCTCACCGCCCCCAACGGCCCCTCCCAGCAGCGGGTCATCCGGGCCGCGCTGGCCAACGCCGGGCTCACCGCCGCCGACGTGGACGCGGTCGAGGCCCACGGCACCGGCACCCGCCTCGGCGACCCGATCGAGGCGCAGGCGCTGCTGGCCACCTACGGCCGGGAGCTGCCGGCCGACCGCCCGCTGCGGATCGGTTCGGTGAAGTCGAACATCGGCCATACCCAGGCCGCCGCCGGCGCCGCCGGAATCATCAAGATGGTGCTGGCGCTGCGCCACGAGACGCTCCCCAGGAGCCTCCACCTGAGTGAGCCCTCGCCCGAGGTGGACTGGTCGCAGGGCCACGTACGGCTGCTGACGCGGGCGGAGGCCTGGCCGCGCGGGGAGCGTCCGCGCCGCGCCGGCGTCTCCTCGTTCGGTGTCAGCGGCACCAACGCCCACGTCATCCTGGAGGAGCCGCCCGCCGGCGACCGGGCCGCACCGCAAGGGGAGCCGGACGGTGCCCCGTCCGGCGTCCCGGTGCCCTGGGTGCTCTCCGGCCGTACCCGGGCGGCGCTCGCCGCGCAGGCGGAGCGGCTGCTCTCCCACCTCAACGACGACCCCGACCGGGACCTCGCCGCCACCGGCTACTCGCTGGCGGTCTCCCGCGCGGCGCTGGAGCACCGCGCGGTGGTGGTCGGCGCCCGCGTTCCCGACTTCCTGCGCGGACTGATGGCGGTCGCCGACGGGGAGGACGCCCCCGGCACGGTCCGGGGCGTCGCCCGCGGCGGCGGACGCACCGGCTTCCTCTTCTCCGGCCAGGGCTCCCAGCGCCCGGGCATGGGCCGGGAGCTGTACGCCGCGTACCCCGTGTTCGCCACCGCGCTGGACGCGGTGCGCGCGGAGCTCGACCCCCGCCTGCCGGCGCCGCTGACCGACGTGATGTGGGCCGAGCCGGGCACGCCGCAGTCCGCCCGGCTGGACGAGACGGTCTTCACCCAGGCCGCGCTGTTCGCCGTGGGGGTGGCGCTGCACCGGTTGCTGGAGTCCTGGGGGATCACCCCCGACGCGGTGGCCGGCCACTCCGTGGGCGAGATCGCCGCCGCGCACGTGGCCGGAGTGCTCTCGCTCCCGGACGCCTGCGCGCTGGTCGCCGCCCGGGGCGGACTGATGCAGACGCTGCCCGCCGGCGGGGCGATGCTGGCGATCGCCGCCACCGAGGAGGAGGTGCGGGCCGTGCTGCCCGGGGGCGTCTCGGTCGCGGCCGTCAACGCGGAGACCGCGGTGGTGGTGTCCGGTCCGCGGGAGGCCGTCGAGCCGCTCACCGAGCGCTTCGCGCGGACCAGGCGGCTCCGGGTCTCGCACGCCTTCCACTCGGCGCTGATGGAACCGATGCTGCCGGCGTTCGCGGAGGTCGCCGGGAAGCTGTCCTGCACCGAGCCGCGCATCCCGCTGTTCTCCACCGTCACCGGCGAGTCGGCCCGGGAGGAGCTGACCACGCCCGGCCACTGGGTCCGGCAGGTGCGTGAGCCGGTGCGCTTCCACGACGCCGTGAGGGCGTTGGAGGAGCACGGCGTCACCCGCTTCGTGGAGCTGGGCCCGGGCGGGACCCTGGCTGCGCTCGTCCAGGAGACGGTGCAGGAGCGGGTGCCGGACGCCGTGGTCACCCCGATGCTGCGCAAGGACCTGCCGGAGCCGGCGGCCGCGCTGGCGGCGCTGGGCGTGCTGCACACCAGCGGTCTGGAACCGGAGTGGGCGGGGATCTTCACGACCCGGCGGCTGGTCGAGCTGCCCACCTACCCCTTCCAGCGGCAGCGCTACTGGCTGGACGCGGGGTCCGGCGGGTCCGGCCCCGAGGAGCACCCGCTGCTCGGCGCCGCGACCGAGCTGGCCGGGGCCGGCGGGCTGCTGTTCAACGGGCGGGTCGCGGTGGGCAGCCACCCTTGGCTGGCCGACCACGTGGTGGGCGGATCCGTGCTCTTCCCCGGCGCCGCCTTCGTGGAGATGGCGATCCGGGCCGGGGACGCGGTGGGCTGCCCGCGACTGGAGGAGATGATCACCGAGGCGCCGCTGGTGCTGCCGGACCGCGCAGGCGTCCGCCTCCAGGTGGCGCTGGAGGCGGCCACGGACGGCGGCCGCCGTCCGTTCACGGTGCACAGCCGGATCGAGGGGGCGCGGGAGGGCGAGCCGTGGATCCGGCACGTCACCGGCTTCCTCGCCCCGGACCCGGCCGCCGGGTCCGCCCCGTTCGACAGCGACCTCACCTCCTGGCCGCCGGCCGGCGCGGAGCCCGCCCCGCTGGAGGGCCTCTACTCCTCGCTGACGGAGCGGGGCATGCGCTACGGCCCGGCGTTCCAGGGGCTGCGCGCGGTGTGGCGGCGCGGTGAGGAGGCGTTCGCCGAGGTGGAACTGCCGCCGGCCGCGCAGCCGGGGGCGGACCGCTTCGGTGTGCACCCGGCCCTGCTGGACGCGGTGCTGCACGCGATCGGTTTCAGCGGGACGGCCTCGGACGAGCCCGTGCTTCCGTTCTCCTGGGAGTCGGTGGCGCTGCACGCGGTCGGTACCGCGGCGGTACGTGTCCGGGTGCGCCCGCTCGGCAGCGGCAGCAGCGCGCTGGAGGTGGCCGACACCAGCGGGCAGCCGGTGCTCTCGGTGGGCGCGCTGCGACTGCGTCCGGCCGCGCTCACGAGACCCGGGACGGCCGCACCGCCGGCCGCCGACACCCTCTTCGGGGTCGAGTGGCAGCGTGCCGCGCTGACCCCGGCCCCGGTGCCGGCCGGGTGGAGCGTGGTCGGGACCGACGGCTGGGGCCTGGCCGAGGCGCTCGGCCTGACGCCGACGGCCGACCCGGCCTCGGCGGTGGGCACCGTGCTGCTGCCGTGCGGCGCCCCGCACGATACCGCCGAAAGCGGTCCGGAGCCGGTGCACGAGGAGGTGGTCCGGGTGCTGGCGGTGCTGGCCGCCCGGCTGGCGGACGAGCGCTTTGCCGAGCACCGGCTGGCCGTTCTCACCCGGGGAGCGGTGGCGGTCGACGGCAGGGAGACGGCCGATCCGGTCGGTGCCGCGGTGCACGGCCTGGTCCGTGCGGCGCAGTCCGAACACCCGGACCGCATCGTGCTGCTGGACCTGGACCCGGACGGCCCGCTGCCCGGTCCGGCCCGGCTGGCCGCCGCGCTCGCCTCCGGCGCCCCGGAGGCGGCGATGCGCGGCGACACGCTGCGCATCCCCCGGCTCGCCCGGGTCGCCGCGCCGCCCGCCACCGGTTCCGGCTGGGATCCCGAGGGCACGGTCCTGGTGACCGGCGCCGGTGGCGCCCTGGGCAGCGCGGTCACCCGGCACCTGGTCACCGCGCACGGCGTACGGCATCTGCTGCTGGCGAGCCGACGCGGCCCGGACACGCCGGGCGCCGCCGGGCTGGACGCGGAGCTGACCGCCGCCGGCGCGCGTGTCACCCGGGTCGCCTGCGACGTCGCCGACCGGGAGGCGCTGGCCGCCGTGCTCGGCGCGGTCCCCGCGGCGCATCCGCTGCGGGCCGTGGTGCACACCGCGGGAGTCCTGGACGACGGCGTGATCACCTCGCTCACCCCGGAGCGGGTGGCGGCGGTCCTGCGCCCCAAGGTGGACGCCGCCTCGCACCTGCACGCCCTGACCGCCGGCCTGGAGCTGACCCACTTCGTGCTGTTCTCGTCGGCCGCCGGGCTGCTCGGCGGGCCGGGGCAGGGCAGCTACGCGGCGGCCAACGCCTACCTGGACGCGCTGGCCGCCCGCCGCCGGGGCGCCGGACTGCCGGGTGTCTCGCTGGCCTGGGGCATGTGGGACACCGCGGCCGAGGGCATGGCGGACGGGCTCGCCGCGGCCGACACCGCCCGCATCGCCAAGACCGGTATCGGCGGCCTGAGCACGGCCGAGGGGCTCAGGCTGTTCGACGCGGCGAACGGCCTCGACCGGGCGGTGCTGGTGCCGATCAAGCTGGACACCGGGGTGCTGGCCGGACTGCCGCCGGAGGAGACGCCCGGGCTGCTGGCCGGGTTGGTCCGCACCGCCGTCCCACGGCGTACGGCGGGGACGGCCCCGGCGGAGAGCGGGTCGCTGCGCGAGCAACTGGCCGCGATGGCGCCGCACCAGCGGAGGCCTGCGCTGCTGAAACTGGTCCGCACCCACGCGGCCGGCCTCCTCGGCTTCGCCGACCCCTCGGAGATCGACCTGGACAGGCCGTTCAACGAGGCGGGCTTCGACTCGCTGACCGCCGTGGGCCTGCGCAACAAGCTCACCCTGGTCACCGGGCTCAAGCTGCCGGCCGGGATGATCTTCGACTACCCCACGCCCCGGGACCTGGCCGCCCACCTGGCCGACGAGCTCGTCCCCGACGAGCCGGCCGAGGCCGCCGAGGCTCCGGGCCGGACGGCACCCGAGGAGGCCGACGAGGCGGGCGTACGGGCGTCGTTGGCGTCCATCCCGCTGGACCGGCTGCGGAGCGCGGGGCTGCTCGACCGCCTGCTGGAGCTGACCGCCGCGATGGAACCCGCCGGGTCCGCCGACGGGGCCGTGGAGCCGTCCGGCGGGGGGCGGGGCGCTCCCAGGGCGCGGTCGTAGACGACGTCGACCAGTTGCTCCTTGCTCGGCACATAGCGGTAGAGGGACATCGCCGTGTAGCCGAGCTTGCCGGCGA
>NZ_JAVRFH010000099.1:0-11541 GCF_031845825.1 Streptomyces lancefieldiae | reverse complement strand
GCTCGGTGATTCGACACCAACGAGCTGTTCAGGAGGCCCTGTTCGTATGCGTCCAGCGCCCCGCGATCACCCGATCGGGACTCCCGTTCGACGCACATCTCTCAAGATCGAAAAGAGAACAGCTTCTGAGGAAGGCCAGGCGTACGGTGGCGAGGCTGGTCCCTTCCTGGTCCGCGATGTCCTGGAGCGACAGGTGGTCGTGCTCGTACCAGGTGCGCCATTGTGCGATGCGGGTGGCCGTGTGCTGGGTACGGCGGAATCGGGGCGGGCTCCAGTCGACCGGGTGCCGGGACGGAAGGTAGATGACGTGCGCCGTGGTGGTGTTCAGCGCTTGCGCGACCCGGGCGACGGCGAAGACGCCCGACTGCGGGCGTCCGAGAGTTCGGTGCCCTGTTCGGGCTCTCGGTGAGAGACCTCATGGGGCGATGAAAAGGATGGGCTCGATGCCGCGTTGGAACTATCACGAGTTCCCGGCGCCTACCAAGGCAATTGCTCTGGGTGACATGCTGGCAAGCGGACATGCCGGCAGTGAGGTGGAGTACCAACTTGGGCGGCTCCTGGTCAGCTCGAACACCTCGCGCCTGAATCACGCCAGCTCGTTCTCCACGGATGACGACGAGGAGTTCATCGAAGACTGGGCCGACGCGACTGACGGCTGGGATGCGGTCAAGGAAGCTTGCCGCCGACTGCTGATGGCCGGGGAGACCCTGGACAAGGAGCGCCGGGCGCTCCGTGCGCAGCTGGCCGCGGCAGGCCGCCCGAAGCGGGAGGCGCTCAGAGAACTCGCAGCCGACCGACCGCGGCGCGATGCCCAAGCCGCGTTGGCTCAGGCGCTGGGCGACCTGGCCGACCTTTATGCCAAGTATCCGGTACCCCGAACCTCAAGGGGTCATAAAAGGTGAGAAGCCGCATCTTGACCAAACGTGATCACTTGGTTCCTGCCGGTCAGGCATGGTTTCGCTCTGGTTGAGGGAGGCATCGCGACGTCTTGTGTCCGCTTCATGGTCGAGGGGTGCGCGGTGGCGTCGGTGCTGGGAATGCTGGAGAAGGCGGGAGACGGCCGCCCCGCGTGCGGGTGGAGGGCTTACGGAAGGGCGTCGAGGGACGACCCTGCTACGAGGAAGGAGGAACAGAGGGTGAGTCAAGTAGGTGGCCCGTCCGATTCGTCCGGTTCACCGAGAACATCCTCACCGAGGACCAGGGCGACGTCGCCGACGTCCTGCGCCAGCTGGAGGCCGCGGGGATGCGGCAGGCGATGGAGGCGCACCCGGCGCACCGCACCACCGCGTAGCCGCACCGCCGGGACGGCGGTGGTGCGGTCCGGCTCGCATCCCGGCGCACATCCCCGGCGGCACATCCGCTCCACCGGAACCACCGCATCGCACCGCTCCACCGTGGTGCGCTCCACCGTGCCATCGGCTGCCCGCCGGGCGCCGATACGACGCGTAGGACACAGGGTGGCCACCACAGCCCGCTGCCGCCACCACCGCGGCCGGCGCCGCACTCGACCTCGCCGCGACCGTCCCGGCCCAGGCCGCCGAGTACTCCTCGGCCCTGAAGATCAAGGGCGTCCAGTACGACGCTCCGGGCCGCGACTCCAACAGGTGCTCGGGCGGCAACACGCGTCCTTCCCCTGCGGAGCCTGTCGAGCAGAGAACGCGGTGGGTGTGCCGGATGACCAGCGCTTCGAGTCCGTACGCCATGCGGGGTGATCGCAGACGTGCGCGAAGCGCCACGTAGGGGTTTCCCGTGCGCGCCGGGAGGCCAGTGCGCGAGCGAGGGGTTGCTCTTCCGGCCCGGCCGACTTGGCGCAAAAGGCGACCGCTCGGGTCGGCCGGTCCAACGGCGGTGAGTGACGGCGACAGGCGGGCTGCCGCGTCGCCGGACGCGGCAAGCCGCCCATTTTGGTCACCGCCGGACGGCGGCCGTCACGAGCAGTGGTTCACCGGACCGTGGTGACCCGGTGTTCGGCGCGGGCCGCGCAGTTGGAGCCGGTGATCTGGATGCTGACGTTGCCGATGCTGCCGCCCCAGTCCACGCAGTGGGCCTTGCCGTAGACGTAGGTGGGGCCGGCGTACGAGGTGTACCTCCCGTAGTCCTCGTCGTAGGTCTCGGTGTCGGGTACGTAGATCCACGCGGACATGTCCGTCGCGGTGCCGGGGGTGCTGCGAATGGTCGCGACGCAGTTCTTGCCGTTGGCGGAGTTGTAGGTGAGGTAGACGGTGCCGCGCGAGCCGACGGCGGCGGAGTTGACGGTCTTGTAGCCGCTGCCGCAGACCTTCTCGGGCGTGGTGTTGGGAGTGGCGGACGCGGGCGCGGCGAGCGCAGTCGCGGTACCCAGGGCCAGGGCCGTCACGGCGGTGGCGGACAGGATGGAACGCGTGATGGGCATATTTCCCCCTTGTAGCCGTAGGAGTTGTTTGCTCCTGTCTGGTGTGACCACGGGCAGAGGGGATTGGTTGTGCTTCGGACGCGTACTTCTTCTCAATTCGTCTGCGGCAGACTGGCGTTCGAATGAATGTGTCTGGCATCCGGCTGGTGCGGCTGATCGTCCGGTGAGGCCGGACAGGCCTGCGGTGATGCCTGGCCACAGGCTGTCCACGCTCTCGACAGAGAGCCGGCGGCGGGGAAACGCTCACAGCCACCTGCGGGCAGTCGCCGACCTGGTCCGCGTCGCGACTCGTCTTGCAACCCGCACGACGAGGGCAGCCACCACCAAGCGGGCAACCATCCTGCCCCAGAAGCGGGCCGGCCTCCCCTCACACACCGCGGCGGAGCGGCACCCGCCTTAATGTCACGGAGGCTGAAGGGAGCACCAGGTCACCGTTTCAACCGGTGACAGGCCTGGCTCGTGGCTCCCTGACGGACGACGGCACGGGGCGGACCTCGCTTCGCCCTGCTATTCTGGACGACCGCGTAGACCGTCCAGCGAGGAGTCACAGACGTGGTGGGTGAAGACGACATCTCCGGGTGAGATCCGGATATGACGGCCACCGGCCGGCGCCGCGGAGCGCTGCCGAGGTGGTCCGTCTAGTCGTACCCTTTTCCCCGCGTCTGCCCCGGGCAGGGATCACGCTCTGCCCTCAGTCACCCAGAGGCCTCCTCTCATGTCCGACGCCGCCATCGTCTGTTCGAACCTCTCCTTCACCTGGCCCGACGACACCCCGGTCTTCCACGACCTGTCCTTCTCCGTGACACCCGGCCGCACCGGCCTGGTCGCCCCCAACGGCTCCGGCAAGTCCACCCTGCTCAAGCTGATCGCCGGGGAGCTCAAGCCGCTCACCGGCTCGGTGTCGGTCAGCGGCACCCTCGGTTACCTCCCGCAGAGCCTGCCGCTGACGGCGCACCTCACGGTCGGCGAGGTGCTCGGCGTCGCCGAGGTGATCCGTGCGCTGGACGCCGTGGAGTCCGGCGACGTCGACGAGAAGCACTTCACCACCATCGGCGACGCCTGGGACATCGAGGAGCGCACCCGCGCCCAGCTCGACCGTCTCGGCCTGGCCGACCTCACGCTGGACCGCAGCCTCGCCACCCTCAGCGGCGGCCAGGTCGTCTCCCTGGGCCTGGCCGCCCAGCTGCTCAAGCGGCCCGACGTCCTCCTCCTCGACGAACCCACCAACAACCTCGACGCGGACGCCCGGCACAAGCTGTACGACGTCCTGTCGGACTTCACCGGATGCCTGCTCCTGGTCAGCCACGACCGCGCGCTGCTGGACCGCATGGAACGCATCGCGGAACTCGGCAGCGGCGAACTGCGCCTGTACGGCGGCAACTTCACCGAGTACGAAGAGGCGGTCCGCGCCGAGCAGGAGGTCGCCGAGAAGAACATCCGCAGCGCCGAGCAGGAACTCAAGCGCGAGAAGCGGGAGATGCAACAGGCCCGCGAACGCGCCGAGCGCCGGGCCGGCAACGCCCAGAAGAACCTGAAGAACGCCGGTCTGCCGCGGATCTTCGCGGGGAACATGAAGCGGGGCGCGCAGGAGGCCGCGGGCAAGTCCGGCACGATGCACGCCGCCCGGGTCAGCGAGGCCAAGGCCCGCCTGGACGAGGCCGGCCGCGCGCTGCGCGAGGAGGCCAGGCTCAGCCTGGAGCTGCCCGACACCCAGGTGCCCGCCGGACGCAACCTCTTCCTCGGCGAGGGCATGCAGGTGCGGCTCGGTGACGCGGACGTGTTCGCCGCGAACGGCGTCGACCTGTCCGTCCGGGGTCCCGAGCGCATCGCGCTGACCGGCCCCAACGGCGCCGGGAAGACCACCCTGATGCGGCTGATCACCGGTGACCTCGTCCCGGACAGCGGCGAGATCAAGCGCAACGACGGACGGATCGCCCACCTCTCGCAGCGTCTGGACCTGCTGGACCTGGACCGGACGGTCGCGGAGAACTTCGCCGAGTTCGCCCCGGAGCGGCCCGAGGCGGAGCGGATGAACCTGCTCGCACGGTTCCTTTTCCGGGGACCGCGCGCCCACCTGCCGGTCGGTGTGCTCTCCGGCGGCGAGCGGCTGCGCGCCACCCTGGCCTGCGTGCTGTGCGCGGAACCGGCGCCGCACCTACTGCTGCTCGACGAGCCGACCAACAACCTGGACCTCGTCAGCGCGGGCCAGCTGGAGAGCGCGCTCAACTCCTACCAGGGCGCCTTCATGGTGGTCAGCCACGACGAGCGGTTCCTCGCCGAGATCGGGATCAGCCGCTGGCTGCGACTGGCCGACGGGACGCTGAAGGAAGCGGCGGCCCCGGTGGTGTGAGCCGCCGACGTGTGACGTGGCCCGCGTCCGAGGCCCTGCGCCCGGCGGGCCGACCACCGATCACGGAGGACGGACCGACCGTGCCCCAGCCCGCACTTCTCGCCCACGACCTCGTCCGCGACCTGGGCGGACGCCGGGTCCTCGACGGCGTCTCGCTGACCGCCTCCCCCGGTCACCGCATCGGCCTGATCGGGGAGAACGGCGTCGGCAAGTCCACTCTGCTGCGGGTGCTCGCCGGCGTGGACGAACCCGACGCGGGCAGCGTCACCCGCCCCGCCGACCTCGGATTCCTGCACCAGGAGATGCCCTTCGAGGCCGGCACGACCATCGCGGCCGTCCTGGACGAGGCGCTGCGCGAGGCCCGGGAGGACCTCGCCGAGCTGGACCGGCTCGGCGGGGAACTCGCCCGGGTCCCCGAGGACGACCCCGGCCACCAGGACGTCCTCGACGCCTACGGCAGGCGCCTCGAACAGGCCCAGGACCGGGAGTCCTGGGACGCCGACCGCCGCGCCGCCCTGGTCCTGGACGGTCTGGGCCTCGGCGCCGTGGGCCACGACCGCACGCTCGGCTCGCTCTCCGGCGGGCAGCGCGGCCGGCTCGCCCTGGCCGCGCTGCTCGTCCGGAGGCCCTCCGCGCTGCTCCTGGACGAGCCGACCAACCACCTCGACGACGGTGCCGCCGCCTTCCTGGAGGAACAGGTCCGCTCGCTGCCCGGAACCGTCGTGCTCGCCAGCCACGACCGGGCGTTCCTCGACGCCGTCTGCACCGACCTGATCGACCTCGATCCGGCGGTCGACGGCCCCGTCCGCCACGGCGGCAACTACAGCGCCTACCTGTCCCAGAAGCACGCGGAGCGGGAGCGCTGGGAGCGGCGGTACGCCGAGGAACAGCAGGAGCTGGAGGAACTGCGCACGTCGGCGGGGGTGACCGCGCACCGGGTGGCCCCGGACCGGGGCCGCACCGACAACGAGAAGATGGGCTACGGCCACCGGGCGGGCCGCGTCCAGAACTCGATCTCCCGCCGGGTGCGCGACGCCACCCGGCGGCTGGAGGAACTGGAGCGCGTCCAGGTCGCCGAGCCGCCGCGCCCCCTGCGGTTCGCCGCCGGTGACCTGGCGGCCAGGGCGGAGGAGGGTCCGCCGCCGCTGATCGCCCTGCGCGGCGTACGGGTGCCGGGGCGGCTCGCGCTGGACGGGCTGGAGGTGGCCGCCACCGACCGGCTGCTGCTCACGGGCGGCAACGGGGCGGGCAAGTCGACGCTGCTGGCCGTGCTCGCGGGTCAGCTGACCATCACCGGCGGCGAGGTGCGCAGGCGGCGCCGGCTGTCGGTGGGGCTGCTCACCCAGGACACCGTCTTCGAGCGGCCCGAGCGTACGGTCCGCGACACCTACGAGGCGGCTCTGGGCGCGACCCGGGCGGAGAAGGTGCCGCTGGTCTCGCTCGGCCTGCTGCACGAGGCCGACCTGGACAGGCCGGTCGGGCGGCTGTCTGTGGGGCAGCGCCGTCGGCTGGCGCTGGCGCTGCTGGTCGCCCGCCCGCCGCAGTTGCTGTTGCTCGACGAGCCGACCAACCACCTCTCCCCCCGCCTGTGCGACGAGCTGGAGGACGCGCTGGCCACCGGGCCGGGTGCGATCGTGGTCGCCAGCCACGACCGCTGGCTGCGCCGCCGGTGGTCCGGCCGCGAGATCCGGCTGGCCCCGGGCCACGACCGGGAACAGGAGGCGGCACCGGCCCGGCCCTGACACCCGCCCCCCGCCCGGGGTACCGTACGTCGACCCGTCACCGGCAGCGGCGCGCGAGAACCGGGCGGGCCCCTCTGACCAGGGGAACTGGCCCGCACGGCCACCTGATGGCCATGTAGACGTGCTTCAGGGCGGCCTGCTCGTTCGGGAAGCGGCCGCGAGTTTTGACCGCCCGGCGGACAGGGGCGTTCACCGACTCGATCGCGTTGGTGGTGCAGACGATGCGGCGGATGGATCCCTGTCGGAGCGCAGGAACGGAGTGAACTCCTCCCACGCGTCCTCCCACAGCTTCGCGTCGCCGGACACGCCTGGGCGCACGCCACCCCTGTTCTGCGCCCAGGGGAAAGAATCGACGGGTCGATCTCCATGCAGTGCGGTAGGTGATGGAGAAGGTACTCTCAGTGACGACCCGACATGGAATGAGGTGGTAAGTCATGACTGCTGCACCCCGGATCGACGTCTCCACCTCCCTGCGCGAGAGCGGGGCGGAACCCACCTCCGAGGAACTCGCCAAGGTGGCGGCGACCCTCCCCTCTGACGTCCTCTTCACTGTCCCGCTCGGCTCTGCGGGCGGCCGTGAGCCCGATGCGACCTGGTCACTGCCCGGCGGCCGCGCGACCGGCACGGCGGCCGTCTACTACGCCAACGGCCGTACGCACCTGCAGAAGCCGTTCCTGTTCGCCGACGGCTTCAGCTACGGCCCGAGCAACCTGCCCGCGCTCTTCGACTACTTCAACTCCCCGTACGAGGACGGCCGGCCGGGCTTCTTCGACCAGCTCCTCGCCCGCGGCGTCGACATCGTCCTGATCGGCTTCGCCGAGCGACACACCCACATCCAGCACAACGCCGAGGTCGCCATCCAGGCGATCAGCCGAGCCATCGCCGAGCGCAACGGCTCCGAACCGCTGACCGTCGGCGGCGTCAGCATGGGCGGCATCGTCACCCGCTACGCGCTCGCCAAGATGGAGAACGACGGCTCCGACCATGAGACCGCCACCTACCTCTCCTACGACTCCCCGCACAACGGCGCCTGGATCCCTCTGATCCTCCAGCAGCTCGCCTACTTCTTCGAGAAGCTTGCACCCGCCGAGCCGTCCCAGGCCGCGCTGATCCGCAGCCCCGCTGCCCAGCAGCTGCTCTGGGCCTGGGTACCGGACGCCAAGTACTCGGGCGAGGTCGCCACCGCGAGCGACCTGCGCAAGGACTTCGTACGCGAGCTGGCCGACCTCGGCAACTTCCCCCGCCGCCCCCGTCTGCTCGGCGTCTCCAACGGCCGCGGCGACGGTGTCGGCCGCCCGCTGCCGGCCGGCGAGACCGCCTTCGACTGGCAGGCGCTCGTGGCCAGCGCCACTGCCCGCTTCCAACCCGACCACGGGACTGACCAGAGGATCGGCGGTATGCACGCCGGCCTGGAGCTGCGCCGCTCCACCACCACCGATGTCCCGGCCCTGGACGGCGTGCCCGGCGGCACCCTGGACTCCTTCGGCAAGGTCGCGGACGCGCTCAAGGCCAAGATCAGCGAGGAGCACCACAGCGGCGCCTTCGTCCCTGCGGTCAGTGCGGCCGCCCTCAAGTACGACCCGATCGCGTGGGACATCGATCCGAACCTCAGCATCCTCGACGAGAGCCTCGACCGTTTCCACCTGGACGACGTCGCCTTCGACACCGACAACACCCCGCACAGCGCAGTCTCCGGCGTCCTCGTCGACTGGATCATCGACCGCCTCTCCTGACCCCGCCGACCCACCCCTGGGGATGCGCCCTCGCGCTGGTCAGGAGCACCCCAGAGGTGGCGCCGCCCAATCCGACTTCACTGGCAAACGATCCAGGTTCGATGCCAGAGGACACTTGTGACCACGCAGCCTTGTTGGCAAGTAGCGCCGCAGGTTGTCGCTGGTCCGAGGGAGGGACTGCTGCAGGGTCGGGTGACAGCGGGGTGTACTCGACGGGGGGGCAATCGGGCCAGGCGTCTCTGACGCCGGCGTCGGTGGTAGGTGCGCTCGATCCAGGTGACGATCTCGATCCGCAGCTCCTGGCGGGTGGCCCAGGCACGGCGGTCGAGGACGTTCTTCTGCAGCAGCGCGAAGAAGCTCTCCATGGCCGCGTTGTCGCCGGCCGCACCGACCCGGCCCATTGAGCCGACCAGGTCGTGACGTGCCAGAACGGACACGAACTTTCCTGAGCGGATCGGAGTGAACCAAGCATCCGGCGACCTGGCCGCGGCGGGCCACCGCGGATTCCAGCGCGTTCACCGCGAGACGGGACTTCATCCGGGCGTCGATGGAACAGCCGACGATGCGGCCGGAGTACACCTCCTTGACGGCACACAGATACAGCTTGCCCTCGCTGGTGGGGGGCTCGGTGATGTCCGTCAGCCACAACCGGTTCGGCCCGTCGGCGGTGAAGTCCCGCCGCACCAGATCATCATGGACAGGCGGCCCGGCCTTGGCGTTCTTGCCGCGGCCCCTGCGCTTGCCGGAGGCACTCCACCAGCCGTTGTACCGGCAGATCTGCCAGGCGGTCCGCTCGGCCATCGGCTCACCGGCGGCCCGGGCCTCGACGAGAAGGAAGCGGTGACCGAACTCGGGATCGTCGCGGTGCGCGTCGAACAGGGCGTTGGCCCGGTATGCCTCGGCGAGCTCGGACTCTGTGACCGCTGAGGCCAGCCACCGGCAGTAAGGCTGGCGGCCCAGCTTGAGCACCCGGCACGTCACCGCCACCGGTACCCGGTGAGGGGCAGCGGCGGCGGCCAGCTCGCGGACGAGCGGGTACTCATTTTGACGGCAGTTTCGCCTGCGACAGATACGCCGCAGCCCTCGGCAGAACCTCGTTCTCCTGCTCCGGCAGCCGGATGCGCTTGCGGGCCTCACGCAGCTCGGCCGACCCACCCGACGCCGCTGCGGGCCTGGCGCCCTCGGCGGTGTCGGCACGGCGCACCCACTTCGACAGTGTGATCGGGTGGATGCCGAAGTCGGCGGCGATCTGTTCCAGCGTGACGCCGGGCTCGCGGTTGCGCGCGACCCGCACGACATCCTCGCGGAACTCCTTCGGATACGGCTTGGGCACTGCAACGGGCTTCCAGGCCGCCTCTCGGCAAGCCAGGTCAGGTGTCACTTATCCGTGCAGCAGTCCCGGATCTCCTGCCCTGGCTCTGCAGCGGGCCTGTTCATTGTCCTCGGCGAGCGTGGGTTCTTCTCGACCAGCGGTGATTACGCACTGTCGGACGACGACCTGGAGACGAAGCCCCTGCTCCCTGCCGACCCCATCGGCCTGACCGGCATCGGTCGCCGTCTCCATGGCGTCGCGCTTGCCGACGGTCAGTCAAGGCAGCACCTTGAAAACCAGGGTGCCACCACCAGGGTGCCACCACGAGAACCAACGAGAACCGCAGCGACGGGATACGGCCAGGTGACAGGGGCAACCCTTGCGAGGGAACAAGTGCCAGCCCCACATGGCTGGACCAAGACCCACACCGAACAGCAAGCCGTCGGCTGAGTGCCTCTTTTCCAAAAGGGCAGGTCGTGAGGTAGCCAATTTGGGGGGGGTCATGCGGTGAGGGCGCCACCGACAAAGGTTCGTTCCGGCGGTGACGCCACGAGTTCGACCATGGTGCCGGTGCGGAGGTCATCACCGACGACACGCGTGATCGCCTCGGTGAGCACGGTGCCGAGGCGCGCGGTGATCTGGACGGCGTCGGGGCGGTCGAAGACGCCAGCGCGGACACCCAAGATCACCGAGGCGTTTGTGTCCACGGCCTTGCCGCCCTGCGCGAAACGGCCTGCAGGGACTCCGGCCAGGCGGATGCTTACGAGGTCGCGGGCCCATTCGCCATAGACGTCGACGATCGCGTCGGTCAGTGCGGCGACGAGCATGGGTTCCTTACCAGCCAGTCTGTTCTCTGGAAGGTGAACGGTCAGATGCGGCATAGTGGACCTCATTCCCTTTGAACACAAAGCCTTTGCTTTTAAAGGTATCTGGAAGAGGTAGCTGATGTCCACGGAATCGGACGGTCCAGCCGTGGACGAGGCCGTCCGCACCCTGCTGTTGCTCATGCCGCGGCTCGTCGGCCGCGCCAAGCGCCTCCCCATCCCTCCGGCGCTCCAAGGCCTGGACCTGGCACCGCGACATCTCGCGCTGCTGGCCCACCTGGAGTACGACGGTCCCACTAGCGTCAACGACCTGGCCGCTCGGCTGGAGGTGGCCCCGACGACCGTCAGCCTCATGGTCAGCGAGCTGTCACGGCTGGGCGTCCTGCAGCGCACTGCCGATCCCGCCGACCGGCGCCGCCGCATCATCGCCATCGCCCCCGCCTACGCCACACCGATCGGCGAATGGCTTTCTGGCAGCGCCTCTGCCTGGGAATGCGTCATGCGCGGTCTCGACCCCGCAGAACGCGCCACCGTAATCACCGCCCTGCACGCCTACGAAGCCGCCTTGGAGCAGGCGGGCGATCTACATCGGAACACGCAGCTGCGTTAGCGGGCTTGGCGGAGTCGGCATAGCGCGGCCTGCTGCCACAGCCGCTCTCGCTTCTCACCAGCATTTGCCCGCCTCGAAATCGCTGACCGCTGCCCGAACCAACTGCCAAACGCTGGTGCTTCTCGCCAACGAAGCCACCACCGCCTGCGATTCCGCCTGTTCTCCGCGGCCGCCCAGCTCGTCACGACCGGCCGACGCAGGATTCTCCGCCTCGCCCAGCGCTGGCCCTGGACCGGCGAGACCACCACTGCTCTCGAACGGCTCGCACTCCTGATCACCCCCGGCTGACCAGCGACTTTCCACCGTCCCGACGACAACATCGCCCGCCCCGGGCAGTGGAACCCGGCGCCCACCCGACGCGACAACCGGGCCGCCGGCCTGCCCACCATCAGCTCCGGAAAGCGCGAGGGTCCACCGACTCCGTCGGCGGACCCTCGCGAAAGATCGGGGTTAGCCTCGCCGTTTCGGTTGGGGCGATGAGGTGTCGTTGAGGGGGAACTGCCGGGTGGCTGACGCGTTTTCGGTGTTGGGACATGGTGGAGACCCGGCGCGGTGGTCGGGTTCTCCAAGGTCCTTCG
>NZ_JAVRFH010000098.1:0-12022 GCF_031845825.1 Streptomyces lancefieldiae | reverse complement strand
TGGTCGCGTCTACTTCCGCTGGCGCTGGGCGTGGGGGGGCTTCAGCGGCGCCCACGGGCCTCTCACCGCCTCGGGATACCAAAAATCGGTATCCCAGACGTGGTCTCAGCAGCGTGGGACCGTCGACCTGTACGACCCGTTTGAGGTGAAGGAGTGCCGGGTCGACGGCGGAGTGGAAGTCGAATGCGGCGGTTGGGACGTTCCGCAGCACGACTGAGCCAAGCCGTCCGCCGGCCCGCGGTCGTCGGCAGAACCTAGCTTCTGCCGACGGCGCGACCTTGGACACCCTCGTCGGCAACCCTGACGCCTGATCCGGATGTTGCAGGCAAGGTCGCGAGACTGAGTGTCGGCCCCTGGCCCGGGCGGCCACCACATAATCCAGGGAGGACACGTGACTGTACGAGTCGGTAGAAGTCTTGCCTTCATGGCCGCAACCGCTGTCCTGGCGGCGGGGGCCGCACAGGTACCCGCAAGCGCCACAGTGTCTGCAACGACGGCGATCGACGCCGTGGCTGCTGAGTGCATACCGTGGCAGGACGAGAACACGTACGGCATCAGGTGCTGGGGCTACTCAGGGAAGGTGCAGGCCACGGCCCGATGCAACGACGGGTCGCTCGTCTGGGGCCCATGGGTATCCATGAGCAACGGGGCAGGGTCTTACGCATACTGCGCAGGCAGGGGAGGGCTTAGCTCGGGTGAACCCCACTACAGCGGCTCAGGAGGCTGACAGCGCCCGGCCTTCGAAGGTCGGCGGCGGTCGAGACACCCTCCTCCGGCCGGTACCCGTCGGATGCTCCGATGGCCAGCCCGTCTGACCGTGTAGGCCCGGGTGCGAGCCGCTCCCGTCATGTCAGCCTCAGAGGTTCCGTTCGGGGAACGGTCACGGTGACCGTTCCCCGAACGCTTACGCAAAGCTCTCATTCCGGACGGGCAGCCCTTGACCTGTCGTTACGGGGGTTCAGAAACAGGCACTTACCTTGTCATTTATCCAGTTCGTCGGGGTTTCGTCCCCACCTTGTGGTGGGCGGGTCGGCTGTATGCCTCGCCGGTGGAGAGGACTCTGCCCACGTCGTGCCGGGTGGCGGGACGGCGGTTCTTCGAGCCGGGCGGCCTGCCTGGGCCGGGGCGGGACGGTTTCGGTGCGCCGGCCGGAGAGCCGGTCTTCGCGTGCAGGTTCCTGAACCCTCTGGCGGACGCGGGCGGGTGTCAGTTTGTTCGGCTCGGTCGGCTTCTCCCAGGGCCTGCGGAGGTCGGTGGCCAGCAGGCGTGCGAGCCGGAGCTGGGCATAGGCGGCGATCACGAGCCAGGTCCACCGGTCGGCCGCTTCCGAGCTGCGAAGCCGGGGCTTGGTCCAGCCTAGGGTCTGCTTGAACAGGCGGAATGTGTGCTCGATGTCGAAGCGGCGAAGGAAGACTGCCAGCAGCGGTCGACGTCCGGTTCGGTGGCACCGGTGCGCGACCACCACAGCCAGACCGGCTTGTTGACACCGCCGCTGGGCAGCTTCTCCACGACCAGGCGGATGACGGTGCCCTCGATGATGGGCAGCGGCCCGTCGTGGTTGAGCCATGCGGCCTGGCGGGTCAGCCGCGGGTGCAGCCGGTCCCACGCCTGCGCGTCGCCTTCCGTCGGTCTCCTCGTCGGACAGTTCCACCGGCGGCGGGGTCAGCGAGGACGGGTTGCGGATCTCGTCCGGCCAGCGCATCGCGTGCAGGACGATCGCCTCGCCCCTCACCCGGAGCAGGCCCAGGCGTTCCCGGCTCGACCAGGCGTAGCGGGCCACGGCCACCCGGCTGCTGCGCTCGAGGGCCTGGCGGAGCAGCTTGTAGGGTTTCGCCGCGACCTGTCCGTCGGGCTGGAGGTAGTAGCCGTCGCCGATGCGGATGGGGTCGATCGACTGCCACGGCATGAAGGCGACGATCTCGATGGCCTTCGCCGTGGGCAGGGGCAGGTCCCGTAGTTCCTGGTCGGTGACCGGTACGACGTGTTCCTGGGTGAGCTGGTAGCCCTTGCCGATCTCGTCGCTGCGGACCTCGCGGTCCTCCAGCTCGCAGATCTTGCGGGTCCGTACCCGGGCCATGTCTTCCAGGTGGACCTGGTGGAAGCGGATGCTGTGGTCCTCGGTCGCGCCGACCACGTGGATCGGCACGCTGACCAGGCCGAAGCTGATCGCGCCGGACCAGATCGTTCGGGGCATGGCAGACCTCCAGGACAGCCCCGAGCAGGGCCAGCCTACGAGGCGCCGGGCTGGGCGTCCTGCTGGGCGCCGACTCAGCGCTACCGGCACCTTGGAACACGCCGGCCTTGGGTGACGGACCCGGTGACGCCCGCGGGTGAGGCGCATCCACGGACAGGCCCGGGGGCCCTCGTCGTTGGAGCGGGCCGACGGGTCAGTGACTGCGGCGCGCCTTGTCGAGGGCCGACTCGAAGTCGATCTCGCTGTACTCGGTCCCCTGCATCTCGACGGCGACGCCTACGAGTGACCGGCGGAGGGCGTCCTTGGAGGCGGCGAAGGACATCTTCTGCTTGATCTTGGCCTCGTCCGGCGACCACGAGTAGAAGACGATCTTGTTTCGCTTGCCCGCTCCGTCCTTCTCGAACTCGAGGTCGTAGACGGCCCATCGGCACTCCGTCTCCGGCAGGTCCGCGATGAAGTCGTCGTATTCGGGGGAGCTGGAGGCCTTCTCGACGATGATCTCGGTGTTGTCCTTGCTGAGGTTGAAGATGATGTACCTGTGCTTCTTGCCGAGCTTCAGGGCCTGGTATTCCTGCAGGCACACATCGTTGATCCCGACACCCGATGCCATGACGTCCTCCACCCATAAGCAGTTGCGCTCCGCTTACGTATACTAACGGACTGTTACGTCTGGGGTGCTCACATCGGGCGCGAGTGCAACCGAACCGCCCCCTCGGGCCAGCGGCTCCCTTGCCGCAGCGGGAGCCACATCGTCCGCAGCGGCATCACCGCCACGCCGGCAGGCTGCTCCACCTCAACGTCACCGTCCAAGGTGCGCCAGCCGAGCCGCGTGTAGAGGCCGGCCACGTCCGGGCGGCAGAAAAGGATCGCGAACTCGGGCCCCAGCACTTGAGCGTACTCCAAGGCGCCGTTCACCACCAGCCGGGCAAGCCCCCGGCCCCGCTGATCCGAGGCAACGCCGACACCTCCCAGGCCCACCACGTCCATCCGGCTCTCGCCGACCGACAGCGGCAGGACGACCAGCCCGGCGTGGGCGACGAGCCGGCCGTCCACCCTGATCCCGAAGTGCTGATCCTTGAGCCTCCAGACCAGACCCCACCCGGCAACCCCGAACGGATCGGGGGCATCTCCGAAGATCTCGGTGTTGTCGTAGGCATCCAGGCGGGTCACGGTCAGTGCAGCGGAGTGCTGACGCTCGTTCATCAGGGAATGATGCCACCGATCGTGATCACGCTTCGGCAGTGACTGGTCTCAGCCAGATGCAGCGCGGTGGGGTCTTCACAAGGCAGCAGTGATCACCCCAGTCTGCCGCGAGAGCACGCCAACTGAAGTGGCGTCCTGGTAGGCGGCTTTCTGCGCGGCGGTGTGGCGGGCTTGGTCCTCCATCGGTCACGCCCGCGACCGGCCTTACAGACCAAACCGTGGTGCCGAGCGTTTCGGCGGTCCCGGGGAAGCCGCCGTGGCCGGCGGTTGCTGGGTGCCCGGCACGAGCGGGGCGTTCGGCACGGAGGGTGCAAAGTCCGCGCCGCAGGAATCCCGCCCGGAGCCGGCTTCCTGGCAGTCGCCTTCGCCGCCGTCGTCCTCTTCCTGGTCGATCTCGTCTTCTTCGCGTCCGCCGAACAGGGCCCGCCTGTTCAGCACTGGCATCAGGGCGCTGTCCTGATCAGCTCACGGCGGAGGTGTAGTCGATCTGCCTGTGACGGGCTCCGGCTTGCCGATGCGGGACCGCGTCAGGCCCAGAGACCGGATGCGGCGGCCTGCTGCCCGGCCCCGCCCCGGACCGGCGCGGTCTCGGCCTCGATGGGCGTGTCCCTCGCCCTGGCTCGGGCTTGCCGCGTTAGGGGAGCTTGATGGTGACGGTGGCGTGGCCGCTGGCGAAGGTTGGGTTGCCGATGTGGATGTCGATGCGGGCGGTGCCGGGGCTGGCGGTCAGGACCTCCGACAGGCGACCGGCCAGTGACAACACGCCCCGGCCGAGCGCCGCGGACCGAATGGCGCACGCGCACGGCCGGAGCACTGCCTCTTCGCCCGTAGAACGTGCTTAATTGCATTCCAGAGCGCCTGACACAGCACGTCCCGGCCCGCCTCCGAGCACGTGTCGGTGCCCGAGGGCTTCCGTCACCGGCTGTGTGCCGTGCTCCAGCGGAAGGCACCCACACGAGGTAGGGGCGGCCGAGCCACCAGGTAGTGGACCGGCCGCCCTGGATGGTGCGTGGTGGTCAGACGGTGGCGGCGAGCCAGCCGATGGTCTCGGTGGTGTGCTTGCCGTCGCTCTTGGCGGCGCCGGCGTACACCTCGTTCAGGCGGATGAGGAAGCCGGTGTTGGTGACGTCGTGGATGCGGATGCCCGGCGTTTCGGGGCCGTTGAAGGTCTGCGTCAGCGGGAGGACGACCACGCTGGCTCCCGCCGGGAACGGCGTCGGGAAGGTGACGCGGGTGAAGGTCGAGGTGTTCCCGCCGCTCGTCTCGATCGGGTTGTCGGACCTGAGGTCGATCTTTCCGGTCTGGATGAGGCTCATGGTCAGCTTCCTTTGTGTGTGTGGGGGGGGGTGCCTTGCCCGGCCGTCTGCAACGGCCGAGGGAAGGCTCGTCACCGGGTTGGTCGTTCATGCCGGACTGCCGCTAACGAGCGATCGGCTTTCAGCCAGCGCCTTGTTCCTCGTTGTGATGTCGGTTTGAGCGGGTCGGGTGCGCCCGCGCCGGCGCGGTTCGGGTGCCGTCCGGGGGCCCGCCGGCCCACTGCGAGGCTCGCTGGATCCTGCGGAGAGTGCCCGCCGCAGGAGGCGCCGGGGGTGAGGGCTGATGGTCGGCGGTGCGCCCTCGAGCGGGGTGTGTGGCGCGTCAGCGGTTGAGGACTGTCTCGATCTTGGTGGCCACCTGCTTGGCCTGGATGTCGCGGCCCTTCTCGTTGGGGTGTGCGTACCACGGGATCGGCTGGCCGAAGAGGTTGAGCTTGGAGGACTCCAGCAGGCCGCCGATGCCCCGGTTGGCGCCGTCGCAGGCTGTGTTGCTTCCGGTGTGGTCGTAGAGGTCGACGAAGTCGGCGAAGTCGTCCTCGGCGGCCTTCTTCATGACGTCGTTGAGCCGTTTCTGGACCTGGTCCAGGATGGGCAGCGCGTTCTTGGGGATGTCGGCGAACGGCAGTTCCGTCTGGTTGGGGGCCGCCTTCAGGCACTTGGTCGTGTCCTCGGGCACGAGCCTGGGGTAGCCGACCAGGACACGCTCCGCGTCCGGGGAGATGTAGCTCATGTCCTGGAGCATCTGCTCCAGTTCGAACTGGACCTGCCCGAGCTGGAAGTCCAGCCATGCCTTTCCGTCTTCCGACGTGAAGAAGTCCCGGCACTCGCCGGCCGGCTTGTCCGCATCCACCGGCTCTCCGGGCAGCAGCACTCCCTCGTCGCCCCGGAGCTTGTCAGAGCACTGCTTGAGAATGCTGGTGAAGCCCAGCGTGTTGCCGCCCATGCCGCCCACGACCAGCCGGGTGTCGTCCTTGAGCGCTTTCTGCTGCGCCGGGACCCTCCCGGCGCCGAAGGGAAGCGCCTGCTCCTGCCAGAAGTTGTTGATGAGTGCGCCTGAGCAGGAGACGTCCGACTGGACGTCGAGCGTGATGCCCTTGTCCGCCAGGCGCTGGGTGGCGACGGCGGGGTAGTTCTCCGTGGCCTGGAAGCACCAGCCTCTCTCGTTGTCCGGGTTGTTCACGGGAGTGATGCCGAAGTTGGCGGTGTAGGAGTCGCCGAAGAAGACGGTCGGCACCGGGTCGGCGGGCGCCGCGACGGCACCTCCCGCCGGAACAGCGAGCGCCAGGCAGCCGCCCAGCGCGACGGCCGCCGCGGCCAGCCGCCGCGCCCTTGGAGTTGTCGTCGTCTTGCGCATGGCCGAAGGCATGCCTGTGCCCTTTCGTCGGGACCCACGAGGAGAGGAACGGATCACTCCGCATCCCGGATCACGACGGTGGCAGACGGCCGGTCCCAGGCGGCGGGGGTGACCGGTCAGGTCACCCGCAGGGGGCATGCAACCCTCATTCCTCACACAAGAGGCGAACGGTGCACCCGTGATCGCACCGGGCCCGGGTGGTACATGAAGGCGCCGGGACTCCCAAGTGCGCTGTTCGGCACCACTTCATGCTGTGGATGAGAAGCGACTGCGGGAGTGCGCGGTGTCCCTGCGGGCAGAGGGACGACCGCCGGCACCCACGTCTCCGTACTGACCGATTCGGGCGGTTCCGACTCCGACCAGCCCTTCCACCTCATCGTCCCCTGACCTGAAGCGGGACCGGGACCGCAGTACGCCGGGTCTTTTCAGCCTCCGGGCCGCAGAGACCCGAGCCCGCGTGCAGTGGTCGCTCCCAGGAGCTCGGTGGGCAGATGCGATCCAGGCTGACCGCGACGTCCCAGGCCAGCGCGTTGGCGACCTCGCGGACGGAGTCCTCGTTGCGGGACCGCAGGACCCACCGCTTGCGTACGTCCGGGCGGTCCCCCAGCAGGCTGCGGAAGTCGTCGGCGAAATGGCCGCGGACCTCGGCGGCGCCGGGCGAGAGGTTGTCGCGGTCGCCGGCGGTCATGGTGGCCCGCACGCCCTCGTAGGAGCGCCGGCGTGCTTCCACCCAGTCGTCGGTCACTGCACGGGCCCACTGGCCGCGGCCGCCGACCGTCGCCTGCGGCTGGGGCACCTTGCTGTTGCCACGCGAAATGTAGGCCCGCAGCGTAGAGGCGGTGATGCCGCCGAGCTCGGCCATCTCCGGGACGCCGAGCAGCTGGCAGGCCCGAGGCGGGCCAGGTGATACCAGTGCGCCCTGTACCGCGAGGGCACGCGGCTCTACTTGTCACCGATGCTCCGCGCCCGTGAGACCCGCCGGGCGGGGGACGGTGCTCTGGTGGTGACCGGATCTCCGTGACGGGTCCCGGGCGGGCCGGTCGCGCTGCGCCTGTTCCGGTTTGGCCGTTTCACTCACACGGGCGGCGCACGGGGGAGTGGGTGACCGGGGCCGTTGCGGTCCGTTCGTCACCCGCTCCTGCTCAGGGCTGTGCTGCGGGGCCTGACCGTCGACTCCCGCGCCGTCCTGCCCGGGCTGCTTTGCGCCGCTCTTGCGCCCCAACCTGCGGTGTCTGCGGTGGGCTCCTGCCGCGCGCTCTCCTCACCCCCCACACCCCAGTACCTACCGCATCTAGACGATTACAGGTTGTGTTTGCGGTGAGACTCTTCTATAGCAAGCCCGAACTCCTGGCGCACAACTCCCGCTACGGGTCCGGCTGGTGCGGTGTCGTCAGCCGCCGTCGGCCCTTTCTGTTCCGGCGGCTGTGCCCCGGGGGCCGGCCAGCGTCCCGCCTGACGGGTGCCGGCCCTTCAGCGTTTCCCGGCACCGGGCGGGTTCGGTCGTTGGACAGCACCCTGGTAGGGACCGGATCTCCGTGAGGCAGCTGCTTGTGGTCCGGTGGCATGGGCACGGCGGTCGGGAGCCACGCTTCGGCCCGGCCTGCGATCAGCGGGCGCGTGTTCTGGACGGAGCCAGACGGCAGCTGCCTGCAAGGACTGATCTCTGGACTGCTGGGAAGGCGCCCGCCGGAACCCTGTGTCGTCCAGAACCGTGAAAGAAGGGGATGGCCATGGCCAGGCGAGCGGTCATCGTCCGTGACGAGCTCTTCACCGTCAGCTGCGACGTGATCAACGGCTGGACGGTTGTTGAGGTCGACGGCGAGGTGGACGTGCGCACGCACGCCGGGATCCGCAAGACAGTCGACCTGTTGCTCGGTGACGGGCACCGCGATTTCGTCCTGGACCTGTGTGCCGTCCCCTTCCTGGACTCGATGGGTCTGGGCATGGTCGTGGCGGTCACCAAGCGCATCCGGGCGCTGGAGGGCTCTTTGCGGATCACGTGCCCCTCGGCTCAGATCATCAAGGTCTTCAGGTCCGGCGGCCTGGGCGATGCCTACGAGTTCTACGACTCGCCACAGGAGGCAACCCGCCAGGCGCCGACGTTCGACGGCCTGGCGCACTGGCCCGGCCCCCGGCCCTGAGGGCAGCCGCGCCCGGCCATGAGAGCCGCCCGGCCAGGCATTGACACGGCGCAGCCGCCAGAGCGCCGGCACACCGGCGGCGAGCCAGGCGCGTGCTGTTGAAGCCGTCCGGATCATCCTGATGACCCGCCACCCGACCCGCACAACCACCCCGCCGCGCGGCCTGCCCGGCGCCTGACCCACGATCCCGCCCTGGGCATTTCGAGCACGCATGTGCAAGGCGAGTGTCACCCGAACGGCCTACGCGGTCCCGTGCCGGGCGTGCGGCGTTCACTCGTTCGGCCCATGCTGAGCGTGGTCCTTCTGCCGCCGCGCATTCCCGTGATCAGTGTTCCATCGGGAGGCATCGTGGTCGTGATAGCTCTGCTCGTGCCGGTCGTGCTGCTCCTGCTGATGTTCGCGCTGGACGCCTTCGAAGACTTCCTGTTCCCGCCACCACCCGCTGCTCCTGCGGAAGACAAGCCCGCAGAGGCCGCCGACGGCCACGATCACGCCTGACGCGTTCCCGGGGGCCGGCCACCGGCCGACCCGTGAATGAAGGAAGCCGGGTGAGGGCGGCGGCTTACTCCGTTGCCGGGCAGACAGGGTGCAGGCCGCCGGCATGTTCAACGCGTACGCCCGGGCGACGACACGGCTGCGGCAGCAGAACACAGGAGCCTCCTTTGAATGTCGAGCACCAGAGAGCAGGCATCCTGAAGAAGGTTCTTCCGAAGCCGACTGGGGGTCGTGACACTGAGTAACCGATGTTTGGCGAGCGGGTGTGGAGTGTGCCGGTGTTCTGGGGGCACGGGAGGTAAACGTCTGCGGCGCTTCGGAAGTGAGGCGGATCCATGTACCTTGCTGAGCAAAATGAGGGCCACGGGCCGCTTGCCGGCCGTCCGGTAGCCGTTCGTGCCTCGTTCGAGGGCGGCAGTGCGGAGATCGCGGGGGCTCGTGACATGGCCCGCGGCTTCCTCGCGTCGTTGCAGACCGTGCATGGACTGCCGGTGTCGGCGCGGGCCGTGGACACGGTGCAGCTGGTGGTGAGCGAGCTGGTGACCAACGCCCGCAGATACGCGCAGGGACCGTGCCTGCTGGAACTGGAACTGTGCGAGGGGGTGGTCCGGGTGCATGTGTGGGACAGCAGCACGACGCTGCCGTCGGTGCCGGCAGCCGACCCGGACCGCATCGGTCAGCACGGCCTGGAGATCGTGACGGCGGTGTGCCAGAGCTTCTGCGTTCACCGGGAACCGGTGGGCAAACGGATCACCGCCGCCGTCACGCTCGCCGACGCCCCGGGCGGAGACATCACCGGCCGCCAGGCCGTGGGAGCTCACAGCAGCGAGGCCTAGAAGCAGGGCAGCCGCCGTTGCAGAGCCGGGAACGCCTGCTCAGCCGTTCATCGACGCGCTGACCGAGTTGGCGGGCCGGTGCCGACCGGGGCGGCCTGTGGCTAGCCGATGAGGATGGAACGGGCGTTCTCAGGCCAGTTGCCGGCCGAGTTGCCCGGGCTGACGATGTCGAGCAGCTGGAACGACCCGGAGGGCAGGTTGTGCTCGTTGCTGGGATCGCAGGGAGCGTCGATGAGCATGACCGGCTGCTCCGTGTCGTTCTGGAACCGGTAGACCTCTTGCAGCATGAACAGTTCCTCGGTGTGGACCCTCTTGTACCGGGCGTCCTCGGGGATGGTGTGGCAGCCGGGGGCCGGGTCCTCCATGGTGACCTGGTACTCCTCTTCCTTGAAGTCGGCGTCTCCGCTGGGGTCGGTGTCGGTGAGCCTGTACATGTCCCAGGTGAGGGTCCCCTCGGCGGCGTGGGCGGGCGCGGTTGCGGACAGGAGCAGGGCGCAGGCGGCGAGCGGGGCGGTGAGGGCGGCGCGAAGGCGAACCACAGTCTTCTCTTTCCGTGAACGACTGATTACACACTGTTGGGTGCTTGGGCAGAGAACTACCACGAATAGGACGGACAGAAGAACGACGGCACCCCGCAGGTCGTGCACTGCCGCATCCGCTGCCCCGTGAGGATGGGCGGTAGCCGGGCTCGCCCTGGTGGCCGAACTGGGCGTGGCCGCCGCGACCGACGCCACGCCCGCCTACTTCTCGGTCGGCATCTGTGGTTACTTAGAACCTCTAAGGAATGCCCTACACAGTCTTGAGACCCACTCCGGAAGGTGAACGAACGCGGTTGCTGGTGTCCGGACGTGACCCTGACTGACCTCAACACCGGCTTTCGTGATGACGAGCAGCGGCGGCACGTCCAGAGGGTCATTCATGATCGCCTCGCAGACGACCGTGACCCGCAGGAATGCCGCTTCTTCATGCGGTTCTGGTGGCAGCTGGTCATGTCGTACCAAGAGGTGTCGATGGGCGAGCTCAGCCGGAATGCTGGCGGTCTGGCGCGCGCATGGCGTGGACCAGCTACTTCGCGAGGCCTTCGACCGAGGGACCTTGCTGTGCGGCATCAGCGCTGGTGCCAACTGCTGGGCCGAGGGCTCGCACACCGACTCATTTGGGCCACTGACCCACCTCTCCGATGGGCTGGGCCTGCTGTCCGGCTCGGTCTGCCCGCACTACGACAGTGAACCGGGCCGACGAGCGTCCTATCAGGCGGCTGTGGCAAGCCACGCGCTTCCGGCCGGCTGGGCAGTACAAGACGGAGTCGGCGCCCTTTTCATCAACGGTCATCTGACGGACTGCGTGACACTCGCACCTGAGGCTCTGCTGTATCGGGTGGAACCAGACACAGACAGCGGGGTTTCAGTACAAGCCCTGCCATGCCGTCTGCTCGCGCGAACACACCAGGTCAATCAGCGGGCGTGAACGGGTGAGGGGCCCGGCGATACCCGTCGGGTCAATTCGCCAGTCGAACTCTGGCCCGACCAGGGTCTCGGACAACTGCACAGCCCTGGTCAGAGGGCGGCGCAGGCGGCACACACAAGGGTGATCACACGATGTTCTGGCCCGCCGAACCCGCATCAGCAAAATGCCTGCTTCCGGGCCACTGCAGCAGGATCATCTTCCGGAGAAGGTGGAAACCGGCTCGTCCGTAGAGCTGTCTCTTGATCTTTTTGATGCAGTTCACGGCGCCTTCGATGCTGCCCGAGCTCCAGTACAGGGTGAGGACGGCGGTCACGGCGTCGAGGTCTCGGCGCAGGCCATGCTCGGCATCGCCCGGCTGCACAGCCTGGCCGTCACTGGATAGCTCACACCCCATACGGGACAACCTCAGTAGGTCAGCTCGGCGAGTGCGGGTCGATGATGTCGGCCGCGTAGTCCATGCCGTCGAAGAGGTAAGCGTGTGAGGCGATGTTCTCGGCTTCCACGGCCTTGCGCTCTTCGCGGATCCGGCGTGCCAGTTCGCTGTTGTACAGGTCGAGCACCTCCTCGATTGCCCCGCGCTCCCATCCGTGCGCGAGCAGGGCGGAAGTGATCTTCGCGCGGGCCTCTGGAGGGGTGTGAAGCGGCTCGCAGCCGGATGCGCTCATGCGGTCTGCTTCCAGTGCTCGGCCCGGGCCTTGTCTGTCGATCCGTCGGCCTCGCCTTGTTGGGGCGGTCGCGCACGGGCTCCTCGCCGCGCTTGCCGGGGCAGAGCTGCGGCGAGCGATGCGGCTGGGGCACCGACAGGGGCGGCGGTGCCTGGCGGCATTAGCTGTCCGTGCCGTCGCGGTCCGCCGCCGGCACGGTGATCATCGGCCGGTAAGTGGCGGTATCGGTTGGTTCGCCGACGGGTCGGCCGTCGGCTTCGACCCAGGCGTGGGCTCCGAAGGGTGTGGTGCGTACTCCGCTGCACCAGGTGGGCCAGTGGCCGCGCATCCGGCACAGCAGGGCGGTGGCCA
>NZ_JAVRFH010000097.1:0-12340 GCF_031845825.1 Streptomyces lancefieldiae | reverse complement strand
CGGGGTCGCCGCCAGCACGGCCGGCCCGATTCCCGAGGACCCCACCCGGGGAGTGCGCAGCGCGAGCCTGTGGGTCCGCAGCGACGGAGCCCAGCTGGCCGAGCTGGTCGCCAAGGTGGACGCCGGCGAGCTCCGGCTCCACGTCGCCGCCCACCGCCGCCCCGCCGCGGCACCGCTCCCGCGGGCCGACCTCGACCAGGCCAAGCACGCAGCCGCCTCGCTCCTGGCCGCTCCCGAACCCTCGATCGCCGCGTTCCAGACCCGTGCCGGCCTGGCCGCCCTGGAACTCGACACCAACGGACCGCACACGCACTCGCTCGTCCCAGCTCTCACAGAAGTGGCCCGCCTCGACGCCTATGCCGCGTGTGACGTGCTGGGCCACCCGGCCGCCCGGGCGATCCTCGACACCGAGCGGGCATCTTCGCTCGGCTCGGCGGTCGCTCACGCAGGTCTCGGCGCCGACGCCCTGCCCGCGGACCACCAGCGGTCTCTGTCCGAGTCCGTCGCCCACGGCGAAGCCGAGCTGAGGCGACTTCTCCGAGACGACAAGGCGGCACCAGGCAATCCCCCGAAGGAGGTACCGCAACCCACATGAGTGATCGAAAACAGCATCACAGCCCGCCACACCCGGCCGCAGAAGGCGAGGGCCCAGTATTCGAATTCGCGTTCTAGATTTCGCCCGCCTCCACCCGTTACGGGGATGCGAGAACCCCCGTTACCCGATCACCAGTCCGCATCGCACCCGAGGAGCCCCCATGAATCCCGTACGCCTTCCTGTGCTCGTTCATCCCGCGTTCGAAAACGCCACCGGCATCTCGGGCACCCCTCGGCACTCCGCCGTCGACCGCAACGCCCGGTCCACCCGTTGGTCACGACCGGATACGGGGTTCCTGGCATGACCAGCGCCACCATCCCGCTGAGGCCGGCACATCCAGTCAAGGGGTATGGCCGTCTGCTCGTCGCGGCGGACCGGGCGCTGAGAGCGTTCGCTGCAACCGATGCCGCGAGCGCTCTCGCCTACGGTCTCCGGCACGGCGATGCCCTCGTGGCCGCGCGGGGCCAAGGCACCGTCGAACGCCTGGTACAGGAGGGCCGTCTGTGAGCGAGGAGCCTCACCTGCTGATCGCCGATGTCGCCCAGGTCCTGCTCCGGTTCGTCGGCGCCGCCCTGTGCGTGCGCCGCAAGGCGGATGCCGCCCTCGCACCGGGACAGCACACGCTCGTGGGCGGCCATCTGGAGCCCGGTGAACCACTCGATGACGCCGCGCGGCGCGAAGCGAAGGAGGAGACAGGGGTCCTCATCAACGCTGAACAGCAGGAGTTCTGCGGCCTCATCCACCACCACGAGCCGGGCAGCGGACTGGACCGGATCACCGCCGTGTTCGTAGCTCGGTCCTGCACTGGTGAGCCGTACAACGCCGAGCCGGACAAGCACGAAGGACTCTTCCGGGTGCCGATGAGACCGTCACCGGACTGCCACCCCTACACCGCCACGATCTTCCACATGCTCATCCACGGCCCGTCCTGCCGGGCCACCAACCGGCCTGCGGGAGGCGCCCGGTGAAAAGGTTCTTCGGACCGGTCACGATGGCCGACCCGCAGGTCTCCGACGCCGAACACGAGCTGTTCGGTGGCCCCCTGCGCTACGACATGGGCTGGTCCCAGCACGAGCACGCGACCTTGGACCTGACCATGATGTCGGCGCTGCGCTCCATGCCCACGCTCGTCGGCGCCACGCTGCGCATGGCGTGGCAGGCCGACCGGCGTGCCCTGCTCTCCGTCGGAATCAGCGAGATCGGGCAGGGCATCGCCGCTGCCGCCGGCCTGCTCGCCGTCAACGCCGTCATGCACGCCCTGCTCGCCGGCAGCGGCAGCGCCGCCGAGCGGCTGCACGCCCTGCTGCCCGGTCTCCTGGCCGCCGCGGTCATCGGCGTCGTCAACTCCACCCTGTCCGCCTGGTCCACCTCCCGCGCCGGGCGGCTGGAGCCCAAGGTGGAGCGGATCGCCACCACCCAGTACCTGGCCGCCGCAGCCAAGGTGGAACTGGAGGCCATCGACGATCCCGACTTCCGGCGGCTCGTGGACATCGCCCAGCACGGTCCCGGCTCCGCCCGCCGCATGATCAGCTCCTGCGTCGCCGCGCTGAACGGCCTCATCTCCCTGATCACCACCGCCGGTGTCCTCGCCCTGCTCCACCCTGCGCTGCTGCCCATGCTGATCCTCATCGCCGCCCCACGCGGCTGGGGCGCCATGCGCGTGGCCCAGGAACGCTACGTGTCGGTGATGAGCTGGATCGAGCACGTACGGGCCAGCCGCCTGATCGGCAACCTGCTCACCGAACGCACCGCCGCGCAGGAAGTCCGCCTCCACGCCGTCGGCCCCTTCCTCCTCAGCCGCTACGAGCGCATGGCCGAGAGCGCCGAAGCCGAGCAAGAACGCCTCGCCTCCAGCAAGGCCCTGACCGAGTGGGTGGCCTCCGCCCTGTCCGGCGTGGCGATGGCCGGGACCTACGGGGCCATGCTCTGGCTGATCAGGGCCGGGCACATGAGCCTCGCCGTCGCCGGGACCGCTGTCATCGCCGTACGTACCGGCTCGGCGAGCCTGGGCGCGCTGGTCATGAACATCAACCAGCTCCACGAGGAGAGCCTCTACGTCCGCGACCACGGCCGCTTCCTCAGCGAGGCCGGCCTGCGGACGCTGCCCGTCGGCGGGGCTCCCGTACCGGAACGCGTCAAGGAGATCGTTCTGGACCAGGTCACCTACCGCTACCCCGACCGGGACACGGCCGCCCTGGACGGGGTGTCCCTGACGCTGCCGATGGGGTCGGTGACCGCGGTGGTGGGCGAGAACGGCTCCGGCAAGAGCACCCTGATGAAGATCCTCTCCGGCATGCTGCTGCCCGCCTCCGGCACGCTGCGCTGGGGCGAGGCGGACCTCACCGAGCTCGACCGGGCCCAGGTCTTCGAGCGCGTCTCCCTGCTCACCCAGGACTTCCAGCGCTGGCCCGTGACCGCCGCGATGAACATCCGTCTCGGCCGCCCCGGCCACCCCGCCACGGACGACGACCTGAAGCCCTCGGTCGACTACGCCGTCGCCGGCCCCGTCATCGCCAAACTCCCCGACGGCCTGCGCAGCCTGCTGGCCCGCGTGTTCCGCGGCGCCATCGAACTGTCCGGCGGTGAATGGCAGAAAGTGGGCCTGGCCCGCACGCACTGGCGTAGCTCGACATCGCAGGCAGACGGCGTCCTCATCGTCGACGAGCCGACCTCCGCCCTCGACCCCGAAGCCGAGATCGAAGCCTTCGACCGCATCCGCCGCCTCGCCGCCCCGAACCGGGCCGTCGTCCTGGTCACCCATCGCATGTCCGGCGTCCGCCACGCCGACCACATCTACGTCCTCAACAACGGGCACCTCGCCGAGCACGGCACCCACGAGGAACTCATCGCCGCCCGCGGACGGTACGCCGCCATGTTCGACGCCCAAGCCGCCCAGTACGCCCCGACCGCGACCATCCCCCACCCCGCCGCGCCCACCGTCCCGGACCAGGTATGACCCGCTCGCCCGAAAGGCCCGCCGGCACCGACCTGCTGTTCATCGAGGGCTACCGTCCGCCGGCCCTACAGCAGCACTACTTCACCGAGTACCGGAACGAGCTGGCCGCCACCCACCCCGACTGGACAGCCGAGCAGCTGCACCAGGCCGCCAGCCGGTACGTGTCACCGCCAAAGATCGCGCCCCACTCCGCGGGCGCGGCCGTGGCCGTCACCCTCGCCGACCAGGACGGCCACGAACTCGACCTCGGCACCCGCATCAACGCCTCCCCCGAGGAGAGCGACGGCGCCTGCTTCACTCACGCCCCGAACCTCAGCGATCACGCGCGCCACCACCGCACGCTGCTGCTCAACGCCATGGAGAACGCCGGTTTCACGAACTACGGAACCGAGTTCTGGCACTTCTCGGTGGCGGACCGGTACGACGCGCTGATGCGGCAGAAGCCGCACGCGCGCTACGGACCGATCGAACTGCCTCAGCGCGCCGGCATCCTCGTCCACCCACGGTTGCGATCCCAAGACCGCAACGGACGGAACTCACCGAACGGAGGCACGTGTGCCTGACGACACCCAGCAGGCGATCCCAGCCGTCCCGAGCCCGGCGGCCGGAGACGAACCGCAAGAGCACCACATGCACCTGCTCGGGCGGTACTACCGTCAAGTGGAGGCAGGCCGCAAGACGATCGAAGTGAGGGTGGCCACCCCGCAGAAGCGCGCCGTCGCGGTCGGTGACACGGTCGTCTTCCACGACCGGGACACCGGGCGGGAACTCGACGTCGTCGTGCAGCGGATCACCTCGTACTCCTCCTTCGAGGACCTGCTCAGCTCGGAGGACACCGCGCGCGTCGACCCGGACGGGACGCCCGGCGCGTTGCTCGCCGACCTCCGCGGCATCTACCCGTCGGCCAAGGAAGCCCTCGGCGCTCTCGCCTTCGCGTTCGACCACCGCCCCGCCCGGCCCGGCCGCCCCATGCCGATGACGCCCGCGCAGTACGCGCAGACCGTCCCCCACCACACGGTGTACGGCTGCCTGTACATCCGCGACGAACACGACCGGCCGGTCCAGCTCCGCTCGGTCTACGGCTCACGACTCTGGCAATTCCCTGGCGGCAACCTGGACACCCCAGGCGAGGACCCGCTGCAGACCGCCCAGCGCGAGGCGGTCGAGGAGACCGGTCTCGAACTCGGTATGGACACGCCGAGGCTACTCCTGACGCACTTCCTGCATGCCGGGCCGCGCCAGCCGCTGAACAAGGTAGGGCTCATCTTCGACGGAGGACGGCTGACCGCCGAGCAGCTCCGCCGGATCCGCCTCGATCCCGCCGAGCACGACATGTGGGCCGTCCACGACCTCGCGACCTGGCAGGAGCTGATGGCGCCGCGCGCCTTCGCCCGCGTCGACGCCATCGAACGAGCCCGGCACGGCGAGGGCCCCGCCTACCTGATCACGCACACCTGATCCCCACCCGCGGCGTTCGCATAACCCGCCAGGAACTGTTGCCCACAACTCCGGCCCCGACCGGCTGGTCGGGCTCTTGGAGACCCAGCTCCAACCCGGCTACCCGTCTGGTTCTCGCCTTGGTCGCCCTCCATGCAACAAGCGGCACCGACCTGCGCAACCTCGTCCTCTCCGACGTGCTGCTCACCCGACGGCAACCTCTGATCCGCCGCCCTCACGGCCGTCACGTTGTCCACCTCAACGACACCACAGATGCCCTACTGCATGGCTGGCTCCGCTTCGTCGACCACGGTGTCGGCGTAGATCGGGTGAACCGCTGGTCCGCCTGGTCACCGTTGGGCGCCATGGTCAGCTCGGCGTTCTCCGCGTCTCCGTCTCGGGCGCTGATGGCCCATCCCGCCGGGTCCATGTCCTCGCGGACGATCTCGTCGACGTCGAGGGCTTCGGTCGTGGCGTCCTGGAAGAACCACCGCTGGGCGGCGTCCGACGCGTCGTAGTCGCGGCCCACCAGTTCCTCGTCGCCCTCGGTGTCGGCGGTGGAGAGCACCTGGCCGGTCGCGGCGTTCTGCAGGACCCAGGTGCCGTCCTGCATGTCGACGGCCGTCCACAGCTGGGAGTCCGCCTCGTACTCGGGCAGCAGCACAGCGGGCGCATTCGCGGCGCCGTACTCCAGGCCCATGTAGGTGTACGTCATCCTGTGGACCAGGGCGAAGTGGCCTGGCGACTCGGGAATCGGCTGCAGCATGAATCGCTGTTGACCCACACTGCTCCGTTCGACGCCGCGCACGGAGAGTCTGCTGCCGCCGCTACTGCCACGGCCCGATGGGTACGGTGCGTTGCCGCTCTTGGCATTACGCAGAAGTCTTGTCTCGCCTACGGGTACCTTCCGTGACTTCTTGGGCGGTTTGGGCGGCTCCCATGTCCCGGGTTCGTCGAAGGCGAAGGCAACGGGGTAATGATCGGAGAACCGCACCCGACTGAGCCGGCCCGCGCCCCGCAGCTGGACCTGAAGGTTCGGGTCCGACACGCGCGGCACCACGGCGTAGTCGTAGGTTCGTCCAGTCTGGCCGGGTGCGGGTACGACGGGGAATGTCGGTTCGGTCAGACTGTGGACGGCGTGCAACGTTCCCAGCTGCGCACGCAAGTTGCCCGCCTCCTGGTTGAAGTCGCCCATGAGGACCGAGGAGAGGGGGCCGCCGCCGTCGCCGGCGGTTCTCATCACGGTCCGGACCCGGTTCGCGAGGGCTGGTGCGTTGGCACCGCCAGGCGATACGGCATGCACGGTGAAGTGGACGGTGTCGCCGAGGCGCACGCCCAGAGCGGGCCGGCCCTGAGTCGGCTGATCCGGGGTTGTGAGCGTGGGAACAACGAAGACGCGGCCTTCGGCGGTCGGATTCGTCGCGGGGTCGTACACCCGCTCGCGCGTCCAGATGGCCAGGTTGACCTGACCGGCGCCTTCGGTTCTGGTGTCGGTGCGGAGCCAGTAGAGCCATCCGTCCTGCTGGGTCGCCGATCCGAAGGGGTACTCATAGACGTCCGGTGCCACCAGCTGACCGTCCTGCCCCCGCACGAGGTACTGCGGCCGTTGAGCCGTGCCGGGCGGTTGCGGGATGGTGTAGTGAGCCTGGGCGACTCCGCCGGGCGGCACGCCGGCCTCCTGCAGAGCGATGACATCGACGGGGGCCCCCGAGTCGATGATCCCTCGTACGCCCAGGTCCCACTTGTTCGCGTCGTTGTTCGCGTGGCTGATACCCGAACCGTGCATGTTCCAGGTGACCGCCACCCGGGCGTTTCTGGTCCGGGGATCGATGTCACCGCCGGTGTCCTTGAGGAACAGCGAGTGGCGCTTGCCCAGGTCGAGGGTGGCGACGCCCTGTCCTTCGAAGTCGGCCGTCTCCCGGCCGGTCCAGTCCGCGATCCCCTGACCGTTCTGGCCGAGGTGCTTGAACTCCCCCGGCTCGTCGCTGTCGGAGCCGAACTCGAACGCCGGTACCGGGCCGGTCCCCGTACGGTGCGTACGTCTCGAAGGGCCCGCCGGGCGTGGTCTGTTTGGTCAGTGTGTTGTTGTAGAAGACGTTCTGCGGACCCGAGGAACCAGACCACTTGCCCGCCTTGGGTCCCGCGGCCCACCAGATCGGGTACCAGGTACCTTCGTCGATCTCGCCGCCTTCGCCGCCGCAGTTCGACTCGCAGTTGGCTGAGCGGTGCTCGTAGGGGATCCGCACGGTGTTCTGCTCGAACAGGTTCTTGTGTTCCCAGCCACCGTGCAGGTTCAGGTCCGCGTCGAGGTCGTTGCGGAACGCGACGTTCCCACTGGCCGACCACTGGAAGGTGAAATGGCGGAGGTTACGGATCTGGTTGTGGGCCCACAAGGAGTCCCACACCCGGCTGCCGCGCAGGTAGCCGTTGCCGCCCTTGCCCTTGTTCCAGGCCCCGTCGAAGCTGTTGCGCTCGATCTGCAGGTTGCGCGCGTTCTCGGTGACGATCGGGTGCGAACCCGTCATCGTGGCCTTCAGTCCGCGGACCCAGCTGTTGGCGGCCCACTTGAACACGATGCCGTGCATCGCGTACTCGGGAGCCATGTTGCCGTAGTTGTTCCTCGCCTGCTCGGGCGTGAGCGAGTACGTCTCCTGACCACCGATCTTCGGCAGCCCGTCCATGTCCTGGGTGAAGGCGAAGTCCTCGAACCCGACGCCCTCCACGACCTTCAGCGGGGTGACCTTGCTGGCGTAGGGCTTGCCGCCGGCGTTGACCGGTGCCGAACCGTCGGACTCGGAGTCGACCGGGAGGTCCCACTCCAGCGGCCGGTCCACCGTGATCGTCTTCGCGGTGGTATCGACCCGGGTCAGCCGGAACATCTGCTGGCGCATGTGGAGGGCTTCCATCATGAGCGGATCGGTGATGCCCTGCTGCTCGTAGAACTTCTTGCTGTTGGCCGCACCGACCCAGACGTAGCCGCCTGACCTGAACCTCGTCATGTCGGCCTTGGCGTCCAGCCGTACGACGGTGCCGCCCCGCCGTGCCGAGTAACCGGGATCGTCGGCGGCCGCCAGAACCTTGACGCCGGAGACCCAGTGCTGGTTGATGCTGCCCTCGAAGAGGTCCTTGCGCATGGGGAGGCTGGACGCGGCCTCCCAGTCGTCCTGGTACCGGGTTGCCACGTCCCGGGTCTGCACCCGGAACATTCCGCGCCCAGGCCAGATCCAGCCGCCGTTGCCGATGTCCGGAGCGGCACCGGCCGCCATGGACTCCTGGTCCCAGCGCCCGTTGGTCACCTGGTCGTACCGGGTGCGCAGGTCGGGCCGGAACACCAGCCGGGTGCCACCGTCACCGGCCCCCTTGCCCCTGATGGTCAGGAAGCTGGCGTCGGCGTAGATTTGCCGGGTCACGTCGATTCGCCCGGACGGCAGCTCGATGAGGGAGCGCCGGTTGAAGCCGGCCAGGGGCGAGCACTCCTTCTTGACGAAGTCGATCGCCTGTTGCAGGCCGGTGGTGTCATCGGCCCCGTCGTCGGCGACCACCTCGTACTTGGAGGCGAGCAGTTCCGGGGAGATGCGGCAGGAGGCGAGGTCGGTCAAGTCCTCTTCGCCGTCCGGCAGCGGCAGGCCGCCCCGGTAACCCGCACGGGACCAGTCCGGCAGGCCGGGTCCGGGCAGGGAGCGGTTCTCGTAGGACAGGTCCGGTCCGGACGCGTCCGGTCCTTCCGCCGCCGTGGCCGCCGGGGCCGACGCACGGACCTTCGCGGGTGCCGCAGAAGCGGCCGTGGGTAAAGTCCCTCCCAGCAGCAGGCCGGCAAGAAGCACGGCCGCAGGCCTATGAATTCTCACGTGTCCTCGTATTTTCGCCTGTGACGTGAGGCCAGTCACGCCTCCAGAAGGCCCAGCACGGTGTCCGGGCAGCAGTGCACGCATCACCGCCGGCCAGTTGTACTCGCTCGGCACCGCACTGGCGCAGCTTCCAGGCCCGGCATGGCTTCGGTGTGCTGCTCCGCCACAGGAGGTGTCACAACTCGCCGACGACCCTGGTCCTTGTGGTGAAGCAAACATGAGGAAAGGGAGTGATGGTGGAGTCGCACCACAGTTGTCTCCTGGGGCCGACGATCAGCGCCGGCCTTCCCGCCTTTTGCGCAGCTGTCGCCCTGCCCGTACCGGGCTGGGCCGTGTGTCAAAAGTGGATCTTGAGGCGTGAATGATCTTGGTTCATGGCGCGGGGAGATCTGGCGGACGATCAGTGAGCGGCGCTGGAGCCATTGTTGCCAAAGGGCGTGAAGGCAGGTCGGCCGCCTGTCTGGTCTCGGCGGCAGCTCATCGACTGCATACGGTTCCGGGTCCGGACCGGTGTTCCGTGGCGGGACGTACCCGTCGAGTACGGGCCGTGGGGCCGGATCTACGACCTGTTCCGCCGCTGGCAACGGGATGGCACCTGGCACCGGGTCCCCACCCAGCTCCAGTCCCTGGCCGACGCGAAGGGTGCGATCACGTGGGACCTGAGCGTCGGCTCCACGGTATGCCGTGCCCATCAGCATGCGGCCGGGGCCCGGAAGCGGGGTGACCTGCAGAAGGAGTCACCGGGTGGCGTCTTCACCGAGCCTGGTGATCACGGGCTGGGGCGTTCGCGCGGTGGGTTCACCACCAAGCTGCACCTGGCCGTCGAGCAGGGGCAGAAGCCCATGTCGATCGTGGTGACGGCCGGGCAGCGTGGAGACTCGCCGCAGTTCGAACGGGTGCTGGAGAAGATTCGCGTGCCCCGCATCGGTCCGGGCCGGCCACGCGTCCGCCCCGATCGCGTGCGGGCCGACAAGGCGTACGCGTCCCGCAAGAACCGCGCCTACCTGCGCCGACGCGGGATTCGATGCACCATCCCGGACAAGGCCGACCAGGCCCGCAATCGCAAGAGACTCGGCGCTCGCGGCGGCCGGCCGCCCAAGTTCGACGCCCAGGATTACAAGGCTCGGCACGCGGTCGAATGTGGAATCAATCGTCTCAAAAGGCATCGTGCCGTGGCCACGAGATACGACAAGCTCGCGGTCCGCTATGAGGCGACCGTCCTCGTCGCGGCCATCAACGAGTGGCTGTGACCACACACGCGCACCGTCTTTTCGTTAATCCGTTGCCCAGGAGTCAATCGGCCAGCTAGGTTCACCCAGCCGCCTGCATTGGTGCAGGTCGGCGCTGTCGACGAGGAGGTGTGGAGCACATGCGCAGGAGTGCCCAGGAGTTGAGCTCGCGTACTGACCTTTGCCACCTCCTCTCGACGGAGACACCTTGTCCCTTCGCATCACTCCACTGACCGACCCCGCTCACGGGCCGCACGGCCGGCGTCTTGCCTGGTTGGCGTCGGACGCGGATTCCATCCCTGCCGGGACGGCCTTTCTGCGCCTGTTCGATGGCGGACAAAAGCACCTGGCTGACCTCGACCTCCGTGTTCATCCCGCGGAGCGCCGCAAGGGCGTCGGCTCCCGGCTCCTCAACACCGCCGTGGCCACCGCCCGGGACAACGCCCGACGCTGCGTTGTCGCGCAGGCCGAAGCCGGATCGCCCGGCGACCACTTCCTGGCAGCGCGCGGTTTCCGGAAGGTCCTCACCTTGAGGTTCACCCGCTTGCCACTGGCTGACGTGGATACCGCCGTCCTCGCCGAGATCAGCGAGCGTCCGCATCCCGGCTACCGGCTGATTTCATGGCAGGGAACCGTCCCCGACGACCTCGCCCAGACGTTCGCCGCCTCACGCCGCGCCATGGACGACATGCCCATGGACGACACCGAGTACGGCACCGTGACCTGGGACGTGGACCGCGTGCGGGCCGCGGCGAAGGCCGTCGAACAGCGCGGCGACCACCTGCACACCGTCGTCGCCATCGACGCCTCCAACGGCTCGATCGCCGGGTTCACCGAACTCGTCATCCCCGGCATCGGCGCAGGTGACGGCCAGCACTACGGCACCGGTGTGCTGCCCGAGCACCGTGGACACGGCCTCGGCCGATGGATGAAGGCCGAGTCGATCCGACAGGCCCATAGGGACTATCCGGACCTCGGTGGCCTCCTGACCGACACCGCCGACAGCAACACACACATGAGACAGATCAACGACGGTCTCGGCTACACACCCACGCACACGACACACCAACATCAGCTCGACCTTTAGCAGAGAGCGGACGGGCCGGACCGGGGCATCACCCCGCCCGGCCTGTCCGCGCTTTCGATACACGGCCTAACACCCGCGTATCACACAGCAATCACCAACTGGGCAGACCCTCTCGGACCAAGAGGCTCCGACCTGCGATTTCATGCCCGCGCTGGACTGGCATAGACGCCCCTGGACGGCTTCTACAACCTGTGCCATGTGGTCCCGCACATGCGGCGACTCGCATCAGGCGTCGCCCTGCCATCAAGATCCGGACCATACTCGGACCATCCAAGCCACAAAGGCTACCCTTTACCCCATCACCGCAGTTCAGGGGCGCGCAAGCGCTGTACCACCAGCAGACGAAGAACCTGCCAGTCACTCCCCGGCACAGCGTCCACGGATCGGGCCGAGCGGCGACTGCCGACGGTCAACGGCGACACCGAACTCTTGTGGGATCCCCACAGGGCGGCAGCGCGAAAAGCACTGCCCCTCTCCAACGCCTGACTCGGCCGGCGGCCAGGTCAGCATTGGCCCGACCCTTACCAACCCTGCAAGCACCTACGCAATCACCGGAACTGGGCAAAGGGCCTCTCAAACCCACCTGACAACGCGACAGCAAAGTCAGCATTGAGTCAGCAAGTGTCCTGCCAGAGCTGCCCACAGAAAGCCACACCGTGGGATCGCCAACCACTCCGGCCTGAGGCCAGCGAGCTGTTCAGGAGCTGTCCGACAGGTGGGTCAAAAACAGTGAGAATTGCTAACCGCCTATCCCCAGCGGTCAGCAAAACCGACGCATTACCGCGGGTCAGCGTACCCTTCCCCGCGGCTTTAGCGACGCCGCCGGCAGCGTCGGCGCGGGCAGTGGGACCCCGTCGTAGCCCTTCACTTCGCCGAACCGTGTCCCTTCCATCCAGTCCCGGCGGGCCTGAACGATCTCCTCCTGCGACCGTCCGATCCAGTTCCAGAACATATCGAGCCCTGCGCACATAACCGCAGGTCAGCGGCATGCCAGCCCTCTGACTCCCAGCAAACCGTCAGCATCGGTCGTGGAGGAGTCAGCAACATGGGGTCCACTGCCCTGGTTCGTGGGATGGGTTCGTTTTTCAAGGGGTGTGAGCATCCGCGGTCGCGGTGGTCGAAGTGTCCGCACCCGTACACGGTCCGGTATAGGTCGGCGGCCGGGAGGCAGGTGGAGGAGTCCGGGTT